>JBBSJE010000098.1:0-20491 GCA_038257535.1 Polyangia bacterium
AAGGTCTCGCGCCTCTCGATCCCTCGCATGAAGACATGGGCGAGATTCTGAAAAACGCACATCGTGCCAGCAACCTCACCCGCCAGCTTCTGGCCTTTAGCCGACAACAGGTGTTGGCCCCGTCGGTGATTGATCTGTTCGAGTGCACCATGAATTTGCGTGGCGTGCTTCGCCCGCTTCTGGGTGATGGGATTGAAGTGCACATGACCACCGACCCCGACTTGGCCAAAGTCAAGACCGATCCCAGCCAAATAGAGCAAGTGATCTTAAATTTGGCCGTCAACGCACGTGATGCCATGGGTGAGCAGGGCGTTTTGAAGATTCATTTTCACAATGTTCAGATCAGCGAGGATGAGGCGCGCCGAAACGCCGAACTGAGACCCGGAACATTTGTGAAGCTGGCTGTCTCAGACACAGGCCATGGCATGACACCAGAAGTTTTAGAGAAGATTTTCGAGCCTTTCTTCACTACGAAACCGCTCGGCAAAGGCACAGGATTGGGCCTGCCCACTGTTTACGGCATCGTAAATCAAAGCGGTGGCTTCATTCGCGTGGAAAGCACGCCAGGAAAAGGAACGCAATTTGAGGTTCACCTGCCTAGTTGCAAGGACGCCCCCACGTCCACCTTGCCAATCAAAGAAACGATCCCATCCAACGGGCTCGAGGGCACCGAGCTCGTGCTTGTAACGGAAGACGACGCCAGCGTACGAAGATTCATAGCCAGGCTGCTCAAAGGTCGCGGGTATCACGTTGTCGAAGCGCAAGATGGCGCCGAGGCCTTGGCGCTCGCCCAGCGCATTCCCACCATTCGGCTGTTGCTGAGCGACATGGTCATGCCGCACATCAACGGGGTTGACCTCGCGTCTCAGTTGAAATTGATCATCCCTGACATCGCCGTGGTTTTCGTGTCAGGCTACACCGAGGGCGCGGGCTTGAATCAGGCGTGGATTGATCAAGGCACGGTGCTGTTGCCAAAACCCCTTGACTCGCAACAGCTGCTCACAGCGGTACGCAATGCGCTTAATCGCGCACAGGAAAACGCTACGCACCGTGCGTGATGGCATCAAACTCGGGTTGAATCACAGTCGCCACCCGAAAGAGATCGGCGTTGGTCAATCCCAAAGTCGAAAGTAGTTTCATTTGAACCAGGGGATCTAGGCCGGATCCCACTTGTGTAAGATCAGGCGGCAACTTGAGCTGCTCGGCAACCATCGAGCCCACCGCCACAAGCGCCTTATACATGCCCACGCCGGCGCAGGGTCCAGGGTCAGCGTGGTGCAAAGCCGCCACCAACTGCACCACGGGGTCAATGTGCCAGCTCTCGATGATCCTGCGCCCAATCGGCCGATGATGCGTGGCCACTGAAGCGGTTGCGCTGGCTTTGTCGATGGGCTGGCCTGATTTGGCGCTCGTTTCGTCCACAACCCACAACAAAAATGAAGCGCCCACGTCCATAAACAAGCCGGAAAGATAAGCCAGGCCCGCATCCATCTTTTGCGCACTCGGAATCTGATCAACCAAACAGCGCGCTGCCAGAGCGGTGGCCACCCCGCGCCGCCAAATGTCGTGCAAGCAGGACCGCACCCAGGGATCGGTGCCCTCGAACGCTGCTCTCAGGAGCACAGTTTCCACGATGTGGTGAATTTGGCGGAAGCCAATGCGGGTCACCGAAGTCTGCAAATCGCTTGTGCGACCAGCCCGGGCGTAGTGGGCTGTGTTTGCCAACCGAAGCACCTCGGCAGACAAGCGCTGGTCTTGCGACACCAACATGGCCATTTGGGCCGCGTCCACAGTGTTTTTGCGAATCATCTCCCGCATCTTGGTCATCACCACGGGAGCGGCGGGCAACGCTACATCTCCAGATTTTAGTCGCTCTATCACCAGCTGAAATGCATTGAGCTTGGCGGGCCCCTCCCCCCGTGCTGCGATGGCGTGGTTCAACGGAGGGGTTTGCTGCTGCGCCCCACGAGGTTCCGTAGGCGCCTGTAAGATAGCTGTCGGAGGCACAGGCAAGGGGTTTGCCGTTGACCCACCATAAGCGTCAGCGAACGTCACGTCGTGCGATGGCTTCGGTGAAGCTAACGCCGCAAACGCGTCCATGGCACGTGTGTAGGCGGCCAGCAATTCAGATTGGGTCCACGGTTTGCGAAGGTAGTCTACCGCACCGCCTCTGAGCACATCAACGACATCGTCCATGTTGCCCTGGCCGCTCACCACAACCACACGGGTGGCCGAAGCGTAGGTGCTCAGGCGGCGCAAGAAAGTGTGACCATCGATGCCAGGCATTCGCAAATCCAAGAAGACAACCTGCACAGAGGTCTCCTTGAGCATTCGAAGCCCCGCTTCGCCATCTGCGGCATGCAAGATTTCGCAGCCTAGCTTTTGCAAACCCCGTTGCAGCGCCAAACGAATGGAATCGTCGTCATCCACCAGCAGGACACGGGGATTCTGCACCGAATCGTCGGACTCAAGCAACATCAGCCTTCCTCCGTTGCCGGATGATGCTCATCAAGGCAAGTCCGACAAAGCACATGTGAGAATGAGGCGTCGCTATTTTTCTCGATAAAATGCTCAAGCTCTTGCCATTGATCGTTGCCTTCGCGAATGCGGCCGCAGTGCATGCAAATGGGCAGCAGGCCTTCCAATCGTCTGACCTGTTTCTGAGCACTCTGTAATTCACGAACTTTCTCCTCAAGCGCGGCCTCAAGCTGCTTTCGCTCCGTCACATCACGAATCACCCCCACCTCGAACACGCGCCCCCCAACAAGCGTCGCGGTGGCCACTTTCGAGGCAACGCTTCTTTGCAGCACCCCCTCGAACACCAGATCCAAGTCCTCCTCCACCCACTCTCCTGCGGGACCAGCGGAAACGCGCTTCTTCTTGACGGGATCCTCGGGGGCGACGGCCTGCAGAGCTGAGCTGCTTCGCGTAAGCACGTTGGCTGTTTCCGTTTGGGTGTAACGACGAAACGCCTCGTTGACCATCAGCCATCCGTCTTGCGCGTCTTTCACGAAAACTGGATCGGGAACCGCATCTATCACTTTGCGAAGAAAATCCCGCGCTTGTTTCAAGTTGCCGCGCGCCATGGCCTCGGCCTTGAGGCGCCGCCATAACCCTAAAGCGGTGACCGTCTGGAGCGTGGCCAGCGCAGCAGCCAACTGCACATACTCACGCCACGAGGCCCATGAATCGAAAAATGCCACCACCCCGCACCAAACAGCAATGATCGCGGAGTAGATAAAGAAGGAGGGCATGTTGGTGAGCACCACCCCGCAGCACGCGACGCATGCAAGAACACTTACAAAATAAAACCGCGAGAATTGGTTGATGGCCATCAAGTAGGTCACATGCATGGTGGCCAGCGCGAACAAGCCCATAAGAATGGTGTCCCGCCAGGCCACGAGCTTGGGCTTAAACAGCAAGCTCCCGACCAGCAAACACAGCCCAGCCATGCCTGCCCTCATCCAGAGGGGATCCTGGGCGGTGGGATCCAATTTGAGGGCCAAAAAATGCCACAAAAAATACAACAAGGAGCCCCCCGCAACGAGGTACTGGGTGGCTCGAACCTCGCGCTCGAGGTCCTCGCCCGCACCGTCGCCATGACCGCGGCTGATCAAATTCTCAAGTAGAGCGTCGGAGTTCGGCAAACTGTCCCTTGAACAGGCTATCGTCTGGGCCGAACACTATCTAAACGATGCGAGAGCCAGATTTGCGCCCCTGAAGCGGCGCAGATCTACCTACACAGGCCTCAAGGGCAGCTATCGCGCCGTGGCTCCCGTCAAGACAACGGTAGGGTCTAAAGGGTAACGTCCAAATTCGGCACCATAGACAGCCAACCCTGTCCCTAGACCGTCAGCCACTTCCAACCGCACCTCGAACGCCCCCTGGCTGCGCGCTTTGTCCAGTGCCTGCGGGGGAATGGGAACCTGCAAGCGGTAACCGTAGGTGCCCGCTTCAGCCAAACGCTTGTTGCCCGCCTGGGCATGCCAAGAAAGAATGCCGCGGTGGTCAGCAGGGTCGTCTGGCAGATCGTAACGACCGGCCAGCACATCGTTGACCCAAACGTTCACGGCGCCTGGGTTCAGGTGGGTATCTGTCATCGGGTAGCTGTTGCTGTTCAAACTGGGATCGTGTGCGCCTGCGCCGCGCATATAGCTGCCCAAATTGGCATCGGTTTGCCCGCTATCTTTACCCAGCTGGGGCCGCGTGGACACTTCAGCTAAAAACACCGCGGAATCGATTTTGTCGTTGGGCTTTAGGGCTGATGGCCAAGCCAGATTGTATTTCACGAAACCATTGCCCAAGCCATTGAGCTTTTTGTCCTGCAATACAAAGCTGTGACCACCTGAAAACTGCGCCTGCTGTACGGCGGCCACACTCACGCGCGAAATCGCGAGCGTTTGACCAGAGGCCAACCGTGCTTTCGCGGAGGCATCCGCCTTCACCACAAAGGTGGTGAAATTGTGGCTGATGGCCACGCCCGCCTCGGTCTCCAAACGCACCGACAGAACCACAACCGCGGGCTCTGAAGGCATGCGAACGGCCAGCGGCGCCAACGCCTCAAAATGCCAGGGACCGGTTTTGAACGAACGGACCTGTTCATCCCATTGTTTTGGTTGTCCTAAAGCGTCCCAACCATGAAGCCGCGTGCGCAAACGCAGCTGCTTTCCCCACGCGGCGTTGGCGTCATAAAATGATGTCCAGACGGGAACGTTGACACGTTCGTTTGGCTTGCGCGTCTCGCAAAGCTTTTCGCCCACAACCACGAACATCGGTGAATGAAAATCTGACAGCGCCATACCGGGGGCCAGATCGGAAAGGCCCGGATATTTTTCGCTTCGATCAAAGCGAAAGTAGCCATTCCATTCATTGATCACGTCGTGATGCTCGGTGTACAACCAGCCTGCAACTTTGGGATGCCTGCGAAAGGCGTTGATGGCCTCGTGGTAGTCCCAACTAAAATCAACGTCGCCCGTGTTGCCGTCGTAGCCCCACACATTGCCAAATTCGCTGTTAACAAGGGGCTGCCTGCCTTGTTGTTTGCCCTGCACGAAGTTCCAGTTTGAGCCAGGAAAGCTTTGTTTCACAACGTCGGCAACGTGAGCGTTCCAAGCGCTGCCCGCCAGATAGTTGTGCCAAGAATTGATGTCTGTGGCCACGTGGTCGCCCAAGTTGGGACTGTTGTCTTCAATGAGGCGCGTGGGATCCAACTGTTTGGCTTTTTGATAGACGCTCTGCACCCACGCTTGGGTTTGCGGCGTATAGGTTTTGGCGTTGCCAGTTCCATGCGTCAAACCCCAGGTTTCGTTGAACAACACCCACGCAAAGATGGATGGATGATTGAAATCCCGCTGAAGCATCTGTTGCCATGTGTGCCCATGCTCCTTCTGTAAAGCCGCATCAGGTTCGCCCCAGCCATTGGGAACGTCCGCCATAACCAGAACGCCCAACCGGTCGGCCCAATAAAGTTTGCGCGGAAGGGGAACCTTGACGTGCACGCGCAGTGTGTTCAATCCCAAGCGCCTGGCGCGCAAAACCTCTTCGCGAACGAATTCGTCGCTAGGGAACGTGTAAAATCCAGTGGGATGAAAGGCTTGGTCTAGAGCCATTTGCAGATACACCGGGCGTCCGTTGAGCGCCACATAGGGATGGCCATGCCCCGGCAAATCCACCACCCCCACAGTGCGCATGCCGAAATACGTGCTCACACGATCAGGTTTGCCATCGTGGCCAGCCAGTACAACCTCACATTCGTAAAGGTGCGGATCTTCGAGCGACCATAACCTGGGGTTTGGAATCGGCAGGCTCAGCGACAGTTCGCGCACGCCCTTGTCCACGACCGCCGACGTTTTCAGCGATCCACAAGTCAGCGAGATCTCGGCGGACACACGGGCCGCGTCGAGCAAATGCGCCTTGAGCGCCACCCGCTGGTTCTGAACATCGGGAGTGAACGCAAGTCGCCCAATCGCCAAGCCGCCCCGCGCCTCAAGGTAGGGCGTTTGCCACATTCCCCGTGCCTGTCCGTAGCCCTGTTTGCCTTCCAACTTGTGCGGCCTGGCGGCGTCGTCCACGCGAAGCACCAGCGCATACCGCCCGCCCGGCTTTACTTGAGACGTTAACTCGAACTCAAAGGGCGTATAGCCGCCTTCGTGCGAGCCCAGCTGCTGTCCATCTAGCCACACCGTTGTGCGCCAATCGCTGGCGCCCACAACAAAAAACACGCGTTCGCCGGCCCATTCCAGCGGGATGTCAATCTCGCGCTGATACCAAGCAACATCTGCATTGCCTTTGACGCCCGAAAGCGGGGCGGCCCACGAATATGGCACCACGATCTTCTGATCAAATTCCGTTTTCCCGCGTGACCACCCTTGCCTCTCGCCGATGTTTTCTGGATCGAGCGCAAACGCCCACGGTCCGTTCAAATTCACCCAGTGGGCGCGCTGAAAAACGGGGCGGGGGTGCTCGGGCAGGGGCATGAATATGGACGCTGAGCCCTGTTGCAAAGGCGTGGCTCGCTTGGGCAATGTCACTCCCGCCTGTGGCTGCGGGTTGGCACAGGCCCACAGGCACAACAGACTCAACAATGTCCCGGATCTAAACGAAAACATGCGCGCTAACGTACCATAACCATTGCAATTCGATCAGGTTCGCTGGGGGCAATTGCAACGAAGCGCACGCTTGCTAACTGGTTATACTAAATTTCAACCTCCACGAGCCCACGCGTTGCGGGCGCGCACCGAGGTTGCGATTATTTAACCTTTGTTCGGAGATAGCTTGTGAGCATGTCCCTGAAACGGCGCAGCTTGCTGCCGCCCAAGTTCGTACGCATCGCCTGGAAGGATCTTTTGGCGGTGGGATTGCCTGGCCTCATTGTCATTTTGGCAGCGTTTTGGGCCGCCATCGAATTTGTACGCCCAGCGCCGCCCCATAGCATTCAATTCTTGGCCGGAACGCCGGACAGTGAATACCGGCATATGGCCGAGCATTACAAACGCCACATCGAAAGCCATGGCGTGAAGGTCAACCTGCTTGATTCACGCGGCAGTCAAGAGAATCTGCATCGCTTGGCCGATGGCGATCACGACGCCGACGTTGGGTTTGTGCAGGCAGGGATGTTAACCGGTGTTGATGCCTCGAAGCTTGTGACGTTGGGCACCATGTTTATCAAGCCTCTGATGGTGTTTTACGGCGGCGACGCAACGATCGAATCCTTGAGGGGCTTGCAGGGCAAACGCTTGGCGGTGGGTCCGGAGGGCAGCGGCACCCGCGCTTTGGCCATGGCGCTGCTTGCGGCCAACAAGATAGACGAGCACGCCGCAACGCTGCTGTCGCTCGATGGCGACGCCGCCGCGAAGGCGCTTGAAGGGGGCGCCATTGACGCCGCATTCTTAACCAGCGACAGCGCGTCTCCCGAACTTATTAGGGAATTGCTTCACCACCCGCACGTGCATCTCATGAGTTTCAGGCAAGCGGCAGGCTACGCCCGCAGGTTTCGCTGGCTTTCGACGTTGACGCTTCCTGAAGGCAGCCTTGATCTTGCCGACAACGATCCTCCCAGCGACTACCAATTGGTGGGTGCCACGGTTGAACTTGTGGCGCGAACGGATCTGCATCCAGCGTTGTCAGACATGCTGATCGCCGCCGCGCGCGAGGTCCATGGCACCTCGGGCCTGTTTCACGAAGCCGGAGAATTCCCAGCGGCCATTGAACACGAGCTCCCCATCAGCGAGGATGCAGAACGCTATTACAAATCTGGGGGGCAGCTGCTCTATCGCCGTTTGCCGTTTTGGCTTGCCAGCTTGGTCGATCGGCTGCTCGTTGTGCTTTTGCCTTTGCTAGTGGTGCTGGTTCCAGCCACCCGCGTGTTGCCCGCGATCTATCGCTGGCGGGTGCGTTCGAGGATCTATCGCTGGTATGGCGCGCTGATGCTGATCGAACGTGAGATCCTGGGCGCTACCACCCCTGAGACCCGAGCTCAGCTGCTCACGCGCCTTGATGAGATCGAGGCCGCAGTCAACGAGCTGAAGATGCCAGTTGCTTTTGCCGATCAGCTTTACGTGTTGCGGGAGCATGTGGGTTTGGTGCGCCACCGACTTGAAGCGGCGGCTTAGTTGGTCCGCGATTTTCGCGCGCCTGGCGTGGGATGCCCAGCGGCCGCGTCGTCAAGCACCAGGACCCAATCGAGAAGCTCTCCGGGATGGGGCGGCACAAACATACGTTCACCCTCCGCGGGGAAGCTGCCGACTGCGCGCGCTTTTCCGGTGCGAGGATCGAACCACCAAGCTTTTACGCGCTTGCCTTTGATGGCGTCCATACGCACCCGAAACGGGCGTCCGATCGGAGCGTAAACCATCGCGCAGGTTCCTTGGGCATCACGGGTGGCTGCAAACCTATATCGCCCGGCGCCCGGAACCGATGTGGCCACGGGATCGGGAACCACAACGCTGTCGTCAGGAATGCGGGTAAGAAAGGGACGCGATTGCAGCAGCCACCGTGCGTGTTGCATCTGCCCGGCACCAGGTTGTTTCAGAGCTTCGTCCCAGGTCATCAGGGGGTTGTTGATCGGAGCATGCGGGGGCGACCACATTTGCCACACTGAATGGTGCCCATAAGTGTGACCGAAGGCGCCCGCGAACAGATCCCAGTACAAAGCGCGGCGCACATCCGCTGCAACGGAATGCCCAAATTCGCTGGCCTTGAACGACATCGGGTGGTCCTCGTAAATGGGCTCGCCGTCCACCACCGGCTTGGCGGGTTCACGCTCGTAATCCAGCCGGGTTTTTTCGTAGCGAACGTATTCGGCCACGTGACCGTTTTGGCGCATGTTGAAGTCAAGCCATGGTTCGTCGTGAAACCAATCGGCCGAACTTGATCCGCCTGTCACGTGGACCGTAATGAGGTGGGCCCCGAGGTCGCCGGCCCTAAGACCCTTGGCCATCGCGCGCGTGATTTGCTTGTGAACGTCCGCTTCCATGGGACGGTCGCCACCCACAATCCATACCAAGGCGGCGTGCTGATACCGCTTCGCAAGCCACTGGCCATAGCCCTCGGCGTTCTTGACGGTGAAAATTTCGGGCCCGACGCCCCACTTTTTCAACCATTTGTCGCCCCATGTGGGCAGCATGCCAATCACCAATCCCAACTCGTTGGCGCGTTTGACGATCCAGTCAACATGGCGGAAGTAGTCTTCGTTTGGCTTGAGCGGATCGTTGTCTTGAAGGGGCGTGTTCCCATAGGGATTGGGGGCGTTCAGCCCATCGAGCTCGGCCAACACAACGGCCTGAATCACCGTGAAGCCCTTGGCGGCGCGGTCTTTTAGGTAAATCTCGGCCTGCTCGCGGTTAAGGCGATGGAACAGCTCCCACGCGGTGTCCCCTAGCCAGAAAAACGGCGCGCCTTGGGCGTCGACCAAAAACCGCTTGTTGTCGCTGACCGCAAGACGTCCAGGCGTCTCGGTGCGAGGCCTTGCCACGGCTGGCGGCGTCACAATAACGCATAATGTCAAAGCAAGGACTGACGAGACGACACGTGATAAACTGACCATCTAACCCCACTCTATACCATTGCATACCATAATAGTGGGTGTTTTCTGGCCGTCGGGCGGCTTTTCGTCCTGCCATTGCTCCCCGAGGGGGTTGATTCAGAACGATCCGTCGAAAGAACATTCTCGGCTTCGCATCGGTAACTGGGTTTCTTTTTGCTCACGCTGCCTCATACGCCAGCGCTGCGGACGCGCCGTAGCGCCGCACGCTCCCTTGCCGTTTTGGCGTGCGCGTTGGAGGCGACCGCCTTTCGCCTCAACAATTGTGGTGAATGCCAGCCGCCCATGCGGATGACAGATGAGCGGGCACATTCGGTGCATTGGGTGTCGTGGCGCGCGGAACCTCGCCGCTGCGAAACGGAGGCACAATGGGTTTAGATCTTAAGACTGAAAAAGGCGTTCCACTTGAGCGACAAGTGTTCACATGGAAGGAAATGACGGAGGCGACCTACAGCAAGCTCAACGACGATGCCTTTAGCCGCGTGCGCGTGATCCTTATGAACGGGTTAGAAGCCGAGGCAGTGCGTTTTAGCCACGCCTGCGCTCGCATGAACAAAGAACTACAGCCGCATCTGGCGCGCATTCGCAGGGTCGAGCAGCACCAACGAACGCTGGTGAATTGGCTGAATCCGTCCGATCAATCGGCGCTGGAAAACACAATCGCCCTCGAACAAACGGCCATCGAAGTTACCGCCGCCGTTGCGCAAAGCGAACCTGACCCCTACTTAGCGTCGGTTTACCGTTTCGGCATGTTGGAAGACTTCGATCATATGTACCGCTACGCCGCCCTCATGGATCGTGTTGAGGGAAAAGACGCGAACAACATTCTTCAAAGCTATACGGACATTCGCCCGGGCCGCCCCACTTGTTTTGAACATCGCGATCCACTTGATGATCTACGTGACAATTACAACAGAAAGCTGACCGAGCCCATTAGCAAGATTAACGCCCTCACCATCATGGCGGCCGAGACGCAAACGCACGACTACTACATGACCGTAGGACCCATGTTCTCTGATCCAATGGCGCGGCAGCTTTACGCTGAGATCGCCTCAATCGAAGAGCAACATGTGACCCAATATGAATCAATCATCGATCCGCAAGAGACATGGATCGAAAAGTGGCTCTTGCATGAACTGGCAGAGGTTTACAATTACTGGAGCTGCGTGGAACAAGAGGGCAACCCGCAGCTAAAGCAGCGATGGCAACGCGGACTGGACTACGAGCTTGGCCACCTTCACTATGTGATGGATCTGATGCGCCGCCTTGAAAAGCGCGATCCCTACGAATTGCTGCCCACAACTTTGCCTGCCCCGATTCCGTTTGCCAGCCAACGGCAGTTTGTCCGCGATGTATTGGAAAACGAAGTGGATCTGCGTGCAAAAGGCGCTCATTTCATTTCCAAGCACGATGAGGGTCCGGCCGACGCGTCGGTCCGCTATCGGCAGGCGCTGAACCAACATGGTTCGCCATCTGAAACCGTGGCCGCCAACTACATCTATAGACCAGGCACGGAGTTGAGCCGGGGCAAACGAAGCGCTGCATAGCCACCCAATTGGCCTAAAGGATCTTAAATGAAAAAAAAGACCACCGACACCGGCATGAACCGGACGGGAATCGCTTCGTCGCGCGTTGCCTCGAAGAAAGTCGAACGAGCGTTGCCAAGCGCTGGGGCATCACCCCTCGAGACGCCAAGCATCGCCTCGGTCCGCACCCAACATTCACGTGCCGCAAACACTGTTCGCACCATGCCCCCGTTAGCAAGCTCAAAGGGGGGCGTGCGCAGCGCCGTCACAGCCGCCAAAGACCAGAAGCTCACTGTGTTGCTCGATCTGTTGGCGGAGCGTTTGGCGTTTGAGCGGATTGGCACCAGGCTCTACGAGGCATTGTTGGCCAAGCATGCCGCGGCTGACCATCTCCCCGGCGGCCCCACACAGATCGATCTGCAGTGTTTGCGTGATGAGGAGCAAGCACACATGCACCTCCTCTCATCAACTTTGTTGAGCCTGGGCGGCGACCCCACCGCCATGACCCCAGGTGCCAACTTGGCGGAGGTTGCGACCTCGGGCGTGTTGCAAGTGCTCACGGATCCGCGAACCACCTTGACCGAAGCGCTGCGCGCCATTCTGGTCTTGGAGCTCACAGACAATGACGCCTGGGACCTTTTGGTGCAGTTTGCCCAGGCGCTCGGCCATGACGACTTGTCCGTGCGCTTCTCCGCCGCCCTCGCTGAGGAAAAGCAGCACCTTGAAAGAGTGCGGGCCTGGTCGCGGGCTAGGCTGGCGGGCCAGGCTGGAATTGAGCCGCAAAAATCCCCGAAAAGCGGCCTCGCGGCTTCAACCTAGCCGTTTTCAAGGCCCACATCCCGGGGCCCACCCTTCGACGGCTCAAGTCACGTCGCGGCCCGCCGATGCCTAATCAGCACATCCAGGAGCAAAGTGGCGCGATCTGATCACCAAAGCGGCGAATTCTTTGCGCCAGACGAAGCGGCTCCCGAGTCCGTTGAGTCTGAGGAAACGGGCACGCTGCTGGTCCAGAACCCCATACTCGCCCTCGCGCCCGAAAAGCATTCAGAGCGCAGGCCTTGCTTGGTGGTGCTACAGGGTCCTTATGAAGGGCGCGTGCTGCGCTTGTGGCCCGGCCGCTCCTGGGTCATAGGTCGGTCGGCGTCCGCCCAGTTTGTGCTTGATGACGAGGGCATTTCGCGCACCCACATGCGCATCACCCAGCGGGGTGAAAGCTTTCTCGTTGAAGATTTGGGCAGCCGCAACGGCACCTTTGTGAATGAACAAACGGTCGCGCATCACCCACTCACGCCCGAGGACGTGGTTCGAGTGGGCGCCAGCACGCTCTTGAGGTTGGCCTTCTTAGATCCGCTTGACGAAGAAATGCATCAGCGGTTGCATGCAGCGGCTTCGCGCGATGCGCTCACAAATGTGTTCAATCGTCGCCACTTTGACGAGCGATTGGCAGCGGAATGTGCGGGGGCACGCCGACATCAACGCCCGCTGTCGCTCATCATGGTGGACGTCGACAACTTCAAAAAGGTCAACGACACGCTTGGGCATCCGGCCGGCGATGTTGTCCTAAAGGGCGTAGCCGCCAACTTGTCCACGGCCATTCGGCGCGAAGACGCGGTGTTTCGCTACGGTGGTGAAGAGTTTGCGGTGTTGCTGCGCGAAACCCACCTCGAGGGCGCGCTGGTGCTGGCCGAGCGCCTGCGTTGGGCTGTTGAACACGCACGCCACACGGTTGAAGGTTTGGCCACCCCCTTGCAGGTCACGGTCAGCGTGGGCGTGGGTATGTTAGCTCCTGGCATGGGCGAAGAAGGCTTGATTCACTCAGCTGATCAGGCGCTTTATCAAGCCAAGCACACAGGAAAAAACCGCGTGGTTCACGCTCCACCGGTGGCAGAGCCAAAGCAATAAATCACGCTTGCAGCCGCTGCCACGCGCGTTGAAGACGGGCCACCGCGGTTTGCAGGTTTGCTTCGTTGTTGAAGGAAAAACATAAGCGCAGCGCCAGTGGACTGGCTGCCCCGTTAGGTCGAAATTGCGATCCCGGATCGAAATTCATGCCCTCTTCAAGCGCGCAAGCCATCAACCGCGTTTCGTCCACTTGTGCGTCAGGCAAAAGCCAAAGCGAAAAACCGCCTTCAGGAACCTCAAACTTCCAAGCGGGGAAATGTGAGCGAATTGCATCCATCAATGCTAGGGCCCGCCGGCTATAAAACGCGCGCAGTGATTTGAGACGAACATCCAAATCCTCGAGCGAGAGATAGCTGGCGGTCAGCGACTGCGACAAGCTGGAGGTTTGCAGATCAAATTCGCGTTTGGCTGCCAGGGCCGCCCTCTCCTGCCCGCGGGGCGGCACCAGCCATCCCACGCGCAGACCAGGGCACAGAACTTTTGAGAAGGTGCCCACGTGCCAGGTTCGATCACGTGCATCAGCCGCCAGGGGGCGTGGCACAACGCCATCGAACAGCAATTCGGCGTAGGCGTCATCTTCAATCAATGTGAGCGATTGATCGCTTAGCAAAGCTTCGCGTTGGGTGAACTGCATTCGCAATCCCTGCGGCAATGACAGCGCCGGCAGCGCATACACAATCGAGGAAGCGTCCGTTGTGGCTGCAAAGCCCCGGTCGTGAAACAACTGCAAAGCGCCCGGATAAGTTGCCGCATCGACTTGCACGCTTCGCTGCGGGGAAATGCTTTCTAAGCACGTCACCGCCAACGCCAGGCCCTGTTGCGCCCCGCTGGTGATGATCACCTCATCGGTTTGCACATCAATGCCTCGGGCTTGCAACCTTTGCGTGATGAACTCGCGTAGGGGCCCATGCCCCTCGGGCCAACCGTATTGCAGCGCTTGGTCGCCCAGTTCCCGGTCAGACAGGAGTTTGTCGAACGCCCGGGCCAGCATCTGTCGAGGGAAACACTCGGGGGCGGGCAGACCGCCGCCCAAAGCCAACACGCGCGGGTTGTCGGCCGCCTCGCGCGCCATGAGCTCCATTTGTTCATCAGGGCTATCGGCACTCGGGGACCAGCTCATCGCCGCAGTCAAATGCACGTGGCGGGCCAGTCAAGAGCTGGGTACGAATTGTGCAGACCCTGAATGTATGTTGAACAACAAGGGGGCCACGATGCAACATCACAACCTCGTCACGCAAACGCCCGCGCATGTGGGACGGGCGAAAAAGGTCGCCGCCATGGCCGTCATTGCTGGTGCCACGGCGCTGACGGCGTTCTTGGGCGCCCGTGTGTCGAAGCCGGGGATCTGGTATCGGCGATTGCGCAAACCCCCAGGAACGCCACCTCCTGCTGTGTTTGGGCCCGTATGGACCGTCTTGTACGCCGCCATGGCGGTGTCCGCTTGGCGCGTGTGGCGCAACCAAGACGCCACGGGCCGTCGCAAGGCCTTGGCCCTGTGGGGATTGCAGCTAGGTCTGAACGCGGCCTGGTCACCGGTGTTTTTTGGCGCCCACAAGCCCCGCGCGGCCTTGGGGGTTATTACGGCGATGCTTCCGGCCATTGCCGGTTATGTGTGGACGGCCCGACGGGTTGACCGCTGGGCCGGCCGGCTTATGCTCCCGTACATGGGATGGACGGGCTACGCCACGTATTTAAATGCCGGTATCGCGCGGAACAATTAACGTGATCGCAAGCGACGATCTGGCGCCCTCCATGGCTGAAGAAGAAAGTCTTATAGGGTCGGTTGTCGCAAACCAGCCCGTTTCCAACGCCCCCCGCGCCAGCCTTGCAGCGCCGAAGCCGAACCGACGGTTTGCATTTTGGGCGTTGCTGGGCGCTTTGGCCATGATGGCCGCAACCGTCTTGCCCCTGTGGCGGCCGTTGTTGCTCGCCGCCGTCTTCGCGGGCGCCTTAACTTCGTGGCACGAACGTTTGGCACGCGCGGTGGGGAACCGACGTTGGCTGTCGGCCGGCATTGTGACCCTTGGGGTCAACGTGCTGATCTTGCTTCCTATCACCACGCTGGTGGTGATGGCGATTTCGCAAGCCGATGATGTTGTGCAGTCTGTACGAACGTTCATCGACAAAGCCCAGTACGAGCCCCTGATCGAACGCTTGCCCCAATCGCTGCAAGAGCGCTTGAAGCCGATGATTTATAACCTGCCCGCCAAGGTGGCCGTCATTACCGAAAACGGCATTTCGGCGTCGATGGCCAAACAAGCCGTGGGTGGGCTCACGGTGATGGGGTCGATTGTCACGCAATTCATCCTCATGTTGATTGCCTTCTACTTCCTGCTGGAAGAAGGGCCACGCCTGAACGCTTGGATTACAAACGCGGTTCCGCTGCGCCCGGCCCGAGTACGCGCAATCGCGCAGCGTTTTCGGCGCACGGCCCGCACTGTGCTCGGCGCCAACCTGCTCACGGCCGTTGCCCAGGGCGGCATCGCCACCGCTGGTTATTTCATTGCTGGCGTTCCGCAGGCCCTGTTTTTTGGTCTACTCACGGTATTTTCCTCGTTCATTCCAGGCGTAGGAACCGCGATTGTCGCTTTGCCTTTGGCCGGTTTCGTTCTGCTTCTGGGTCATCCCTATGCGGCGCTTTTTCTTGCCATCTGGTCCACAGTGGTGGTGGGACTTTCCGACAACATCCTTCGCCCATGGCTGGCCAAGGGCGGCTCGAAACTTCATGGCGCCGTTGTGTTGTTTTCCATTTTGGGCAGCATCGCTTTCTTCGGCACCATTGGGTTGATCCTAGGGCCACTGACGCTGAGCGCGTTTTTGACCATGCTTGATCTTTGGAAGCGGGAAAGCTCCGGCACTTAGCTCGCCGAAACCAGCCGCACGCGCGCAACAAGCGGCAAGTGATCGGAAGCCACCCGCGTTTGCGGCTTGTAGATGCGTTTCACTCCCAACAGGCATTGGCGCGGATGCACCCAAATTCTATCCAGGGCAAACAGAGGCAGCTTCGAGGGAAATGTTGCCAAGCTGGGCGCGAAGCCAAAGTTTTTATGCAGCCACCGCAAAGGACGTCCCATCACAAACCATTCGTTCAGATCGCCTAGAAGAATGGTGAGGTCCATGCCTTCGGTTTGCGCCGACACGGTGGCCATGAGGTGACGCGCCTGAGCTCTTCGTTCGGCTGGGTTGAGGCCAAAATGCGTGACCACCACCCTCACTTTGTGCTCACCTACTTGCAAATCCACGTCGAGCGCGCCGCGCGGTTCGCACTTGGCCACACTCAGATCGATGCGGCGCACTTGCAAAACGGGATAATTGGTAAGCAAAGCGTTGCCGTAAGACCCAGATTTTCGGGTGCGCACAGCGCCCGCCACGTACGCAAATCCTGCCTCCCCCGCCACCTCATCAAGATCTGAAACGGGATCGCCATCATCAGGGCGTGAATCAATTTCCTGCAGTCCAACAATGCCCGCTTGCAAACTGGAAATCACGCGCGCCACACGCACGGGCGCGTGCACGCCATCGCCGCCCACGCAACCGTGAACGTTGTAACTGGCAACAATTAGAGCCTCAGACATCAAAGCGGTCCGAGGATGTGGTTTTGGCGTCATTGGAACGTAGGCGCCTGCGAATCAGCGCCCGCAGTCCCGCCAGCGCCGCCACCAGAACAACCAGAGCCAATACGGCCGCCGCAACATTGCCAACGCTTGGCTGCTTCCACACAGCCGACAAACGGTCCGAGAACACACACAAAAGCACAAGCCCGGGAAGCAGCCCCACGGCATTGGCCGTAATGTAAGACGGAAACGGCACGCCCACCGCCCCGGCCACGAGATTGATGGCGGTAAAATTGCCCACAGGCAGCAACCGGGCCAACAAGACCGCCAAAAAACCGCCTTTCTGCAGATGTTTTTGTAATCTTTCCGCCGCGCGGGTGACGAAGGGCCCCAGTGGTGGCACGCCAAAATACTTGCCCATGGCAAACGACAGCGACGCCGCAGCCAGCGCCGTGGCGTAAAGCACGAAAAAGGCCGTCCACGGCGGCAAAAGCAAAGCGCCCGCGGCGATCACAACCGTCACAGGTACAAAAAAGCACAACGCCACCGCCGCCACGGCGGCCGCCACGAACAAACCTCCCGGTTGCGCCAACAAGCCCCTGGAAGCGTCGGCCAACGCTTGCGGCTTTAGCCACTGGCCCAGCTCGCTAAACTTGAGCGCCAGAACCACGGCGACAAAAAACACCGCCATGCCCGCGTAAAATACCAGAGATCGTCGCATGCTTCGGCGCCCATGCGTGGCCAGCGCAGCGTCTAACAAAGCATCCGCCGTGCGGGGTTTTTCAGGATCACACACAAGCCCATTGTAGATCGAAAAATCAAAATCGGGATTGGCGCTTACCTCTAGCCGCGCAAGTCCGCGTTTGTTGCCGCCACACTCGTTAGGCTTTCGTTACCTACATGGAACAGCGCTAACGATCCGTCACGTTTGAGAACCATTGGTGATTGTTGCCGAGAACATTGTAGAACTACAATTGTAGAATCACACATGGCTTCATCGCGCATCGAGCGAGACAGTTTGGGGGAGGTGCACGTTCCCGTGGAACGGCTCTGGGGGGCTCAGACCCAACGCTCACTCAGCAATTTTCCAATTGGGGATCACCCCATGCCTAGGGCGGTGATTGCCGCTTTGGCCATGATCAAGAAAGCGGCGGCTCGGCAAAATGCGCTTCGAGGCGCGTTGGCACCCGAGTTGGCCGGAGCCATCGAGGCGGCCTGCGATGAAATTCTTGAGGGCAATCACAATCAAGAGTTCCCGCTTTCGGTTTGGCAAACCGGCAGCGGCACCCACTCAAATATGAATGTGAATGAAGTCATCGCCAACCGCGCCAGTGAACTTTTAGGCGGCACGCGCGGCCACAAAGCGCCGGTGCACCCCAACGATCACGTCAACCTCGCGCAATCGTCAAACGACGTGTTCTCGGCCGCCATCTACATAGCCGCCGCGGCTCAGGTGCAAGGGCGGCTGCTACCCGCTTTAAGCAGCTTGGCTGAAAGCTTCGACCGGCACGCGCTTCAATGGGCCCAGGTGCCGAAGATCGGGCGCACGCATTTGATGGACGCCACGCCGCTGTCGGCGGGGCAAGAGGCCAGTGGATGGGCCGCGCAACTTCACGGGCTGCGCGACGACATCGCCCATGCCGCTGCTCGACTCAAACTGCTCGCCATTGGCGGAACGGCCGTGGGAACTGGTCTGAATGCCCCAGCTCAGTGGGATGAGGCCATGGCCGATGAGATCACGCGCCTTAGCGGCATCGACTTTCAGCCTGCCCCCAACAAGTTTGAGGCGCTTTCAAGCCACGACGCTTTGGTTACGGTGTCGGGTGCGTTTTCAGCCTTGGCGGCCGCGCTAACAAAAATCGGTAGCGACATTCGTCTATTGGCTTCGGGGCCTCGTTGTGGATTGGCAGAGTTGATTCTCCCCGCCAATGAGCCCGGCAGTTCGATCATGCCGGGCAAAGTAAATCCTTCGCAGATTGAGGCGTTGTTAATGGTTTGCGCGCGGGTGGCAGGAAACCAAAGCACGGTGTTTGTGGCTGCGGCCTCAGGCGTGCTTCAGCTGAACGTGGCCAAACCTGTGTTGGCCCACGCCGTCCTCGAATCGTGCGGGCTTTTGGCTGACGTCATGGACTCGTTTCGGCTTAGGTGCGTGGAGGGCATGAAGCTAAACCATCCGCAGTTGGCGTTGCACCTCGAACGGTCGTTGATGTTGGTTACGGTGCTTACACCTGAGATCGGCTACGACAAAGCCGCAGAGGTTGCCAAAACCGCACACGACGGCGGGTTGACGTTACGCCAGGCCGTGGAGCGTCTGGGCGTGATGCCACTTGCACGCTTCGACGAGCTGGTGCGCGCCGATCGTATGTTCTAAGCTGTCACATCAGGGCAGGAGGCGCCTTGAGATGAAGCTATTTGGGTGTGAGTCGTGTGGGCAGGTCACGTTTTTTGAAAACAGTTTGTGTATCAAGTGCGGCCATAGGTTGGCGTTCGACCCGTCTTGCGGTCAATTGCGCACGCTGGCGCCGGATTCACACGCTGAAGAACTTCATCTACTTGGCGACGGTGGCCTCGCGACGTATCACGCTTGCGCCAACGCCGAACTGGCAGGCTGCAACTGGCTGGTGGCAATCAGCGACGCGCAGACGCTGTGCGTATGTTGCCGTTTGAACCGAACAATTCCCAACTTGGCAAACGACAACGCGGTTCAAGGTTGGCGCAAAATCGAAGTGGCCAAACGCCGCTTGGTGTACACGGCGCTTGCGCTGGGTTTGCCTATCAATGCCAAGACCGAAGCCTGCCCGCAAGGGCTAGCCTTTGACATCCTGCAACCCCTTGCGGGGCAAACGGTGACAACCGGTCACAGTGACGGCGTCATCACCTTGAATCTGGAAGAGGCCGATGATCCATTTCGCGAGCAGGTGCGGGTGAATCTAGGCGAACCGTATCGCACGCTGTTGGGCCATTTGCGCCACGAGGTGGGGCACTACTACTGGGATAGGTTGATAGCCGGCCATGACGACCGGTTGGTGCAGTTTCGCAAGGTGTTCGGAGACGAACAGGCCAGCTACGATGAAGCGCTTGCGCGCCACTACGACGGAGGCGCCGCTCCAAATTGGGGCGAGCGTTTTGTTAGCGCTTACGCGTCTATGCACCCGTGGGAAGATTGGGCCGAAACGTGGGCGCATTATCTGCATATGATCGACACGATGGAAACGGCGCACGCTTATGGCGTACGTCTAAATCCAAAGCCTGAAGCGCCCGGCCCCGTGATTCGAGATTCACTTAAGCTGAAACCTCGACCCATCACAACGTTCGACCAGCTTGTGTCCGATTGGTACCCGTTGACGTTCGCGCTCAACAGCCTGAACCGCTCAATGGGCCACGCAGACTGGTATCCATTCGTGTTGTCTGATCCCGCGCTTGAAAAACTGCGCATGGTGCATGACCTGGTGCTCGCGCGCGTGGAATAAGCAGCCACGCCCGGCCTGGGTTTTGCAATTCCTTATAATAAAGCCGAAAGGAGGTTTCAAATGGGAAACGCAAAAGCTAGAGGGCACGCAGCCCTGGGGCCCAAGGCGGGTAAGTTGGGCTACCTGGCGTTTTTGACGTTGTTTTTGACGTTGTTGACCGCTGGCCTAAGCGCGTGCGCGCATAAGCCAAGCCCCACGGCAACCACAGCCCCGTGTCCCACGGACATGGACCACACGGCCTTCACCGGGACTGAAGGAGACAATCAGCTTAATGTGCTGGTCAGTGCGGATGACGCGGAACACGCACAAGAAATCCAAGCGAGGGCGGAAGACCTAGCGTTGGTCATGTTGCGTGGGCAGCCGCTACCCCAATCTGATGCCAACGAAGAACCCGTGGCTTCCGTACGCCGAGTTGAAATTGAAGCGATCGAAGACGGCGTTTTCATGTCGTTTCTATCAAACGAACCCGGAGGTCTGGCAGGGCTTCGCGCGCGCGTG
>JBBSJE010000099.1:0-20415 GCA_038257535.1 Polyangia bacterium
ACTGCGCTCGCGTTCCCCAAAATGCTGTCCTGCTTTCCGTGGTTTGGTGGACCGCTTTGTCACCTGCGGCCTTGGATTAGCATGGTGCGCGGGCGCGCCCAAATCAACCTCAACTGGCAACGCCGGCTTCGCTATACTGCCGGACCCATGCCCCAGCCTCCTGCGCCTTACGGCCCCAAAGACACTTTGCCCAGCACCGGACGTAGCCCCGCGGCTGCCAGCTTGGAGCTTGCCCCAACCCCCGGCACCCAAACCGGGCAAAACCTGAGCCGCTTGGTGGGGGTAATGCAAAGGCTGCTCGCCCCCGAAGGCTGCCCTTGGGACCGAGAGCAAACCCTGCATTCGCTGCTTCCCTTCCTGGTTGAAGAAACCTACGAAGTGGTGGACGCGGTGAGCAGCAACCACCCCGACGATCATCGCGAAGAGCTGGGCGATCTGCTGTTGCAGATCGTGTTCCAAAGCGAGCTGCGCCAGGCCGAAGGCAAGTTTGGCATAGATGACGTGGTGGAGGGCATCGTGGAAAAGTTGGTGCGGCGGCATCCACATGTGTTTGGCGACATAGAAGCCAAAGACACGCAAGCTGTGTTGGCCAATTGGTCGCAGCTAAAAGCCGAAGAGAAGGCCGAAAAGGGCAAACACGGCGCGCTTGATGGCGTGCCCCGATCGGCGCCGGCTCTGCTTCGCGCCAGCCGTTTGGGTGAAAAGGCCGCGGCCGTGGGCTTCGATTGGCCCAACGCCGAGGGGCCACGAAACAAAATCAACGAAGAGCTATCCGAACTGGATCAAGCGATTCAAGACAACAACGCCGCGGCTATTGAACACGAGCTCGGCGACGTTTTGTTTTCGGTTGTGAATCTCGCGCGCAAGTTGGGTGTGGATCCCGAAAACGCGCTTCGTGGGACCGCGGAACGCTTCGCCGCGCGTTTTGCGCATATGGAGCGCGCTTTGGAATCCGAAGGCAAGAGCGTGCGCGGCAACACCGCCGAAACTTTGGATCAGCTGTGGGAGCGCGCGAAAGCGGCGCTGGCGGAATAGCGACTGCGTTGGCGAAATAGCTAGAGGTTTCGACCGGCGTTGCCCACCGAAATGCTAGGCCCGAAAATGAAGGCCCAGCGCGTGGCCAGTTTTCCCTCGTACTGAAAGTCTTCCCGAAATTCGTAGGCCGCCCAAGCGTGCACACCCACGGCGGCGCCTTGCCCCAGCGGCACG
This sequence comes from Polyangia bacterium, assembly GCA_038257535.1. Classification (GTDB taxonomy): domain Bacteria; phylum Myxococcota_A; class Polyangia; order Fen-1088; family Fen-1088; genus JAGTJU01. Next base: position 1,210 of record JBBSJE010000099.1, read on the forward strand.
CGCACACCCAGGCCTGTCACCGCCGCCAGCGTGGGAGGATAGTCTGGAACGTCGGAGATCAAGCCCAGCCCCATCACACCCAATTCGATGCCGAAGAGGCTCTCTTTGCCCAGATCATCAAGCAGCGTAAGCCGCGAAAGCACACCAAAGTTCAAACGCAGCTGGCCACTTGGGTCGTTCACGCGGAATAGGCCCGCAGGAATGGCGGCGGTGGCATATATCCGCACGCGCCCGCCTTCCACGATGGCCGACCACTGAATGGACGGCAAACCAGCGCGCAACGTGGGGCTGATAACGTAACGCTCTTCATCCACCACGTGAGCCACGCGCACCACCACGCGATCAAACTGTTCCACGCCCCCGCGCACCCAAAAGACCTTGGGCTCGATGCCAGGTCGCAGAACCATGCGTTCTGAGATGCGCGCCTGCGGCCGGGGGACCCCTTCAGCGCTTGTAACGTCAACGTCCAAAACGATCTCTTGCATCCCATCTTCCACACGTAGCCGCTCGCGGTGAATGATCACGCGGCAACTTTCACGCGCTTGGTAAGGAATGCGAAAGGGCTTACCTGGCACAAGGCGTATGTCGTCGCCGTTTTTGTCAACGCACAAAAACTCAACCAACGGCGCCTCCTGCGATCCGGCGGAGGAAAATGGCGCAGGTACGGACGCTTGCCGCACTTGGCGTTGCACGGCCTCAGGAATGACAGCCAAATTCATATCGGCCAACTCGGCGGGCAAACCAGTTACACGGTACCCAAACTCCAAGGACGCAAAACCCGCCGCCGTGTCGTCGCCACGCACGGCGTTTTTGTCTTCAAAGCGCTTTACATCATAGGCGCCTTCAACGGGCCTCAGCACGAAGCGCGCGCCCGATCGAATCGCTCCCACGGAAACCGTGGCGTCGCGGTTGGTGGGGATAAAATCAATCTTGCCGTGTCCGGGCAGTTCCAATGTGGCCCGCGGACGCGGCGCCGGCACCGAGGTGTGATTGACCGAACCCACCACAACCGCATCAAGGCCAGGACGCGTAGCCGATATGGTCACGCGCTCACGCATGATGCGTTCGGCGTTCAACACCACAAACACGCCGTCTTTCTTTTTCACGACTTGATCCACCAAGGCGTCTGCGCCGGCCACCGACCATCGCAAGTCCCCTGCCTCACCGCCGCAGCCGGGATCCATGCGCACCACGATGCGCGGTGAATTCACGTCGCGCAGCAGAGGTCCTGACACAACGTCAACCGGGCAGGACAGCAGTGGCAGCCGCAACGTCACCTCTTGCTCCAGCCCATTGGCGCCGCGGACATACACACGCGCCCCCAATCGAAACCGTATGTTCACATGCCCCTCAGGACCTGCCACGCTTCGGAGCACCACATTGCGTCCGTTCAGTTCACAACGCGAACCTCCACAATCAACGGAAGCCACAGCCTCGGGATAAACCAGCCCCACCGTTCCGGGGCCATGAGCAATGTCGATGCCCTCTTGAGACACCAACCGCGATGGCAAAATGATCCGCGCCGGCCGCAGCACGAAACTGTCCCTGTCCACACGGTTGCCGGCGGCGTCGTAGTGCACGGCTTCGGCGTTGTTTTGTGCATACGCAGGCAACCACAGCAGGCGCGCGTCGGCGGCCAGCTGCTTCGAAACCGGCACCGAACAAGACTCAAGCTTGCGCTTGCTCTTTTCGATCTCGCTGGCTTCCAAACACGATTCAGCGCGGTCCTTCCGCGATGGCGCTACGCCCGTGGCCGGGTTGTTTTCGGTTTCGGGGAACACAACCTGAACGCCTTCAAGGCCCGTGCCCTGCAATTCCACCCGGCCCTCGCCGGGGAAGAACTGAATGCCGGTGGCATCGAAAGAAGGCCAGCGCCCCATGGCCACCAAAACCAAAGACTCCTGGCTCTCCCCACACTTTCCTGCGCTTTCAGCGACGCGCGTGGCAAACTGCCTGATGCCGCCTTCTGGCACATTTCGTGGAGGCGTGACGGTGCGGCTGTCAGAGTCCAGCGACCATCCCGGCGCGATGGGGCCACAAATAACCCCTTTGTCCACCACACGCACAGGCGCGCCGCCCTCGGTTAACTGGACGACCCGGCCTTCCGCTCGCGTCAAAGAACTGACAAGCAGAACGAGAGCGCCAAGACCTATGCCCAAAGTCCCAGGACGCAGGCGAGACCGGCTGGGATTGAACGAATTTTTACGCACGCACCCACAATAACAGGCTTGATGGGCCTTTGTGAGCCTGCGCCACGAGAAGCGCGGCTCCCGATTTGCGCTTCCGCACACGTCGCAGGCGCTGTAATGTTAATCATTCACAAGTCACACATAAGTGGCTTGGCCAAACGGAGGGATCAGTATGCAGTTCCGCCCTTCTTCAGGCTTTTGGCGCTTTGCCATGGCCGCATCGATATGTCTTGTCATCGCCTGTCAGGGCGCCGTGTCCTCCGAGGCCGAAGGCGAGCGCTTTGACGGCGACGATCCGGATCAACCCACAGACGTCGATGGCGACGACGAAGGATCCGGCGGCCCCAGCCCACAGCCCCTCGAAGCGGACGTCGATGGGGGCGTTGTGGACGAGCCCGAGAAGGCGGGCGAGGACGCCCTGGCCGCTTCTGATGAGGACGCCACTACCGCCTCCAAGCCCGACGCAATCCCGCGTCCCCGCAATCCCGATTTGAAGCCAGCCATCATCGCCGCGGGCTACGGCGCACTTCGCCTGGTTTCGTTCGATGGCGGGCTCACCTGGAAACACCGCGCGGTGAACAACCCCAATGGTGGCGACGACACCAACCTCATTCGCGCCATCGCGTACGCTGACGGCTTGTGGGTGGCGGTGGGCTGGAAAATTTTTCTATCGGAAGATGGCATAAAGTGGACCGAGATTCCGGATCAAACCGTGCCGGGTGGATGGTACGACTGCGCCACCTTCCAAGATGGCATGCACATCGTAAAAACCATCCGCGCCGATCGAGGGGGCCAGAATGGCCCTGCCATCTTCTCAAAAGATCGCGGCAAAACCTGGCAAGAGGCGAAGTTTGCAACCCGTTGCACCCCGCCTTCACAACCCCTACCGAACGAAACCGCACAGCTTCGCTCGGCGTGGAAAGGCAAGATCGAACGCAGCAGCAACGGCAACAACTGGCAAACGGTTTACACAGACTGTTGCAGCGTGAGCATGTTTGCGAAGGGCTTCGCGGCGGAGAACTGATTTGTCTTGCGACTTTAGGGCAGGAATTCTTCGCGTTGGCTGCGTAGGAACGGCCTATCGATTTGCTCTGCGAGCATGGACACATCGCCGTCGCTGACGCCTACGGTTTTGAAATGCGTTGACCATATGTCCACAACGCGGGCGACCGTGCGGATTTCTTCCGCGGCTTCATCAGGTGTGAGCGCAAAATGTCGACACATCGACAAAGCGTTGAAGAGCGTTGAATCGGCCTCGTCTTTGCCAACCCGCATCTGCTGGTAGCCCAGCGCCTGCCCTGAAGGAAGGACGTCATAGGCAGGTGACAAAAGGTAGTTCCCAGTGTCGCTCATGACAATGGCATGGTTCTTTTCGTGATCGTCTGTGTTGTCGATAAGGATGTTGAACGTCATACGGCGAAATAGCTCCCGCATCTGCAGGACGTTCTCGCCCTCTGAAACCACGCCTTTGCGTCGCAGAAGCTGTGCAAGCTCCGGATAGCCCAAAGCTTCGCCCGCGGCCCGTAGCGCCACGCCTGCCGACAAAGCATGTAGCCGCTGACCATTTCGCCGATCGAAGCGGGTGACCGCCACAGCGTGCCCGTAAACAAGACGAATTGGTCGCGTGGTGGCCACGCGGATGTTCGCGCGCGCGGCCAACGTCATGGTTGCGTGCTCTATCAAAGGAGAATCGGTGGGATCGCCATCAGAAAACTTCACCACGCAGGATTCATTTTCAATCGACAACAAAGCTTTTGGCCGCGCGCCCCCCATTGTGGCGGCAGGCGTGATCAGGTGTTTCAACCGCGGCTCAATGGCCTCGTTGGCCAGCACCTTTCGAACAAGCTCCTCAATGGCATCAACATCGGCCAAGGTTGGCAGGGGTCCGATCCGTCGAGGTAGGTAGGTCTCATCTGAGGTGGAAACCCCCAGAGCTCCGAAACGATCATCGCCCGCGAAATACAAATACTCTAAGATTGACAGGCGCGCGGGCTTGTCAACAAAGCGGATCACTCGTTCGCCCCATCGATCGGGGCGGGCGTCGTCAACCGCGCCAGCGGCCGTATCCTGCGCCGAGGGAAGGAATTCTTGGCCCGGCAGCAACGGGAGATCCTCACTAAGAGCGAAACCCCGCGTGCACCAGAGCTCAGAGTACATGAGTGAAACGCCCCGCGGGCGACGGATAAGGTTTAGCTCGCCGACAAGCATCGGTGTCTCGGGTGAAGCCAACCACCACAAGAACAACTTGTCCCGAACCTGATAAATGGAGGGGTCCGCTGGGCTCACGGGGCTTTTCCTGCGCCTGACAAACGCTTAGAGACCGAGGGCGCCCCGCGAGACGCCCGTCGCTTCACCGCACGCCGCACGTCACGCTCAAGCGCGCCCAAATCGTTCTTCGGGTCTGCCAAGTCGACGAGAGCCTGAGACCGGCCGATCATCCAAAGCGCCGTGGCGTATACGCCCATCGATACGGCGGCGTCCCCTCGTTCCATGCGGATGAGGGTGGGAACAGAGACCCCTAGACGGATCGCCCAGTCGCGCTGCGACTCGTTGCGTCTCAAACGGGCAATGCTGAGATGTTCGCCGAGCGTTTTGAGTGCCTTCGCCGCCGTCGCAGGCAGGGTATCGGCGACGTGAGAGGTCTTTGACATAACATATATATTATCAAAAGACGGTCTGCGATCAATTTTATGTTGTGTTAAGGCGCAAAGCCGATCGCCGCCCTACCCCAGCCGCTCCAGCGACTCATCCAGCTTGAGCAGCGCCGCCTCGGTGTCGGCCAGCTTGGCTTTGTCTTTCTCGATGACCTCGGGGGGCGCTTTTGCCACGAAGCCAGCGTTGCCCAGGCGCTTTTTGTAGAACTCAGCGTCTTTCACCAGCTTCGCGCGCTCTTTTGTGAGCTTTTCCTTTTCGGCCCCCGTGTCGGCCGCGCCTTCAAGCACAACCATCACTTCCACATCGCCCGCCATCGCCACCGCCACAGGTTCGGTGGGCGCCGCGCCGGTTCGGCGCACCAGCACGTCCCGGCTCTTGGCTTGCTCACCCACGATGCCCTTGTAGCCTTCCAGGATTGTCTTTTTGTAGTCGTCGGCCACCGTTAAAATGACGGGGTTGCGCGACACGCTAGGGATGGTGCGCTCAGCCCGAACCGATCGAATCGCGGTGACCACCCGCTGAACCAAATCCATCGACGATTCCGAAGCTTCATCCGCGAAGCGCACGTCGGGAATGGGGTACAGCGTGATCATGATGCTTTGAGGCGCCGTATCGGGTTTGGGCAGTTTTTGCCAAATCTCTTCAGTGATAAACGGCATAAACGGATGCAGCAAACGCATGCCCACGTCCAGAGCCGTGACCAAAGCGCCTTGCACCTTCCAGCGGTTTTCCGCGACGTCTTCAGACGCGTCTTTGTTCAGCCGTGCCTTGGCAAGCTCGATGTACCAATCGCAAACGTCGTTCCAGATGTAGTGATAGATCATCTGAACGGCGTCGGAGATGCGAAACTCTTCGAGCGCTTTGTGAACGTCGTCGGCCACCCGCTGCGCGCGCGACAAGATCCAACGCTCTGGCAACTCAAAGTCAACGCCATCGGGGCCATCCGTGGTTCTGTCGGCAAACCGGTTGGCATCGTAGTCGCCCAGGTTCATCAGCGCGAAGCGCGTGGCGTTCCAGATCTTGTTGGCAAAGCGGCGAGCGTCGTCAACGTTGCTAAGCGAAAACTTGATGTTCTTGCCCTGCGACGCGCTGGTGGTGAGCCACGCCAAAGCAAATCGCAGCGAATCGGCGCCATGCTTCTCGATAATGTCCAGCGGGTCAATCACGTTGCCCTTAACCTTAGACATCTTCTCGCCCTTTTCGTCGGTAACCAGCGTGTGCAGGTACACCGTACGAAAAGGCACTTTGCCCATAAAATGCAGCCCCGCCATGATCATGCGGGCCACCCAAAAGAACAAAATGTCGTAGCCCGTGTCTAAGACGGTGGTGGGGTAAAAGGTTTTCAGCTCGCGCGTTTCGTTGGGCCAACCCAACGTGGCAAACGGCCACAGCCACGATGAAAACCACGTATCCAAAACGTCTTCGTCTTGCGCCAGGTTGCCGCTGCCGCAAGTGCCACAAACGGAAGGCGCCGTGCGGGCCACGGTAAAGTTTTTGCAATCGCCGCAATGCCAAGCCGGCACACGATGGCCCCACCACAGCTGGCGCGAAATGCACCAGTCTTTGATGTTGTTCATCCAGTGAAAGTAGGTTTTCGACCAGCTCTCCGGCACAAACTTCACCTTGCCGGTTTCCACCGCCTCGATTGCGGGTTTGGCCAGTGGCTCCATCTTGGCGAACCACTGCGTGGAGATCATGGGCTCAACCACGGTGTCCGAACGCTGCGAAAAACCCACCGAATGCGTGATGGTTTTTGAGCCACGTTCAAGCCCCAGCTCGCGCAGCTTTTCCTTCACGGCCGCGCGCGCGGCTTTTGCGGTGAGCCCCTTGAACGCCCCCCCGTTGTCATTCACTTTGCCCTCAACGTCCAAAATGGAAATGAACGGCAGGTTGTGGCGGCGACCACATTCGAAGTCGTTTGGGTCGTGGGCGGGCGTCACCTTCACAGCACCGGTGCCAAACTCCATGTCCACCAAGACCGGATCGGCAACGATCGCAAACTCGTAACCCAAGATCGGGTGTTTGATCTTCTTGCCAATTTTGTCTTGGTGCCGAGGATCATCGGGATGCACAGCCACGGCCGTGTCGCCCAGCATGGTTTCCACGCGCGTGGTGGCCACCACCAACTCGCCCGAACCATCAGCCAAGGGGTAGGCAAACTCGTAAAGCTCGCCTTGAACCTCTTTATATTCCACCTCAAGGTCGGACAGCGCCGTGCGGCTGCCCACATCCCAGTTGATAAGACGTTCGGCGCGGTAGATCAGACCTTCTTCATAAAGCCGCACAAAGCATTCGATCACGGCCGCCGAATAATCGGGGTCCATGGTGAACTTCAGGCGATCCCAATCCAGCGAACAGCCCAACGCTTTGAGCTGATCCAGAATTCGGTTGCCCGATTTCTCTCGCCACTGCCAAATCTTCTTCTCGAAAGCCTCGCGCCCCAAATCGTGGCGGGTTTTGCCTTCTTCTTTCATCAGTTCGCGCTCAACCACCGTTTGCGTGGCAATGCCGGCGTGATCGGTGCCCGGCAGCCACATGGTGTTGTAGGCCGACATGCGGCGCCAGCGCGTGAAGATGTCTTCAATCGTGTTGCCCAGCGCGTGGCCCATATGCAACGAGCCCGTGACGTTGGGCGGAGGAATCACCATCGACCAGGGCGCTTTGGGCGCTTGGGCGTCGGCGTGGAAGTACTTCTTCTCCAGCCAGTGGTTGTACCAGCGCGTCTCAAGGGTGCTGGGATCGTAAGCTTTGTCTAGGGTCTCTCGCGTATCGGCCATGGTGTCGCGTCTTTACAGGCGTGGGTGTAGCAGGCCGCGCAGTTTAGTGGACGAAGCGGATTGGGGAAACAGCGCAAGTGGCCACAAAGGGCGGATCCACGGCTCAAACCTTCGCACAGCGCCCCCCGGCGCCGTGAACTAGCGCTTGGCGAGACGTTCGATTTGTTCGCGAATCATGATCTCGGCCAATTCGGGAACCACTTCCCAAACCACCTGTTCAATGATTTCGCGCGAGAGCTTGGCAATGGCTTCGTATTCGGGCCCGCGGGCCGCAAGCGCCGCCATCTTGCTGTCGAGGCTTTCGGAAACTTTCGCCGAAAGCGGGGCGGGACCCCGATCCTGCAAAAGCTCCACGGCGTCTTTGGCTTTGCCGCCCAAGGGGGTTGGCATATCGACCAACGGCCGCGACGGAGGGGGCGACTCGTCCTTCGCGACAACGTCGTCGAACAACGAAGCGGGAAGGTTCGACCTTGTCGAGGGCCTTTCGGACGGTGCAACCACGGGTGCCGAACGTTGCGGGACCGCCGCTGCGTGCATCCCCATCATCGTACGGCCAAAATCAACGGGTGCGGCGGGCGCAGGCCCCACGGCGCCCCCACGGCCCAACATCCCGGCCTCAGCACCCGCACGCGGGGGCATCACCCCAGGAATCAACGAAGGCCGAGGGGGCGACTTGGGCGCCGTGGGTTCAGAGGACGACGCCGCCAAGGGCATGGGCGCGGGGGCTGCGAAGGCTGGGCGCGGCGCCGAAGGCTGGATCGCTGGACGTGCCACCGGTGGAGGCCCAACAGGCAAGGGAGGTCGGGCGATGGGCGCCATAGGTGGCGGTGCGGGGATAGGCCGCGACACGCCAGGCGATGCCATGGGCCGAGCGGGCGCCGGAGGCAGCGTCACCGGGGGGAGCGTTCTAACGGGTGGAGGCGTGTGCGGGGCGGGAGGGCCGCCTGCCGTGGGTTCAATCGTGAATTCGCCGTAGGAATCCTCGTCCTCGAATCCCAAATGGCCAACATCAACGCGCGAGGTGTCTTCCGTCGGCACCGCCACGGGGACATCTGAGCCGCGGGTCTCAAAGGCCGACGGGGCCGCAACAGGCGGGCTTTCGCTCCAAATTTTGGCCACGGCTTCGAGCAGCTTTTGGCTATCGAAGGGCTTGATGAAGTGCCCATCCGCCCGGCACTGTTCGCCTTTGCCAGCCTCAAACGGCACCTGGTTCGAGGCCAATATGTAGATGGGCACCTGCGCCAAAGCGGCGTCGCCCTTGAGGGTGGAACACAGATCATAGCCTGAGCGGTCGCCCAGATTGATGTCGGCAAAGATGAGGTCGGGCCGTTGCTGGCGGGCCGCTGACACAGCTTCATCCCAGGATCGCGCGCCCACCAGGGTGACGTCTTCAACCCCGAACACCATCGCGAAGGCTCGCTGTATCGTCACGCTGTCGTCGGCGACCAGTATGCGCTTGCCCATGTATCTCCCAAATTCGGCCCCCAGACCCAATTGTTGATCTTTCTGCCCAGGGTCTAACCCGGATAACACGCGGAACCAAAGGGGTCAATTGTCGCGTGGTGGTGGGTGGGCGAGCAAGGGAACTGGCTGCCATTTGTAACGGGGCCGAAAAGGTCGGCCGCCCCCTTACAGAAGGTATGTGTCGACCATCCAGGCCACGAACGCGCCCGAGACAATGCCCAAAACGTTAAAGGACATGTCTCGCCACGAAGCATCTCCGGGGCCGCCCAGGTCAACCAGCTCTTTGCCCACCCCAGCTGCCAGGGCAAGTCCGGTGCCCGCAAGCAAACGCGAGGTTCGCGTCTCGACAAAAACAGAGGCGGTGGCGTACCCCCCCAACGTAAGCGCAGCAGAGACGCCCCCATGCAGGTATTTGTCGCGCCCAAACCAAGGATCCGACGACTCGGCATGAGCTTTGGCATTGGTGGCTAAGGACGCAAGCACGACAAACATCAGAACGTCTCGTTTCATTGTCTCGGCGCTTCCGCCACGTTGATCGTTTCACGCACTAGGTACGTAGGCTTCTCTTGCGACTCGTGGTAGGTGCGGATTTGCAGCTCTGCCAGCAAACCCAACATCACGAATTGGCCACCCAGCATGAAGGCGAACACAGAAAGCACAAACAAGGGGTTGCGGTGAACCCACACGTGCTCTGCGGTGAAAAACTTCTGGTAGAGCGTAAACAACGCCGTCATCGCGCCGATGGCCGAAAGCAAAAAGCCCAAGCCGCCGAAAAAATACAGCGGTTTGGTGGAATAATCGCCCAGGAATTTTACCGTTACAAGGTCCAAGACGACCTTGAACGTGCGCATCAGGCCGTACTTAGAAGACCCAGCGGCCCGGGCGTGGTGGTTTACCTCCAGCTCGGTGACACGCGCACCAGACCACATCGCATAGATGGGAATGAATCTATGCATCTCGCCGTAAAGCTTGACCGGCTCAAGAAACTCGCGCCGATAAGCTTTGAGCGTGCAGCCATAATCATGTAGTCGCACGCCAGAAACGCGGCCGATCAGCCAATTGGCCAAACGGGAGGGGATCTTGCGGCTGATGAGTTTGTCCTGCCGGTTGCGGCGCCAACCCGAAACCACGTCGTAGCCTTCGTCGAGCTTTTCCAACAACCGGGGGATGTCTGCGGGATCGTTTTGGAGATCGGCGTCCATGGGGATCACCACCGCACCGCGGGCGGCTTTGAAGCCTGCGGCCATGGCAGCGGTTTGGCCAAAATTGCGTCGAAACGAGACGACGCGCAGCCAGCTGCGTTCAGTTGCCGCGGCTCGCAGCAACGGGAAAGAGCCATCGCGGGAGCCGTCGTCAACGATCAAAAACTCAACCTCGCGCCCTTGCTCTCGCAAGGAAGCCTGCGAGACGTCGATCGCGGCGACCAGGCGGGGAATGGTCTCAACTTCGTTGTACAGCGGAATTACGACAGATACGTCCATGCGTTCTGCCTCACTATAACCCTAGGTGGGCGAACTCAAGTGACACATCAGAATTGATGGGAGACAAATGGCCTCGCCGCTTAACGCAACGCTTCACACAAGACGTTGTCACAGACGACCTAGGTGACGGACGGGGAATTGCCTATTATCCCGCGATGACCGACGCCGAAAGATCCACCCTCGCGCGCAGCCTTGTTGTGCTGGCTCTTGCGGGGGCCTCGTTGGGACTGTTGTGTGTGCAGATTGGAAACATACTTGCGAAGCAAGGGTTCATAACTGACTTCATTCAATCCAATGATATGAACCTGGCCACGCGCCATATCGCCTTGGCCTGTTTGATCGGGTGTGCGGCGGTGGGCGTCGGGCTAGGAGTTCTCAGTTGGCGTGGCGTACGCGGCAGTGACGGAATTCTTCGGTGCGCGTCGTTGGCGCGCCTTCTAGCGCCTGGCGTGTTGTTGTGTGTGATTCCCGCCCTCGCCACGCCCAGTGCGTGGTCAGATGATTTGGCGCTTGCCGCAACTTTGGCTGTGTTCGCGCTTGCGATCTTGCCGCTGCTGCGAATTCACCTTGAGGCGCAAAACGACTTCGCCTTCGTGATAAGGGCAAGGCGCGGTTGGCAGGGCTTTGCGCAGAGGTGCAAACAACTTCCACAATGGGCCCCCTTGGGCGCAGTGCTCACACTGGCTGCTGCATATGCCGCTTATATGGCCTTCTTCACGATAAGGAACCATCACAATTTCAACACGTTCAATTTCGATCTAGGGCAGCTGGACAATCTGTTTTACAACGCGCTCCGCGGACACCCCTTTCGCACCACGCCACTTATCCGTGGGGGAAATTGGAGCGAGTTAAAAAACCACGCAGAGTTTTCTCTTTACGCCCTACTGCCATTTTACGCACTGGCGCCACGTTCAGAAACGCTGCTGATCATTCAGTCGGTGCTGATAGGCTCAGCGGCGATTCCCATTTACCGTTTCACCGCGCGGCGACTCTCGGCTGCCGCGGGATTGCTTCTGGCGCTGGCGTATCTGTTTTACGCCCCCCACGCACGGCGCGAACTTCTACGATTTTCACTTTCAACCTATCGCAGCGGTCTTCATCCTCTGGATGATCGACATGTTCGACGAAGGCAGGACGTGGGCATTTTGGGCGTTTTTTGCATTGGCCATTGGCTGCCGCGAAGACATTTGCGTTGGGCTCGCCGTGTTCGGTTTCTTTCTTGTGATCACAGGTCACAAAGTGTGCACGGGGTTGACGGTTGCGATCATTTCAACCACCTACTTCGTTGTCATTCGCTTCATCGTGATGCCCAGCATTGGCACTTGGTGGTTTCAAAACATCTACGAACAGCTTTCACCCGAAGGTGATCGGTCGTTTGGTGGCGTTATCAAAACCTTGCTCACGAATCCGGTGTTCACCTTCACCACTTTGCTTACCGCCGAGAAACTGCGCTACGCTTTACAGATTCTTGCGCCTCTGGCGTTTCTGCCGCTGCGCCGTCCGTATCTGTGGCTGTCTATCTTGCCTGGGGCTTTTTTCACTCTGCTCACCACGCGCTATGCCCCTACCACTGAGATCACATTCCAATACTCGGCGCACTTTGTGGCGTACATTTTTCCCGCTACGGCTTTGGTTCTGACAGATCTCAAAAAGCGCGAGGGCCATAGCGCCTATGTCGCGGCGCTGCTGACGTTGGCGATGGCGAGTGGGTTGTCCACCTTACAATGGGGCGCCATACCACCACGAGAGGCATTTCGAGCTGGATTCGGCACCGCAAAACTTCACAAACCATCTGAACAAGACGTGGCGAAACGCCGCGACATTCAGGAACTAGGTGCCTTGGTCCCCGACAGGGCGGTGTTGGGCGTAACCAACCGCGAGTTGCCGCATATATCGAATCGCCTTGATGTCTGGGGGCTGCGTAAAGGCCACAAAGGCACCGACTACATCCTGTACGAGTCCAAGCCGACTGGCAAAGACGACAAAGCAATCCGTGAGGCGCTTGATTCGGGCGCGTACAAGACCTTCGCAACGCGACCGGGGTTGACCTTGCTCAAGCGCGATGGCGCACCGGAAATGCCGATGGAAAAGGAAGACCTCAGGGCGCCATGATGGCCCCTTGAGCGCGCAACCGGGCCCCGTCCTCTTCGGGTCCCTCCTCGGGTGGGAGGGACCTGGCGGCGCGCGGAAGTGCTGGGCGGCCGTTGTGGCCAGAGGCCGAACCTGCTAATTTCGACCGCCCGCTGGACTCCCGCTCCAGCTTTAGCCCCGATGTCACCGATGCCCCTCCCGCAGACAGTCCAACGGCCAACCCTCTCGTTGGTTTTGCCTATCTACAACGAGGAGCAGGTGATACCTGAACTCGATAAGCGGCTAAAGAGCTTCTTGAGTGGCGTGCTCGACGTGGGCGGGAGCTGGGAGGTCATTTTCGTCAACGACGGCTCGGTTGACGCCAGCCCACGACTTCTCGACCAACTGGCCGCCAACGAGGCACGGTATCGGGTGGTGCACTTCGCCCGAAATTTTGGCCACCAAGCGGCCATCACGGCAGGGCTCGATCGGGCTGAGGGCGATGCCGTGGTGATCATGGATGCGGACCTTCAAGACCCTCCTGAAGTTGTCAGCGACATGCTGGAGAAGTGGCGGGAGGGCTATGACGTGGTGTACGGCGTGCGCAGCAAGCGACATGGCGAGGGCATCTTCAAGCGATTTTCGGCGGCCATCTTTTACCGCGTAATGGTCGCTGCGCTTGGCGTGAAGCTGCCCGTTGACGCCGGTGATTTCCGGCTCATGAGTCGCCCCGTTGTGCTGACCTTACGAAGCCTGCGCGAACGGCACCGCTTCATGCGCGGCCTCGTCGCGTGGGTGGGTTTTCGGCAGACGTCCGTGAGGTACGAGCGGCCACAGCGGTTTGCGGGTGAGACAAAGTACCCGCTGCACAAGATGGTCCGGTTCGCCTTCGACGGCATCACGTCGTTTTCCACGGCACCGCTCAAGTTGGCAACATGGGTGGGGGCGTTCTCGGGCTTAGGCGCTGTGGCGATTGGTGGTTGGGCGCTCTACGTGCGGCTATTTACCGACAAAACGGTGCAGGGCTGGACCACCTTGATGCTGCTCTTGGCATTGAGCACGTCCGCGCAGATGTTGATGATTGGCTTCCTTGGCGACTACGTCGGCCGGATCTACGAAGAAATAAAGAACCGGCCCCTTTACATTGTGGCCAAGGAGACCGTGATTGAGGATGAGCGACCAGGACAGCTTCTGCCTTGAAGAGGCGCCCCTCCCCGCTCCGGCGTCAGGGCAAGCACCTGAGCCACAGGCCGAAGCGGCGCCTCCATCGTCTCCTGGCGACAGCGCGAGCGTTTATAACTCGTGGTGGCACCGCGCTTTCCACGTAGCCCGGCTCAAAACGATCGCGCTGACGATGACCATCGGCGCCTCGATGGGATTCGCCGCCTTCTCGGTATTCATTCGCGATCAGCTGGTGGTTTTCGTCGCAGCGAATTCGCTACCTTGGAAGGTCCGCATCAAGTTTGCCGTGGCTATGGCCGCCTCCGTGAGCTTGGCGCTGGTGGTGGCGTTCGCGCATTGGTGCAAGACGCGTCGCCAGCGACCTAGGGCAACCCATCTTGCGGTACGCCGGCTGGCGCCGTTGGCTGTCGCCGGTTTCCTACCCACGCTGCTTGAAGTGCGGGTGTGGCAAGGCAACGAACTCACCATTTTGATCTTGATCTGTGTGTTCAGCTTCGTTCTTTATCGCGCGATCTGTGCGAGCCAAGACGCTGGCGCCGTTGTCATCCAAAGCCGCTTGTCGCCCAGGCGCACAGAAGCCTGGTACACCCGCCTCGTGCCGGCGTTGCAACGACACAAGAATGTGCCGCTTATCCTTGTGTTGGCCGGGGTGGCGGCTTACACGCTCTACTTTTCCTTTCACACGCTGCAAACGCACTACCGCTTCGGGACGGCTTCCTTTGATTTGGGTTTGGAAGACAATCTCGTTTGGAACGCCGCGCGGGGCGGTCCGCTTTTCAAAATGGCTCCGCTCGGCGGTCCCGATTCCACCCACGCCGGATATCACCAAACCTATTTTGCGTACGTGATCGCACTCGTCTACCGATTTTTTCCCGGACCACAAACGCTGCTCGTGGTGCAGGCCTTTTTGATGGGCGCAGCCGCGATCCCTTTGTTCTTCTTGGCGCGCAAGCCGCTTGGCAGCTGGACGGGGTGCCTGATCGGCTGGCTGTATCTGCTCTACCCGCCGCTGCACGGCGCGGCCCTATACGACTTTCACTATCTACCCCTGGGCACGGTGTTCCTGTGGAGCGCCTTGGCGTTCATTCAATCCGGCCGACCTCTGCTGTGCATGGTGGCGGTTGTTGCGGCGGCTTCGGTTCGCGAAGATGTCAACGCGATGACAGCCATGTTGGGCGTGATTCTGGTGGTGGAAGGCAAACATGTACGCGCCGGATTGCTGTTGACCTGCGTGGGTGCGCTTACGTTCGGCGTCCTCAAGTTCGTTGTCATGCCTCGGTACTTGGATGGCAGCCAGTCGTTCCTGCATCAGTACGTTGACCTGATGCCTGAAGGAGGAACCGGCTACCCGGCCGTCCTGCTCACCATCTTTTCCAACCCGGCTTACACGCTCAAGACGCTGCTTGAACGCGACAAGCTATTGTACATCCTACAGATCTTTGGTCCCCTCGCCTTCTTTCCGTTAAGGCGCTGGATAGGCGTCTTGGGTTGCGTCGTCGGCATTTTCTTCACGCTGTTGTCAACGCGATATGCGCCTCAGATCCAGATCTCGTTTCAGTACACAACGTACTGGACCACGTTCCTGTTCGTGTTCCTTATCAGAAATCTTGAGTGGACAAGGCAGTCACTGGACACAGACGTTCTCAAGCGCAGCCGCGCCTGGCTGGCGGTCGTGGTTTCGGCGCTGCTCGTAAGCTCATTGCAGTACGGCGCCGTCCTGAACACCACCAACACGCGAGGCGGGTTTGGCGAATATCGGTTTGGACTGCTGCCGGGCGACCATGAGCGCCACCGATTGGTTTACAACCTGCTTGCGCTCCTGCCTCGCAAGGCAAAAGTCGTGGCTTCCGAGATGCTGGTGCCCCACGTTTCGAGCCGCAAGAATGCCTACACCTTGCGCACCGGTGTTTACGATGCGGCTTACGCCCTCTTTGAGCTTCCCCTTTGGGCAGAAGAGGGCGACCAGCTCCGACCCTTAATTGAGAGCGGCGAGTTTGGTGTCGTGGATGTGCAAGGATCGTATGTGCTCGCGAAGCGCGGCCATTCCACGCGCCGGAATCAAGAGATCCTAAAGCGCATGTAGGCAGTGACCTGGCTTAAACGTCGCCAATCAAGAGCATCTGCGCCCCCGCGGGCAGAAAGCTCAAGTACGGCTCTAAGAATCGGAGTTTCGCCAGCGGTTTCGGAAAGAACACGATGTAATCGCGGCGCACTTTGGAAAATCCACTTTGCTTCAACAAGCCGCTCGCCTGCCACGGCGTGAGCAAAACAGCGTCGTCATCGTAGGGGCACATAGCCACCGCACGCCGGGTGAGCGGATTTAACGGATTGTGCTCGAACACCACCACCTTGCCTTGGCGGGGGTGAAGCTTGCGCTTCACGAGTTGCATCACAGCAGATCGTTCCCCCGGAGGCACATGGTGTAAAACGCCCGCTAGCACCACGAGCCCAAAATGCCCATCCGGTACCGATTCAACGATAGCGTGGAATGTGGCTTGCGGCGCACGCTCCTTCGCCCGCGCCAGGCTGGCGCCCGAGGGATCGTAGCCATGGACGTCCTGAAAAGAGCCCACAAGCAGCTCCGTAAGCGAGCCCACTCCGCAGCCATAATCGAGCACAGGCAGGGCGTAGTTGTCGCCGAAGATACGGGTCAAACAATTGAGCTTGTAGCGAGAAAAGTATTCCGGCGCCTCGCCGGTGGCGGCAATGTTCTTGGCATGGAGCGTTTCGTAGTCGGCCGCGTATTGATCGAACTTTCCTCCATCCGGAGTAGGCTGGGGCGCGTCTTGTGGATCACTCATAAATACTCCCCATTAGAGATCTTAGGGCCCAAAGGGAAAGTCTATTGTATATCCGGCTTCCGTCTTGCGGTTTTCCGTCGAAAACGATGGACCGCGACGTTGAAGAAAGTAAAGCGCCTCGGTCGCGTCGGGTGATACGACCCGGCCCACGGAAAACATTCGCCGAAAATCGATGTGGCGGCCAATCGTGTCGGTCTGCCACACATTGTTGATCACCTCATCGGCAGATGAAAAAGCGGTGACCGGCCGCACGAGCGGCGCCATCACGTGGAAGTACTCTGGATTGAGTTCGGGGTAACAGGCTGCGCAGGTTTTCCCGTAGATCGCATTGACGCCTTCGGTGTCACCGCGCGTGGCGATTGTGGCGTTGGCCAATCCCCACATTTCGATGAGGGTGCCTTGTGTATGACAGGCAAACACCCCGCCATAGTCCGTGACCAAGCGTCCGCCTGGAGGAATGATTTGCCGCAGGAACTTGGCTGCATACCAGTAGTTTTTGACGTTGCGGCTTTGCTCTTTCACACCATCGTTCTTGGCGACCTCGTGAGGTGAGTTCCAGAATCGGTGGTCCATTCTGATGGCCAGCATGGCCAAGCTGCCGACGGCGACAGGGATGAGCAAGCGCTTGAGCCATGGGCTTACGGTCGAACAGACGTTGAGAACATCGGTAAAGCCAACAACGACCAAAACCAAGAGCAAGGGAACGACAGGAAGCACGAACCGACCAAAGGGCATCCAGTCTCCACCTACCTTGATCACGTAAACAAGGTGCAGAACCGAGAAGGCCCCCAGAATGGCGGCCGCAAGGTTGCGCCTCCACAAGAGCCAACACCACCCAACAAGTCCCAGCCAGAGCCACTGCCCAATGATTTCATTCGAAACGTATTCCAATCCCCGAAGCGGCAGGAGCACGCCGATGAGCTGCTTGGCATAATAGGTGCTGGGCAGCGGCAGGCCGTAGTAACTGTAGCGGGCAGCGAACCACACGAAAAAGACGACGACCGGGGCTAGATGGAGTCGAGCCGTCGCTTTGAAAGGCCGGGGCTCTTTCAAAGTCAACGCGCGCAGGAGCGCTCCTACGATGAGAAACGCGAAGGTCAAAAAGCCGTCGATGCGCATGAGGGCTACGGCCAGACCGGCCCAGGCGGCCGTGCGCTGCCATGTGGGCTTCGAGAAGCTCTCGAGTAGGGCGGCAAAGGCAAACGCGATGACGGCCACGTGAGGCAGGGTCTCCATGCCAGTGAGGTACGCGACCGCCAAGTCGGTATTGAAGGAGAGAAGAAGCACGCAAAAAGCGGCAGTGTATCTGCGCGCGCCGCAGGCCCGAGCGATGCGATAGACGGAGTATCCCAAGAGAAGGACAAAAGGCGCTCCCATGATGCGGGCGCAAAGCAG
Organism: Polyangia bacterium; assembly: GCA_038257535.1. Lineage (GTDB taxonomy): Bacteria > Myxococcota_A > Polyangia > Fen-1088 > Fen-1088 > JAGTJU01. The sequence goes on from JBBSJE010000099.1 coordinate 19,224, forward strand.
AGGATATTGCCCGCGGGTAAACAGCATGGGCAGTGCGAGCAGCACCATCCACAGGGGCGTGGAATACCCTTCCACCCGAAGACCGTGGCTGTAGATGGGGCCGTTGCCAAGCGCCAGATTCTTGGCGAACGAGAATGTGAAATAGGCGTCATCAACACCCACGTCTCCTGCGGCAAGGCATTGCATCAAAAAGACGAGGGCCGCCGCAACCAGGAATGCGAGGGCAACACTGTCAGAACCACGCCAGGGAATCACTTGCCACGTTTGCAGGCGCGGTCGGCAGCGCGAAGCGATGGTCATGGCTTCCCATATACCAGCCTCTCGTGTCTAAGAGTCAAAGAGTTTGGGTGCGCGGGCGGGCCGGCGTGCCGCAAGGTGCCTTTGCGAGGAGACTGCCGCCACGCTCCCTAAGCCTGCGCTTGCCAAGGCTAACGCACGAGTATTATATTTATGAATTATGAAGCCGCTCTTGAAGATGCTGAACGCTATCAAGTCAGGGACGGCGCTTGCCGGATTGTCTTCGTGGGTGGATGCTCCGGCGGGGGCGAAAGTCTCAACCTCCCGGCAGATGCAGGCGCCGAACGTCCCGTGCCCTTGGAGCAAACAATTCCTCCTTTGCCGGCGGATTGGGTATCAACGTGTACGGGTCCCGTCCACGGACCGGGAATGGGCTACCAAGGGCAATGCTGCACGCACATCGTTTGCCGTCAGCCAAAGGATGGTGTCTGTCCCGAAAATGAGGATGGCAAGTCTTATGGGTCAGGCGCTTGTGGTTGCGCCGGCGAGGGGCCACCCATAACAGGGCCTTTCGCAATAAGCCCTGAAAACGAACAGCACCGCGAAGCACGCGAAAAAGGCCCCTGCTGCTATGTATCGAGGTTCATCAGCTGCACTGGCCGCCCACTCAGCATCGAAGAAAGCACGCGCGTGGCGGGTGTTGTCGTTCGCAGCGATTGGTGCTGAGGACGGCGATGATCGCCGATCGACCCGAGGACCAGATCTTCTGGCAAAACTTGTACAGATTAGACGTCAAAAGGTTCGACGCTGGAAGCCGCAGCTGGGCGGGAGTCGCGTTGGCCCAGCCAGCCCCGCTGGCAAAAGCCGCTATCCCCCACATCAACACATTTTAACCTAAGCGCGTGGTGGTTGGGGCCCCCCCAGAACTAAAAGCAACATTTGACCCACCGGCCGG
>JBBSJE010000100.1:0-20127 GCA_038257535.1 Polyangia bacterium
CGAGCACGAACGTCACCGCGGCGCCCAAGCCAATGGCCGTGTCGACCTTCTTCGAGACCGCCAAGAACGAGCACATGCCCAAGAAGTAGGCGAGCGCCATGTTCTCGACGAAGATCGCCTTGGTGGCTAAGCTCAAGTAGTGTTCCAACACGGAAGGCTTCCTCTGTTTGTTTGGTTTTGAAACTGCGAACAACCCAAATGAAGCCGCCTATTAGAAAGAAGGCGGCCGGGGCTAACACCATAAGACCATTGGGCTCATACCAGCCACCCTCGGTCACGGGCTTGAGCAGGGTGATGCCAAACAGCTTGCCGCTGCCCAACAATTCCCGAAAGAAGGCCACCGACATCAACACCAAGCTGTAGCCCATGCCGTTGCCGATGCCGTCGATGAAGCTGGGCGCGGGTTTGTTCTGCATGGCGAAGGCTTCAGCACGGCCCATCACGATGCAATTGGTGATGATCAGACCCACGAACACCGAAAGCTGTTTGGAGATTTGAAAGGCAAAAGCCTTGAGGATCTGGTCAACGATGATCACCAACGAGGCAATCACAACCAATTGAACAATGATGCGGATGCTGGACGGGATCAGGTTGCGGATCAAACTGATCGACAAGTTCGAAAACGCGGTGACCACGGTGACAGCGACGCTCATCACCAGCGCGGTTTCCATCTTCGTGGTTACGGCCAGCGCCGAGCAAATGCCCAGCACCTGCAACCCAATGGGGTTGTTGTTGGCCAGGGGATCAAGCAGCAGATCTTTGGTCTTTGCATCGCTCATGAGGCATCCTTGCCGGTTCGCAGACGTTCCACGTAGGGGCCGTAGCCGTTGTCACCCAGCCAAAATTGTACAAGGTCGCTCACACCACGGCTGGTGATGGTGGCACCCGAAAGTCCGTCAACCCGGTTGGGATCTTCTGAAACCGGCCCCGCTTGGCCTTTGACCACCTGAATAACGACTTCGCCCTGCTGGTTGTAGGCTTTGCGCCCGGGCCACAGCGCCCGCCAGCGTGGGTTATCGATCTCGCCGCCAAGGCCTGGAGTTTCGCCGTGTTCGTAAAAGGTGAGGCCTTTGACAGTGGTGCCGTCGGCGTCTAGCGCGAAATAGCCGTAAAGCGTTGACCACAGCCCTTTGCCTTGCACCGGAAAGATGACGGCTTCTAGTTTTCCGTCGCGCTTGACCTTGAAGACCAAAGCTTCGTTCGGGATTCGCTGCACTTTGGCGGCGTTGGGTGGGGCTTGGGTGCTGGCGGCTGGCTCTTTCATGGCGCGCTGTTGGTCGAAGTTGCGCGCATCCACGTCCGGCTTTGGTTCGCCGGTTTTGAGGTCGATGACCACGGGCTCGATGTACTGGTTGTAGCGATCACGAATCTCTTGATTGGAGACATCGTCCTCGCCCATAAGGCCTGCCACCGAAAGCACGTTCGCCTGGCGATCCAAAATCTTGTTGTCGATCTGCTTTGGCTTCAGCGCCACCGCCGAGCCGGCCACAAAAACCGAACACACGCCGCATACCGCCGCGGCGAAGCCTAGGGTGTAGGCGGTGCTATGCTGTTGCATTGCGCGCGATCCTTCGTTTGATGTTGCCGCGAATGACGAAATGGTCAATCAGGGGAGAAAACAGGTTCATAAACAGAATCGCCAGCATCATGCCTTCGGGATAGGCCGGGTTGATCACGCGGACCAAAATCACCAGCACACCAATGAAGAAGCCGTACACAAAACGGCCGGTGTTGGTGAAGGCAGCGGACACGGGATCGGTGGCCATGAAGACGGTGCCCAAAGCCCAGCCGCCCAGCACGATGTGCCAAATGAAGGGCACTTGCATAAACGGGTTGGTGCCCGAGCTCAATGAGTTGAGCAGCGTGGTCATGGCGAAGGTGCCCACGGTAACACCCAGCATGATGCGCCACGAGGCCACGCGCGTGAGAATCAAAATGATCGCGCCCAAGAAGCAGGCGGCGGCGGATGTCTCACCCATCGATCCTGGGACGAAACCCAAAAACGCGTCCATCCAGTTGGCGTTTGCCAAAGCGGCGTTGCCTTCCAGTGCCGCTTTCGACAGCCAGGTTGCGCCCGTGACTGCATCTGTAGAAACACCCGTGAAGTCGGCGGCCACCCACACTTTGTCGCCGCTGATGTGCGCGGGGTAGGCGAAGAACAAGAACGCGCGTGCCGTCAACGCGGGGTTCAGGAAGTTCATGCCGGTGCCACCGAACACTTCTTTGCCGAACACCACGCCAAACGCGATGCCCAAGCCCACCTGCCACAGCGGCATGTTGGGCGGCAGGGTCAAAGGCAAAAGCACGCCGGTAACCAGGAATCCTTCGTTGATGTCGTGCTTGCGCAAGATTGCCGACAACACTTCGATGTTGCCGCCCACCAGGAAGGTCACCAGCAACGAAGGCAGGAAGTACAGCGCTCCGTGCAGCACGCAGAACGCAATGTTGGTGGGATCGAATTGCCCACCCAACAAGGTGAAAAGATTTGTTTGCCAGCTGTCTAGCGGCGCCGCGCCCTTTGTAATGGCGTGGTGGGCCTGAAAGCCAGTGTTGTACATGGCCATGGCGATGGCGGGAACCATCGCCACCACCACGGTGATCATAATGCGTTTGAGATCCACACCATCGCGCACATGCGAAGCGGCGCGCGTGGGGGTGCCAGGCGAATAAAGGATGGTGTCGAGCGCCTCGTAAAGCGGGTAGTACTTCTCTAGCTTTCCACCTTTGTGGAAATGCTTTGAGTTCTTATCCAGGATGTTTCGTAGAAACTTCATTGCGTGGTGCCTTGGCCTTTCCCTTAACCCTCGGCGTAGATCTTTTCGAGATTCGCCCGCAGCACAGGGCCATAATTGACCTTGCCGGGGCAAACGAAGGTGCATAGGGCCAAATCTTCTTCGTCCAGCTCCAAGATCCCCAGCTTTTCCGCTTGCTCGATGTCACCTACCATAAGCGACCGCAGGAGGTAGGTGGGAATGATGTCCATGGGCATCACATCCTCGTAAGTTCCAATGGGCACCATGGCGCGTGGTGAACCGTTGGTGTCGGTGTCGAAATTGAACTTCTTGCCTACGAAGAGTTTTGAAATGAACAGGGGGAAGATCGAAAACTTGTTTGCCCCTGGCGCTATCATGCTGAGGAATTCGCGTTTGCGACCTTCGGGCAGCAAGCTGATTTGCAAATGGTAGCGGCCCAAGAATCCGTAGACGTTGCCTTGGGCACGCTTGCCCGAAAGCACAGAACCAGAAACCACGCGCACTTCTGGTTCATCACCCGAGATCACTTTTAGGCCGCCTTCAAGCGCGCCCGCGCCTTCGATCACATCAACCAAGTTGGCGCCTTGGCGAACCCGCAGCAGACGGGGGCTCTTCGCCGAGGGCCCACCCACCGAAATGGTGACGTGACCTTCAAGCTTGCCGGTGGCCAACAAATGGCCGATGGCCAACACGTCTTGGTAGCCAATGGTCCACACCGTGCGGGTGCGGCTAACGGGCGCCACCATATGCACGTGCACGCCGCTGGTGCCCGCAGGATGGGGGCCCGCAAACTCCTGCAAGGTGACGCCGCTTTTGCCCAGCTCTTTTAAAGGTGAGTTGGGGGACACACACAGGTGGGTTGTGCCGGTGGTTAGTTTTGCAATGGCGGCCAGGCCACGGCTGAAGTCCGCTTCGCGCCCTTTGACGACCAGTTCAGGCTTGGGGGCCAACGGGTTGGTGTCCATGCCGTTGACAAAGATTGCGTGCGGCGAGCTTTGGGGCGAGGGCACGCGGGAAAACGGGCGCGCGCGAAACGCGGTCCACAAACCCGACTCGGTGAGCAGCGCTACAATTTCATCCCGTGACAGCGCGGCGGGATCTCGGCTTGTGTGACTGGCGAAAGCTGCGTGGTCTTCTTCAGCCGCAGCACCTTTGGCTTCGCGCTCGTTAAGCTTGATGACCAGCGACTGAAGCACGCGGCGGGCACCACGATGAATGGCTTCCACAGTGCCTGCGGCAGGCGCGGTGAAAAACACACCTGGGGTTTTGCGGTCTTCGAAGAGCGCTTGTCCGCGCAGAACCGCATCGCCTTCCTTCACGATCATACGTGCCTTCATGCCCGTAAAATCGTCGGCAACGATTGCAACGCTGCGCACTTGAATGGTTTCCGCAGCAGTTTCCTGGCGGGGGACGCCCGAGATGGGCAGGTCGAGGCCTTTTCGGATTGTATGAAGTGGCATGGGCAACTCGGCACGGCTGATCTCGGCGCCGCCCTGGCGTTCCTTTAACCCCAGCCCCACGCTCCAGCCCGGACGGACGAGATCTTACGCGTGAGCCGAGCTACCAAATGCGCGGAGAAAACGCAATAGATCCGGTGCGGAATAACGCGCTTCGCCTTTGGGTTGTGCGTTGGTTACGGATTGGTGGCAACAAACACAGGCCATTGCTAATCTGCGCGGCTGCCTATGTTAGATCCGAATTCTTATCCGTTGTCTCGCCTGGCTGACCAGGTGGGAACCCCGTTCTATTTGTACGACGCGCAAGTTCTGCGCGATTCCTGCGCCCGGCTTTCGAAACTGGTGCAGGGACAAAATTTGGTTTGCCGCTACGCCATGAAAGCCAACTCAGCCCGTCAGGTGCTGCAAACGGTTCGAGAATCGGGGCTCTGGATCGACGCCGTCAGCGGCAACGAAGTTTTGCGGGCCTTGGCAGCTGGGTTCCCTGCGGGGGCCGAACCTCCCGTGGTGATGCTGACCACGGATGTGTTTCGCGACAACGCGCTGACTTCGGTGCTTGAGCACCGGGTGCTGCCAAACCTGGGTTCGCCGGGCATGGTCAACGAGCTTCGCGACGCGGGCTATAAAGGGCCCATTGGGCTGCGCGTGAACCCGGGCTTTGGGCATGGGCACGTGAAATCCTGTGACACCGGAGGTCCATCCTCGAAGCATGGGATCTGGCCCGACCAGTTGGCCGCCGTTCGCCGAAACGCGGCCGAGGCCCGCCTGCCCGTGGTTACGTTGCACGCCCACGTGGGCACGGGTCCCGAACTGCGTGAGTTCGACGCCAACATGAAGCGCCTCGTGTCGTTTATGGCCAGCTTGCTGCCTGAATTTCCCGATGTTGCCTCAGTCAACCTGGGGGGAGGGCTTCCGCATCCTTATCGACCGGGCAAACCCGCTTACGACTTGGCTTGGTATCGCCCGGTGTTGGAACAAGCGCTGGCCGAACTGCAGCAGGCGGCTGGGCGTCCGATTCGGGTTGAGATCGAGCCGGGGCGTTACCCGGTGGCGGGTATGGGTCTCCTGGTCACACGGGTTAAAGACATCAAAGACACGCAAACCAACGACAAGGGCCCGGGAAACAAGTTTGTCATGGTGGACGCGGGTTTTGCCGATCTGGCGCGCCCGGCGATGTACGGCTCGTATCACCATATGACGGTTGTGGGCAAAGGCGCTGGCCGACCCGAAACTCCCGTGGTGGTGGCAGGCCCCTTGTGCGAAAGCGGCGACGTGTTCACGCGCGACGATCGCGAATTGCTTGATCCGCGCGCGCTGCCGCTGCCGGACGAAGGCGATTTGCTGGTTCTGCACGACGCAGGTGCCTACGGCATGGCGATGAGCTCGAATTACGTTTCGCAAAGCCGCGTGCCCCAGGTGTGGTGGGACGGCGGACAGGCCAAACTGATTTCTCGCCGCGAGAGCTTCGAGGACGTTGTTCGCAACGAATGCGACGAAGCTTTGGCTTTATAGAGCAGAAGCGCTTTGCGGCGTGCCGAGGAGCAGCGTTAAAGCCCCTTCGGGCGTGGGCGCCACTTGCACCAGCGCGCGGTGATCTTTTCGCACGAAGCCCATGTTGGTGCTGTGGTCCAAGAAGGCCAGCAGGTGATCGAAGTAGCCGTGCGTGTTGATCAGGCAGCAGGGCTTGGCGTGAAATCCTAATTGAAGCCAGGTAAGCACCTCAAAGTATTCCTCCAAGGTGCCAAAGCCTCCAGGCAGGATTGCAAACGCATCGCCGCGTTCGCCCATCAGCGCTTTGCGTTCGTGCATGGTGTTCACCACATGCATTTCTTGAGCTCCCGGATGCGCCAGTTCGCGCCGCTCAAGTTCGTGGGGGATGACGCCCACCACGTAGCCGCCAGCTTGCAAAGCCGCATCGGCTAGCACCCCCATGAGCCCCACGTGGCCGCCACCATAAACCACGTGCACGTTGGCCTTGGCCAGCTGCCTACCCAAGTCGCGTGCGGCGTTGACGAACTGCGGTTCGTTGCCCGCGCTGGCGCCGCAAAACACGGTGACGCTTTTGATCATAAAAGAGGTCTTAGCGGCAATTGCCGTTGATGCACGCTTGTCCTGCGGCGCACGCGGCGCTGCAGGCGCCGCAATGGCTGGCACTGTTGGCCAAATTCACGCAGGTGCCATCGCAGTCAGCCAAGCCAGCTGCGCAAGAAGAGCAGCAGCGAAAGCCCGTGTCGACGAAGGCAAAGTCTTCGCCCACCACGGTGGCCGTAAAATCACATTGCAAAGCGCGCGGGATGCTTAGGTAGGATCCGCCGCGCAGCGTGTGGGTTCTGCGTCCGTCGGCTAGCACGCCGCGACAGTCGTTGGTCCATTCGGCCACGTTGCCGCTCATGTCGAAGGCGGATTGCTGGCCGGGCGCAAGGTCGAGGTCGGGCGTGAGGCATTGCCCGAAAGCCCCTGAAGCGGCGGGCTCGCCTTGCGCCACATCGCCGCCATGGCAGGTGGCCGCATCGTAGGTGCACGCGTAGGGGTACGGCTGGGTGGTGTTGCCCGAACAAATCAAACCGGCGGCGCAGGCAAAACCCCACTCATCGCTTTGCGGGGTGGTTGAGCTGCACGCGGTGGGCCGAACGGTTTGGCACAGGCGCATGCCGGCTTGGCGGCACGCGGTTTGCGCTTGGTTGAAATTCACCGAGGTCCACGGCATGCGTTGGGGGCCTTGCGAGCAGGCGCGGATTTCCAAGCGCCCTTGCGAGGTGGCGCTGGCGTCGGCGCGGCTGGCCTCGAAACGGTAGATGAAATAGTTCTGGCCGCCGGTGGTCACGGCGATGGTTTCGTCGCGCACACCTTGACAGGCCACGCCACCGGGGCACAACGTTGCGCCGCTGTCGCTGGGGTTGTCCCAAGGTTCGTCGGTTTTGCCGTCGCAGTCGTTGTCTTTGCCGTCGCAGATCTCATGCGCCAAGGTTTTGTCGGCCATGCCGCTGACATCGCAGCGGGGCGACAAGGTTCGATCGGTTTGGCAGCGCAAAACGCCTTCCTTTTGACATTCACCCAAACCGTCGTCGTTGCATGCGCTGCCCACGAGCGGATTCGTGTGTTCGTCCGTTTGGCCATCGCAGTCGTTGTCGAGGCCGTCGCACCAGGTTTCTTGGCCCAACACTTGGTTGGGCGCAAACAGCTGCACGGTTGCGGGATAGTTGCAGTACCAATCGGGCTTTTCCAGGCCGGCGGTTGTGGTGCACACGGGGTAAGTGGCGGCGCCGGGATAGCGAGTGGAACTGCCGCCACCCTTGCCGCATTCGCCCACTTGCACGCAGAAGTTTGTGGGTGGGAAGCGCAAACCAGGATCGGTTTCGTCGGTTTTGCCATTGCAATCGTTGTCCTTGCCGTCGCACACCTCGGGGCCATCGGGTGTGCAGGCGTATTCGCAGCCGTTGGCGGGCAACTGGTCAAGGTCAACGTACCCAGCTTTGCAAAACGCCACCTTGCATTGTGCTTGTGCGCAGCCGTTGATTGCGTTGGGTAAATTGCACGCGTTGCCGCAGGCGCCACACCAGCGCGGGTCGCTTTGCAAATTGAAGTCTTCGTCTATCTGGCCATCGCAGTTGTTGTCCGAGCCGTCGCACAGATCGGGCTCGGGCAGCTTGGCGTTTTGGCACACCAGACCTCCGGGCAAGCAAGCCCAGATGCCCAGGGCGCAGCCCCCGGCGCAGACGCCTGTGCCGGCGTTGCAACCCGCCAGCCCGGGGGGGAAACAGGCTTTGCCCGCAAGCGGATCCACTTCATCGGTGTTGCCATTGCAGTCGTTGTCTTTGCCGTCACAAACTTCAACGCTCCCGTTGCTGAGCGTGCAGGCATACTCACAGCCGTTTTGCGGCGCTTTGTCCAAATCCACAAAGCCCGCGTTGCACGCCGCTGGGGCGCAACGGCCCTCGCTGCAGCTCGCGCCTGCGTTGGCAAACTGGCAGGCATTGCCGCAGCCGCCGCAATGAAACACATCTGATTCAAAGTCAAAGCCTTCGTCGATGAGGCCATTGCAATTGTTGTCCACGCCATCACAGATCTCCTGCCCATTGGCGGTGATCTGACACTCGCAGCCGTTGATCTCCAATCGATCAAGATCCACGAAACCCGCGTTGCAGGCCACCAAACGACAGCGCGCCACCGAACACGCGGTGCTGCTGTTTTCAAGCGCGCATACGTTGCCGCAGCGGCCGCAGTGATTGGGGTCGGTGTTAAATTCAAAGTCTTCGTCGATCAAGCCGTCACAATCGTCGTCAAGACCATTGCACAGCTCAATGGTGGGCACGCAGTTGGCGGGAACGTCCACCGTGCCCACCTCGGGCATGCCCACTTCGCCCGTCCACAGCACGTCGGGGCCCACCTCGCGGGCGGATCCGTCAGGGCGTGTCTGTGGGCTGGGGTCGGCGCCATCGGGCAGCTCTTGGAAGAAGGGAAAGCTTCGGATTTCACAGCCTGCAAGGCAAGTGCTGGCCAAGATGCACAGCCCCAGCACGCGTGCGTTGAAGATCATCGTGGGCCTCCGTGTGCGCCACCACAGCGTCGTTTGCGCAAGCGCTGAATTGGTCGTGTGCATAAGGCCAGGCCCAACAGCAACCACAGGCCGCCCTTGGGGGCGCTGCGTGCGGGGCCTACCTGGCAGGTGCACCCGCCGCCGCCTGAAGCGGCGATTTTTTGATCAGGCTGCAGCTTGGGCAGCGAATCAGGCGAAACACACTCCGCGATGCCATCCACCCGCATCACGCACACGTCCTCGCCCTTGCACACGGTGGCCAAGCAGGGATCGGGTTGGCAGCTGGCGGTGGTGGGCACGCAAACGCGCCCCCTCAGGCATTGGATCAACACGCAAGGGTTGTTCACGCAAGCGCCCGTGCTGGGATCGCAGAACCCGTGGCGGCCACAGGTCACGCCCAGGCACCGATCCGGCACGCATTGGCCAAGCCGGCAGGATTCGCTTTGGCGCTTGCTGCATTTGACGCCTGTGCACGAGGCCGCGCAAACGCCTTCGCTGCAGTAACTGCCGCCGGGGCAGGAGACACCCAAACACGGATCGGGCTCGCAAACGACGCCGCGGCACAACTGGCCTGACGGGCAGCCATCGTTTTGGCAGCTGAGGCAAATGCCGTTTTCGCAGCGGAAGCCCTCGGCGCAGGTTACGTCTTCACAGCGATCCACACAGCCGCGCTTGGCGTCGCAACGAAAGCCTGTGGGGCAGGGGGTGCGCACGCATTCGGTAAACACGCATACGCCGTCTTGGCAGATCCGGTCGACGGCGCATTCAAATTCGCCTCGCGTGCACTTCGGGGCGCATTCGCCAAACGCGCACGCGAACCCGGGGTCGCAGGGGGCGTTGTTGTCGACGGCGCCGTCGCAGTCGTTGTCTTTGCCGTCGCAAACTTCCGGCGCGGGGCCCACGCCGCCCACGCAGCTCCAACCGGCGCCCTCGGGGGACGTGGGCAAACACATGTTGGCGCCGGGCCGGCATTCGCCCACGAGGCCGGTGCCAGGCGGCAATCCAGGGGGCGGGCACATGCCGGGCGGGTTGATGCCCTCGTCGGTTTGGCCGTTGCAATTGTCGTCCAAGGCGTTGCAGCGCTCAAAGCTGGGATCCACGCTTTCATCGCAGTATTTTCCGCCGCCCAAACACCGCAAAAGCCCTTTACGACAAACGCCTTCATCAACACCACACGCCGTGGGCGTTCGCAGGTCGGGGTCAAGCGGATCTTCGTCGGTAAGGCCATCGCAGTCGTTGTCTTTGCCGTCGCAAAATTCGGGCGTGGGCGCTTGCACTTGTTCGCACACGGGGGTGCTGCCTTCGCACCGCCACGCGCCCGGGCGGCATTCCCCCAAGCTTAGGCCGCAAGGGCCTTTGAGGTTATCTGTGAGGCCGTCGCAGTCGTTGTCTTTGCCATCACAGGTTTCGTCAACGGGGCCTTGCGCGCCCTCGCAAACCAGGCCGTTGTTGGCGCACCTAAGCACGCCCGCGCGGCATTCGCCGATGCCCGATTGGCCTGGTCCACAGGCTTGCCCCAGGCCAAATCCTTCGTCGGTTTGCCCGTCGCAGTCGTTGTCCAGACCGTCGCAGGCCACCTCAGGCTGCGGCGTGATGGCCCCGCCGCAGGCGCCACAGCTGCCGTTGTCGCAGATAAGTACGCCGGTTTGGCATACGCCTTGGCAAGTCCAGACCGACAGCGGCGCCGCCTGGCAGGCCAGAGCGGACATGTTGCGCGCACAGCCGGCTGTGTTTTCGGGATAACAGGACAAGCCAAAGCCATCCACGATGCCGTCGCAATCGTTGTCTTTGCCGTCACAAAGCTCGGGCGTGGGGCTGGTGCCGCCCACGCAGATCGCCCGCTTGCCGCCGGCCCCATCGTCACCACATTGCAGCTGCCCCGGGCGGCATTCGCCAATCGACAAACCGCAGGAGGTGGGGGGCACATCGTCGATCACGCCGTTGCAATCGTCGTCAAGTCCATTGCAAACCTCGGGCTTTGCGGCGCAGGCGCAGGAAAGGTTTTCATCGATGAGGCCATCGCAGTCGTCGTCCGCGCAGTCTTCCGGCGTGGGCGCTAAACACCCCGGGGCGGAGCCGCAACGCTCTTGCAGCGGAGAACCCGGGCTATGCAACGTGGCTGGGCACATGCCCGAGGGGCTCGAAGCGCACGCCACGCCGCCGCCATCAGGCTTGCATGCAAACACACCTTGACGCTTGCAGCGCCCCACGCCCACGCTGCAAACCTCTCCCTTTAACGGAAAGGTCTCGTCGATCGCCCCGTCGCAAGTGTTGTCTTGGCAGTCGCATTTTTCATTGGGAATGGAGGCGGCGATGATGTCACCCAAGCGCGCTGTAAGCTCGGTGCGGTTGTTTGCTAACAGCGCGGTTCCGGTGCCGCCCGAGGCGGCGATGGCGTTGAGCGAGGGGCTGTTAACGTTGAACCCCACCACGTAGGTGCGCACCCGGATGCGGCGCGTGTTGGCGGGGCTTCCGTTGCGTTCGCAGCGGTTGTCGATGGGATCCCATAGGCCGCCGTTGGTGCAGGCGTAGAACAAGTTTTCAGCCGCCAACGCGCCGTTGATCCCGCAATTGGAGGCGCATGAGGCCGTTTCGATGCCGTCCGTGATCAGGATAACGTTGTACGAGCGGCAATCCACCTGGCTGTCGCGGTTCAACACACCCGCCCCGGGCCCGGCGGGGCTTCCGTCGTTGGTCAGCCAGTCGCGAACGGCGTTGAGTGATCCACCAATGGGGGTGGTTCCGGTGGCCCGCAGCTCTTTGTTTAAACCCGCAGGAAAGGTCTCAACGCCATCCATCCACGCCAGCATGTCGTTGTGGTTGCCGCTGCCGCCGGGAAAGGGCACCAACACGTCGCCCGCCATGCCGAAGCCGCCGGCCTTGGGATCGCTGCCGGTGCAGCATAGGTTGCCATTGAAATACACGTGGGTGGGATCGTTGTCGGGATCGGCGCAGCGGATGCACCCGTTGCCATTGGCGTTGCCACCAGAGCACTCATCGTAGTCGGGGCTAATGGTGGGAATTTCGTAGGCACAATTGTTTGCCACGCAAACGTTGGCGCTGCTTTGGGCGCCGGTGCAATTGGCCACGGTTTGACAGGCGCCGCCCAATTGTTTTTGGTGATAACGCGCGAGCGAAAATTCGGCGGCGCCAAACGCGGCGATGGTGTCGTTTAATGCAGCCTTGGCCTGAAACAACTTGCTGTCGTCGTAAAGGCCGTTGTTGTCTAAGTCGCACCCGGGGTGCGCTTGGGAACCGTCGCCATGGGTTTCTATGCCGCTGGCGTTTTCGGCCATGGAGCCTGAGGTGTCGACCACGATCAGGAAGCGGGGCTTAACGGGGGCTGCCAAAGCCGCCGATGCGGCCGAGATCAGGGCCATCCCGACGAGCACGGGGCTGACTCGCAACTTCGTGGGCGCGTATGGAACCATGTGGGTGCCTATATTGACACCAGGCGCAAGGTTTCGGGAAGTCACTTATGAGCGAAATCGCCAGCCGCTTGCGGTGGCGGCGGTTTCCCATGGGCGCGCCGCATGCGATGGGCCCCTGCGGCCCCCAGTTCCACGAAAACAGGCGGCTACGATGCTGGGCGAAACTTCATCCGCCCGGGCGCGCGCAGCACCTTGGCGATCAGTTCGCCTTGTGAATGCACGCCCAGCTTGCGATAAATCGCTTTGACGTGGTTGCGGGCGGTGTGAACGCTAATGAAAAACATATGCGCCAACTCGCGGGGCTTTTTGCCGGCCACCATGGCGCGCAGGATCTCTTTTTCCCGCCGGGACAGGTTGGCCACCTCTTCGCCTGTGAGCATTGCCACGGGATCGGTTTCGTCTTCGCTCACCGGCACCGAGGGGATTTCTTGTGTGCTGAACAGGCCGGGCTCGTTGGTGCCGGTGCTTTCGCGATCGAGCTCGTCAACCAAAACGGCCTGCCGGCGCGACAAATGCACCAGCCGTTGCGTCACCGATTTGACCGCATGTTTGCGGAGGGCGTCCCGGATCGCCTGCGACAGCTCGCTGGTTTCGCAAGGCTTTTGCAACAGTCGAAACACGCGTCCTTCGTTGATGCTTTTTACGGCCAGCTGGAGGTCGGCGTGGCCGGTGAGCATAATCTTGGGAAGATGTGGCTGCTCGCGGGCCAATTCGGCCAGAAATTCAGAGCCCGATTGCCCTGGCATGCGTTCGTCTACAATGATCGCGCCCACAGGCTCACGCGCCAAAATGGTGCGGGCTTCCTCGGCCGAAAGCGCGCCCAGAACCTCGTAGGGCTCCTTGCGTAGCGCTAGCTTCAGCCCCTCGATGACTTCTGCCTCGTCGTCTACCACCAGCACTTTGTCGTACATTCTTGCTTCCTCACGCTGCGGCTTCTTCTTGCGTTGCCCTTTGCGCCCGATGTTCGTCATCGGTGGCGGGGCGTTTGGGCTTTAGCCCTGCTCGGTTGGAAGTTGGCCCACGCATGTCAAGATGCCCCAACACCCACCGATGAAACCACCAGTTCTGTGAATGACCCACCCAAAATAAAAGCAGAGCCATCTGCGCAACCCCAAGAATCCTCGCCCGCTGCCAGGGTGGAGCGTTTCCCGCGTCTGGACGTGGAGCTACGCCACGCACAAAAGCTGGAGGCCTTGGGGCAATTGGCGGCGGGCATCGCCCACGAAATTAGCACGCCGGTGCAATTTGTGGGTGACAGCGTCAGCTTCCTGCGCGGCGCCTTGGGCGACCTTGAGGCGTTCGCGGATGCGGTTCGCAAACTGGCCAACGAAACCGAGGCCCGCTCTGCAGAAGATGTCCGCGCGGATCTACGTAAAATCGTGGAGACCTCAGACGTGAACTACCTTATCGACCGCGTGCCCCGTGCGGTGGATCGTGTGGTGGATGGCCTGGGCCGCGTGTCCTCGATTGTGAGGGCGATGAAAGACTTTTCGCATCCTGATCAGCGTGAAAAACTTCCGACTGATTTAAACGAAGCCGTCGAGCGGGCGCTGGTGATCACGCGCGGCGAATACAAACATGTGGCCGAGGTGCGGCTTGATTTCATGGAACTTCCGCGTGTGGTTTGCCACGTGGGAGACATTCAGCAAGTTTTGGTAAATTTGATCATCAACGCTTCGCATGCGATTGAGGCGGGCATTGGTGATAGAGGCAGCCGGGGGCGCATTGACATCAAAACGTCAGTGGAATCCCAAGCTGACGGCACGCCGTTCGCGGTGATCGCCATTGCGGATGATGGCGGCGGCATTCCGCTTGAAGTTCAGCCGCGCGTCTTCGAGGCTTTTTTCACCACAAAGGAGCTGGGACGGGGTACGGGGCAAGGGCTTGCAATCTCGCGCTCGATCGTTGTGGACCGACACGGAGGCTCGATCGATTTTGTGAGCAAGCCCGGTACAGGCACCACGTTTTTCGTGCGGCTGCCGGCCTAAGCGAACTATGAGGCCGGGTTTTGCGGCCGGCCCCCTGGTTCACGGCCGCCTAGGTGATGTGGGTCTAGGGCTGTTCCACGCAGTAGATCTTGCGCGACAAGCTGCAGCTGATGCCCTTGGGGCTAAGATCGGAATCAAACCAGAACGCACTTCGCGACGAGCTGCTGGCGCCGAAAATGGGCGTGCCACTGAGTATGCCTGCCAATGTCCAGTTGGCGCAGGTTGAGTTGGATGTTCCATTCGCTGAAACGTCGCTAGAACCTGTGTACACCATTTGGTAGGGCTCGAAGGCTCCGTCAAAGTTGTTCCAGATGCCGGTTCCCAACGCGCCCTTGCGAATTTCGTCGGCGGTACCAATTCTTTCCCCTTGCAAGGTCACATAAACGGCTCGTGAATCCAATGCGTCTGCCGCAGGAGCGGTTGTGCGGGCCAGAAGCGGCAAAGCTTTTGTTGCCCCCAGTGGCAGTCCTTTGTTGCAAAGGCTCACCGCTCCCTCGTAGCCATTTCCGGGCGTGAAAGCCGCGCCACTCAAGTAAAGCCGCAAGCCCCTAAGGCCCGTAGCTGAAGGCGAAGTGGTGCGCGTGCGCCCGAAGCAATAAAGGCGGTTGCGGTTGGCGCACGTGTTGCCGACCGGCGGCGTTTGTGTCCAACGGGTGGGGCCAGAGAAACGATCTCCCACCACAGCCACCAAGCCCGAATCCGCAGTGCTCCAGTTTTTGCACATCTGTTCGGGGACAAAGCCGCCTTCGGGTGTGGTGCCCGTAAACACCAGGTTGGTGCCTTGGTTGTTGCCGTACTCGTCCAGAGCGATGGGATTCAAAATTTCGTTGGCTTTGATAAGGCCGCCCAGGGTCAAAGCCACAGGCAGGCCATCCAGGCGCACCCAGCCTTCGGCGCCCCTAATCCGATCCACCGGCGATGATGATTCGTCCGACAACCAAGCCACGAAGCCGTCGTTAGACTTGGTGTTGATACCGGCTTTTGACGCAGCCTCGTTGCATACGTCGTCGTACTTGGCCGCGCCGCCCAGATCGGCCGCGAAACTTCCCGCCGACACAAACACCAGGTTGTGGTTCATCGCCGCGAAGGCCGCACTCACGTTGACAGGCGCCGCCATGGTGACGTTGCACTGGTTGTAAGGCCCGTTGCAGGCGCCCCCCCAAGCACGGAAATGCGAGTCGCTGCCATTTTCGGTCGCGGCGCTCAGGGTTACGCTTGCGCCCGCTTCAAACACCGCGGAACAGGTGCCGGGGCAACGAACGCCATTGATGTTGCTGGCCACTGTGCCCGTGCCCGTGCCGCCGGTTTGCACCGTCAGCCTGAAGCCACCGCGGCCCGAAAGCGCGATCTGTGTTGAGCCGCCAGGTGTGGCCGTCAGCGAAAGGCTGTGGCTTTGCGCGCCTCCGCTGGAGGGTTTGAAGGAAATCACAACATCGCAGAATGCATTGGGGGCCAGCGGGGCCGTGCAGCCATTGCTCACCACAAACGCCGCGGGGATGTTTCCTGACAACGTGGGTGTGCCAGAGGGCACGCCGCCCACATTGGTGATCCGCCACGTAAACGCTGCGCTGGTGGCCCCCGCCTCCACCAAGCCGAAGTCACGTGACGCCGCGTTGGCTTGCAATTGCCCCTGCGCCAAGCCGTTTCCGCTGAGCGAGGCCGACTTCATGCCGCCGGGTGTCGCTGAAACATTGAGCGTGGCGGTGCGGGTTCCCAGCCCCATGGCGGTAAAGCGCACACGGACGTTGCAGGACGGCACAGCAGTGTCGAGTTTCGTTGTGCCGCTGACACAATCGCCCGGGCTGCCCGTGAGCAGGGTGAAGTCGCCCGCGTGGGTGCCCATGATGTTGAAAAACACAGCGCCTGAGGCTTGATCCGCCGGGTTGCTCACCGCAAAGGTGCGCTCGCTGGTGCCCGCCAAAACCACGCTGCCGAAGGTTTCGCCTGCCGGTGACAGGGACAAAACGGCGGGGGTTAAACCGCGGCCGCTCAGCTGCGCCGATATGTTGCCGCCGGGCGCGGCGGAAACCGCCAAGCTGGCCGAGCGCGTGCCGGACGCGCTGGGCTGCATCTGCAGCGTAATTGTGCATGTTTCCGTGGGCGTCAGCGCCTTGCCCGCACAGGCATTCGCCACCACCAAGAAATCAGCGGTATGTGAACCCGTAATGGAGCCGCTGAGTGCCCCCGTGTTGGCGCCACCCGCGTTGCGGACGGTGAAGACGCGGTTGGGACTTACGCTTCCCACAACCGTGGGATCAAACTCGTGCGAAGCCGGTGTGATCTCCAAGTTGCCAGGCGCCAAGCCGGTGCCTGTGACGTCGGCCGTGACCTTCAAGGCACCAGCGGCAACTTCCAGCTTCGCGGCAACCGCACCCGCTGCGGTGGGCGCAAATTGCACTTCCACTTGGCAATCGCCGCCCGCAGGCAAGGCCGTGGTGCAGGTGTTGGGGCCCAAAACGAAATGTGCCGCTTGAGCGCCGGTTAATGAGGCTGTGGGCGCGGAGGCCGGCACGCCACCTTTGTTGGTGACCTTGAAAGTGAAGTTGCCGCTTTTTTGTCCGCTCACCACATTGCCGAAGTTGTTGCTGAGCGGGGCAATCCCTAGCGCCGCGGGGGCCAGCCCAGCACCTGATAGGCTGGCCACGGCCGCGCCACCGGGCATGCCCGTGATGGTCACCGAAGCGCTCTTGGCGCCAGGTGATTTGGGCGCAAACTTCACACCCAGCTTGCAAGTGCCGGCCGCGGGCAACGGGTTCGTGCAGGTGTTGGCGCCAAGCACGAAGTCTTGCCTGTCGTTGCCCGACAACGCCACGGCCAAAGCGCTGGTGGCGGTGCCACCTGTGTTCGACACGCTAAACTCCACCTCGTCGCTGCTAAGGCCTTGCTGGGTGTTGGGGAAGCTGTGCATGCTGGGCGAAACCATCAATGCGCCTGGCGGAACCGCCGTGCCCTTGAGCGGCACTTTGATTTCTCCACCAGGCATGCCTGCGATCACAAGCTCGCCCATCAAGGCCCCCGCGGCCGTGGGCGTAAACACCACGCTGGCCGTGCAGGAGTCGTTGGGCATAACGCCTTTGCCGCTGCACACGTCGTTGGCGAGGGCAAACGCACCCTCGCCAGCCAACGTTAAGCTGAGCGCACCCGAGACGTCGCCGCCATTGTTGCTGATCTGCACAGCCACACTGTTGTTCATGCCAACCACCACGAGGCCAAAATCAATGGCCGAACGATCGGCCATAAGCTTGGCGGTGGCGGGTGCGTCGGGGGCGGCATCGCCCACGGGCGCTGCATCGTGAGCATCAAGAGCGCCGCCGTCGTTCACGCCGCCGTCATTGGCCGGCGGCAGAGCGTCGGGAAGGTCCATGCCGCCGCTCGAGGGTGCAAGCGTGACCACGGCTTCGCGCGTTTCGCCGCGCGCAATAAGCACGGTGGCGACACCGCTGGCGACCTGTAGGCCGGCGGCGTCGAACGCCACTGCGGTGACCACAAGTTCGCCTTGACCATCGCCGATTTGAAACGCAGCGGTGGTGGGAAATGCGAGCGCGGCACCGCCTTGTTCGAGGTCACGTGAGGCAAATTGCCCTGCGAATGCGAGCGATACGCCAACTTTCGTGATGCGTGCGGGCGCTGTGCCTTGCTCCACACGAAGCAAGAAGTACGTGCCGTTGGCTTCGCTGCAACCAGCGAGAGCCAAAAACGTTGCTGAAAGGATCAAGCCAAGTTTATTCATAAGCGTTGTTTCCTGACGAAGGGCTTAAAAAACCTTCACCGCGGGGAAGTCAGATTTGGGCTCCGTGTTGCCACCCGAGGAGGCGGCTATGATGACAATGGCGCCAACAGCCACGGCGCCGATTGCGCCCCAAAACCACAATTGCTTGTAGATGGGCTCGGGTTTTTGCGGCTCGGTTGAAGTGGCCTGTATGGCGCTGCCATCGGCCTCGCGCACTGCCGGCTGATTGACGGTGGGCAGCGGCGGCGGAGGAGCCGTGGGGCTTTGCGTAGGCGGCGGGGGTGGCCCTACCTCGCGCGGGGCCGGGGCCGTTGAAGCGTTGTTGCCGCTTTGGTCGAGTTCTTGCTGCAGTTCTTGAATTCTGCGTTCAACCTCGGCGTGGTTGGGCGCCTCGGGTGCGTTTCGCAAAAACGATTTATAAAAGAAGATCGCTTGCTCTGGTTTTTTCCAAAGCCGATATGACTGCGCGATGTTGAAAAGAAAAACCGGATCCGGCTTGGCGTCGTAGCCTTCTTTGTAGGCTTTGATGGCCTCGTCAAACTCACCCAGGTTGTAATGCTTGGTGCCTTCTTTGTACCAGCGTTTGCTGTCGGCATCGGCATCGGCATGCACCGTCGCCGCCAGGGTCACCAAAGCTACGAACATCAAAAAGGATAGCGTGATTCTTACGTTCATTATCTCGTCGCCAAGTGTACACCCGTGCAATGGGTGTTGGCATTGCAACGGTCGAATGTCATTGCAGCTTGAATGGACGATGCCTGGGTAAGCTTGGGTGGCAGATGCACCCTCGTGTCCTACAAGTCTTGTTTTGCCTCTTCTTCGGCGATCAACCGCCAGCGCGGCAGGCGGGCCTGCAGTCCCAAGGCCGTCATGAGCTCTCCATCAAGATGTTCGGCTGGTGGCAAGTGAGGGGACACCGTTTTTTGAGAGTTGGCCAGCGCGTTGGCGATGTAAGTGATGGTGCTGAGGTCTATCGTGGGATCAAGTGAGCGGGGTTGTGGCCAGGGGTCGTCATACGTGGCCACCGCTTCCATCAGGTCGAGCGGCAAGCCCCACAATCCCAGCAGATAAGCGCCCGCCTGGGCGTGGGTGGCGTGAAGGACTTCGCGTTCGGCCTGGGCCAAGGGAATGTTGTTTTTTCCCGCCAAATGCAGTGCTTCGGCCATCTCGCGCGGCATCCCCACCCCAAACACCAACAGACCAATTTCATGCAGCACGCCTGCCAAGAACGCCATTTGCGACGGCAACGGCGGTTGGCATATGCGGCTGCCCAGGCGGCCCACGAGCAGCGCGTGGCTGCGCAACCGCTCAAGCGTTAGCCCCGACGCGGGTGCCAGGGGTGAAGCGGCGTCGAACACCTCAACCGACAGCACCAAGCTGCGTACGGTAATGAAGCCCAAATGCACCACGGCCTCTTCGACGGTGCCAATTTGCCGGGCCAAGCGAAAGAAGGACGAATTGGCCAATTGCAAAATCTTGGCACTCATGGCCATTTCGCCCGACACAATGGTGGCGATGTCTTTGGCGCTGGCGTCCCCTTGCTCGATCGCCCGAACCAGCGCTGCGTACACGCGAGGGGCGGCAGGCAATCGTTCGATGCGACCCACGCACGCCCTTACCGTTTGATCGGGCAACAGGGCGCGGATGCGTTCCGCCCGCGACAACACGTCTTCCAGCCGCCCCCGATCACAGGGCTTCAAAATCATTTGCTGCGCCACCGGCAGCAAGCGCTCGGCAGAGCGAAGGTCGCTTTGGCCTGTGAGCACCGCCCGCATCACGTGCGGGTGCCGCAAGCGCAATTCTTTGAGCAGCGCTGCGCCGTCCATACCGGGCATGCGCATGTCGGTGATCACCATATCTGTCTGCGCGCGATCAAGGGCGGCGAGCGCCTCTGCACCGCTGGACGCAAACGACAGGCTCCAGCGATGCCTAAATGGCCGGAGCATGTCCCGAAGAGCTTCAAGTACATAGGGCTCGTCGTCGACGAAGAGAACTTTGAGCACGGGCGTAATCCTAATGGACCATTTTGTAATTACAATTCGCTACTGCCCGTCAACAAGCATCCCCCAATCTGCACGCAGACGTTCCTTAGGAGCATCGTAAGAATTTCTAACGGCTTTACCCACCATGGCCGCAAGTCCCCATTTTTGTGGCGTGGACCTGGCCCGCGGCGCTATAGCGTGGCCAAGTTGCTGTCAATCTGGGCGCGTTGCCGGTGGCGTTGCCGGCCC
>JBBSJE010000101.1:0-20056 GCA_038257535.1 Polyangia bacterium
CAGATCGCAACCGCGGGCACAGCCTCGGTTGAAGCCTTTGACGTGGATGAGGTTTCGCTTGGAAAAGTAACTGTGAACGATGCTTCCGGTGGATTAACCCTGCTCATCGCACAGCCCAAAATACATTCCGTCATATTTACGCAAGATTCAAAGACGATCGCCTTTGACGATCTCGTCTTTAACCCCTTGATGCCGGCGCCCACCCCTTAAACCGGACGGCGCTTGAAGACGGGCGTGGACGGCTGACCGTCTCGTCCGTCAGCGCCCGTCACAAAGTGGGTTCCAGCACGGCGACGTAGCACTGCGAGTAGGCCGAACAGGAATCCTCCTTCACGCCAAGAGCCGTTGGGTGCGCGAAAGAGGTATAAAACGATGCGTGCGATGCGTCATTCACTTCCTGATCATTTCGTTTAGCACCCTGGCCTAAGGATGTGCGCTGACCAATGTACATGACTCGAAGGTTCGTGCAGCATCCTTGCATGGACAGCTTTCGAATCCTCCGACTGGCTGCTGACGATAGAGACGATGCCCGAGCGCTCTTCCTGTTGATGGCCAGCGTATTCGAGGAAGAGGCAAAGCCGCTCAGCGATGAGTACCTAGACCAGCGGCTGCGCGACCCCAAGTTTTGGGTTCTGGCCGCTTACCTAGGTCGCACGATTCTGGGCGGAATCACCGCCCACACGCTACCCATGACCAAGGGCGAATATGACGAGATCTTCATCTACGATCTTGCGGTAGACCCTGCGTATCAAAGACAAGGTGTTGGCCGCCGACTCGTGACCGCGCTTCGCGAGGCCGCCGCTGCGTCGGGCATTTCTGAAATGTTCGTGCCGGCAGACAATGAAGACACGCACGCGCTCGATTTTTATCGCGCCTTGGGGGGCGAGCCGAGCGCCGTAACGATCTTTACGTACTCCAGCAAGCCCTAAGATTGCTTCGTTCCCCAACCTAAATGATTGAAAGGAACAGCTTCGACACTACCTCGGCGGCAATGACGGCCACGATAAATCCAAAGGCCAAGCGACCCCTTCGCAAACCGCTAGCTTCACGAAAGTGAAAAAACAGCATTGCCATGCCCCAGACAAGCAGAGGCAGCACCAACACAGTAGCGAACAAAACCCCCGCCGAGGTGGGAGGCAGCGGCTGATCCTTCTGCGGCATAGGTAAAAACAAAGCAGCGGCAAGCGCCTGCAGCAGCATCGCGATGCGGGCCACCCCAACGCCTACGAAGAAGTCTACGAATCGACCCCGAGATCCGAACACCAGTGAGACCGCGTAGAAAGCCCCCACGGTGAGGGGCAAGTAGGCCAATACATCTAAGGCCACCACACCCCAGGGGACCGCCTCGGTTCCAAGGTGCACATCCAAGGCACCATCGAAGCGCACCTTCAGAAGTTTTGCGAGCCCGATGCTCAGCAGCGCAATTGTGCAGGTAAACGCGAGCGCCTTGGAGGTAGACATGCGCGTCGCGGGCGCAAGCAACCATTGCCATGGCGAACGACCTTCCGTTGTTTTGGCGGCCTGCAAAAGTTCAGCGGCTTCTTCAGGCGTGATCTGCTTTTGCGAGAGCATGCCTGCAATTTTCTCCTCATATGCACTCATCGATCGACCTCCTTGAGACGTTTGACCGCCTCCTTAACCGTAAGTTTGCCCTTGGCGATGGCGTCCAAAATCTGGTGTTTCTTGTTTTCGTTCTGTTTCGACTGCGCGTTCAATTCGTCGATGATGCGATCCAACCGGTTGCGAATTGTTGGGTAGCTTTGTTGCTCCGCCGCCGCCATCTCTTTGAGGCTTCCGGACGCGCGAACAAAATCTTCCACGAAGCGAAGATCGTCGGCGCTCAGACGCAGCAACGCAGGCAACTCGAATTGTCCTTCAACCACCGTGCTGCATGACGGACATGCCATACGCTGGATCTCCAGCGCAGTGCTGCAGGATGGGCAAGTTGAGGGTGGTTTGGCCATGAAACCTATCCAGTACTATATCAATAAAAAAGCATTACGAATCAATTTAATTGAATGTTGGCTTAATATTATTGACTGTCTCGGTCTATGAGCCTGCGCATGGCCCTTGCCCTTGGTGTATAATCAACGGATGTCTACTCGCGAGGAACGGGCGCGTGCGCGTGCAACATGGCCCGTTAGCCGCGTCCGTTTGGAAGATGAAGTCGACCATCCCACGCCAGGGACTCCTGCTGAGCGGGTCGCCATGGTGTGGCGCTTGACCCTCGATTCGTGGGCCAGCGCCGGAAAGCCGATCCCTTCATACCTGCGCAAAGACATGCCAGCGCGGTTTTGTCGAATCTCGGACGCAGATATGCCATGAGCGACTCTTTAGAGCTGAACGAAGACTTTCGCGACCTCATAGAAACTTTTCAAGCCAATGGCGTGCGCTTCGTGATCGTAGGGGCACATGCTTTGGCAGCGCATGGCCACCCGCGCGCAACGGGCGATCTGGATGTTCTGGTGAAACCGGCAGCAGACAACGCGGATCTCGTTCTGCTGTCGTTAGAGCAATTTGGCGCGCCCGTCCGCGCGCATGGGTTGGTCGCCAACGACTTCAGCACCGAGGGAAACGTTTATCAGATGGGGCTTCCTCCGCGCAGGATAGACATCCTAACGAGCATCACGGGCGTGAGCTGGGACGAGATCTGGGAAGGGCGCCTCGAGGCCGTCGTGGCAGGCTTGAAAGTACCCTTTATAGGCAGGACCGAGCTCATCGCCAACAAGCAGGCGACGGGGCGACCAAAGGACAAGTTGGACGTGACAGTTCTAGAACGTCGCTAACGACACCATCCCTCGTTGCGGAGCCGTTACGCAGCAACACGGAAATCTTGATAGGCTGCTCGCCGTTGCGGCGGCAGGCCCGTATCGCAGCGTTCTAGGGTAGATGTCACGGAGGAGGATCTCATGCAGCGAAATCCAGTCGGGTGGTTCGAGATTTATGTGCAGGACATTGAGCGCGCAAAACGCTTTTATGAAACGGTGTTTGTCACAAAGCTCGACAAGCTGCCGGCGCCTGAGATTGAAATGTGGGCTTTCCCCATGAGCCAAGAAGCCGCTGGCGCCCCGGGGGCGCTTGTGCAGATGCAGGGAGCGTCTCCGGCTGGCAACGGCACACTTGTGTACTTCACTTGTGAAGACTGCGCCGTGGAAGGCGGGCGCGTGGCGGCCGCAGGCGGGAAGGTGCAGCGGGAGAAGATGTCGATCGGCGAGTACGGCTTCGTGGAGATGGTGTTGGACACCGAAGGCAACATGATCGGCCTGCACTCGATGAAGTAGACACAACTGAAATTGAGTGCAACCAGCATGACGAACAACGGGAGCCACGCTCAGGTTCATTGGACACATCGTCTCGGGCCTGACCGTGGTTGGTGATGCAACAAGCTCGAGGTGGGCCCGCTTGAGAGGATTCACGGCACGCCCATCGTTGATCTGAAGCCTGTGCTGGGCGACGAGCGCTGAGCCGACACTGGTCCCGAGCCCTGGGGCAGCTTGTCTCAAGTTGGAATCCAGTTCACCCGATCCTTTGATTTGTTGAATGCGCTTTTGGCTTGGCGCTCGGGCGCGTGGGGTGCAACCTACGACAATCGCTGCGATCGTGGAGGTTAGTTGTTCAGGACCCCCGCACTGCGTCGCCAAGGCGATTGTCAAAAATGTGGCGTGATCGCAGCCGCTCTTTTGGTGATCTTGCCGTGGGCTGCCTCCTGCACAGGCGTGGTCTCCGCGCCGTCCGTGGGCGGCAGCAGCGGATCCGGCGGGGTTGCTGGCGCTGCTGGCAATGCGGGGCCGGCGGCGTGTGAGGAAACGGGGGTGGCTCCCGTGCGTGCGTGGAAGCTCACGCGGGCGCAGTACTTGGCCACGGTTGCGCAGTTCACGGACGGTGCCGAGGTGAACGTTGCCATTCCCTCCGACGGAATCATTGGCGGCTTTAACACGAGCGACGCCAACGAAGTGACACCCCTACACGCCGAAGCTTTCTCTGACTACGCCGAAGCGGCCGCCATCATCGCGGCCACCAAAGCCGCCAGCCGCATTTCTTGCCTTGCAGGCAACGGCAGCCCCAATGACGATTGTGTCGCCAGCTTCGTGACTTCGGTCGCGCGAAAAGCCTATCGACGCCCCATTGCCGCTGAAGAAGCCACCCGCTACGCCGCATTCTTTCGCAAAGCGGAGCAGGCATACGGCAAAGCAGACGCCATCAAGATGACCTATGAGGGCGCGTTGCAGTCGCCTTGGTTCTTGTTTCGGTGGGAAGTGGGCGAACATGCGGACGCGGGTGGCAAGGTTGCGTTGACGCCGCACGAACTCGCCTCTGAACTTTCGTATCTCATTGCGGATGCACCGCCTTCGGCCGAGCTGTTGGCCGCGGCCGACGATGGCAGCATCATGGAGCCCGCTGTGCGGGCAGAATTCGCGCGCCTCCTTCTGGACGAACCCGCCGCGCGCGCAAAGCTTGCCCGCTTTTTCTCTGCCTATTTGCACCTCGACAACCTGGAAGATCCGAACCGCACCAAAGATCCGGTGACGTTTCCGATGTTCAACAGCGAACTGAAGCGCGAGATGGTTGCTGCGACACACGCCTTTGTAGACCATGAAATTTGGCAAGAGAAGGGCTCGATTCTGTCGCTTTTTACAGCAGCCTACGCATACGTTTCGCCCAAGCTTGCTGAGGTTTACGGCCTTGAGGCGCCCACAACTGCCGGCTTGCATAAGCTAACCATGGACCCGGAGCGGCGTGCGGGGCTGCTAACGCAGCCGGGGGTCATTGCGGCGCTCTCGTCACAAAAAACCACATCGCCCGTGCATCGCGGGTTGTTCTTTGCACGGACTTTGTTGTGTCTAGATCCACCGCCGCCGCTCGCAGATGTTGAGTCGCAGGCGCTGGGGACTCTCATTTCACCCGACGCGATGTCCACGCAGCGAGAGCACTGGGAGTTTGCGCAAACGGTGGCGGAAGCCCGCACCTGCGTCAGTTGCCACGTCAGCTTCCAGCCCTATGGACTTTCGATGGAGACCTACGACGCCATCGGCCAGTATAGAACCGAAGAGTTCGGCAAGCCGCTCGACACCTCGGGTGAGGTGGTCGAGGTAGATCCGGAAGTTGACGGGCCGTATGCAGACGCGCCGGAGCTCGCGCGCAAGATCATGAGCAGCCGCGTGGGGCAGACCTGCTTCGTGAGTCAGGTGAGCACGTACCTGTTCGGCAGGAAGCTTGATGATCCTGCTGACGCGAGCTGCGCCACCCAAAGAACCGTAGATCGTTTTCGCGAAGGAAAGCTGTCACCCCAAGAGCTACTTATCGCGCTAACGCAAGACCAGCACTTCACCCACCGAGTGCGGTCGGAATAGGCCCAGCTCATGCGAACGTCCACCAAAACCACCTCGCTCACGAGCCGCCCATTCGCTGACCGCCGTGGCTTTCTAAAAGGCTTGGGCCTAGGTGGCATCCTGTTGTCGCCACTGATTCGTTCTGCCTTCGCGGAAGCGGCGGGGCAAGCTTCACCCAACTTTCTTTATTTTCACAGCCCCAACGGGCACGTGAGATCACAGTTTGTTTGGCCTCTTCGTCTTGCACCTCTGGCGCCCCACAAAGCCGATGTCACCTTATTGCGCGGCTTGCGTTGCGGCGCTCATTCGACGAAAAAATCTCATGAGGACTTGGTGCGCTTGCTTACGTGTGTCGCCGGCGATCGAAACGCCATTTATGACGGCCAAGGCGCTTCCATCGACGTGAAGCTGGCGGCGCATCTGGGAACGCAACCGCTTACTGTGGGTGTGCGGCTGCGGACGGATCCGAACTGGCAAACGAAGGTGTCGTGGGCAAAGGCGCGATCGTTCAACCCCCACATCGTTGATCCTGCAAAGATTTTCTCGGAAGTCTTTAGAGACTTCGTTCCCGAAGGATCTGCGCAACCGCCGGAGGCTGTCACGACTCGCCTGAAGCAAAGGCGTAGCGTGATGCTTGACTGGATCGAAGGCGACATCCGCGCAACAGAAAAACGGCTGCCGGCGGGAGAGGTTCGCCAGCATTTCGACCGCTACGCCACATCAATGCGTGGTCTCGAGACCGACTTTGCAAAGCGCATCTTGGCACTTGAGGACATGACGGGCACAAACATCGCCTGCACTGAAGACAGTAAGTCAGCGCTCCAAGCGCGCGTTGCGATGGGCGTTGCGGGCGCCAATGCGGCAGCTCAGCTGCGGGCATCAGGGGATCTTGTCTTGGACATTGTCACGACCGGCATGCAGTGTGGTTTGCGTCCGGTTGCCACCGTTCTCTACCAACCAAGCACGGGCGGCGTGAACCCCATTGGCAAGTCGCCTGGCGATCATCACCAAGTCTCTCACTACGAAAACGGCGCCACGCAAGACGAGTGGGCCGGGATCGACGGCTGGTACGCCCAGCGTTTCGCGGAGCTCGTGAGTATGGTCAAGACCAAAGGCATTTTGGATCGCACGGTTTTGACCTGGGGAAGCGAGATCAGCGAAGGCCACGATCTCGATTCGATGAGTTGGATCATCGCGGGAGGCAGTGCTCTCAAAATAAAGCAC
Organism: Polyangia bacterium; assembly: GCA_038257535.1. Lineage (GTDB taxonomy): Bacteria > Myxococcota_A > Polyangia > Fen-1088 > Fen-1088 > JAGTJU01. The sequence goes on from JBBSJE010000101.1 coordinate 6,555, forward strand.
GGCGCAGACTTTGATGGTGCGGGGAAATCAGACTTATCAAACCTCTGGGTAAGCGTTCAAAAGGCTTTTGGCATCACCGATTCCACGTTCGGAGAGGGTTCAACTGGTGGCATCCCTGGCCTCTACGCCGCTTGACATCCAACCAAAGTGGCGTTGCATCCAACGTCCGCTGTCAATCCATCGTAAACGCCTCAACCTGCCGCCCATCCACATCGGTAAATCCATACGCCCGGGCCAAATCAGCCACCCGCAGCACCTGGCCGCCAGAATGAAGCACACGCTGTTTCGCGCGACCGAAGACCTCCGGCACGTACCTTCCCGAGCGGTACGAAAAAGGGTTTTCACGCAACGATTAGTAGAAGAACTTACCGTTAGGGAAGATTTCCTTAGAGAACTTCGTTTTGACCAAGTATTCTTACCGAACGGTATGAAGAGCGTCCAAGACACCACGGAACTAGGGCAGGCTGTCAGAGCCCGCCGAAAGGCGCTTGGAGTCACTCAAATCGAGCTCGCGGGCTTGGCTGGCGTGGGGGAACGGTTTGTCAGCGAAGTGGAACGCGGCAAGGCCACCGCCGAGATGGGAAAGGTGCTCAAGCTGCTTGGGCGTCTGGGGCTGCTGGTCTACATACTTCCGAAGGGTGACCTCAAGGACAAGGCGCAACGTTGAATCACCTAGGCGTGTGGTTCGAAGGCCATAGGGTGGGCGACCTTCGGCAGGTGCAAGCGGGGCTTTTGTTTCAATACGCGCCCGTCTGGCTTGAATCACCGCAGGCGTTTGCTCTTGCCATGCCGCTTCCCTTGCAAGACGAACCCTTCGGTAAGCCAGCGGCAATCTATTTCTCAAATCTGTTGCCGGAAGGACCCGCGCGCCAAGCGGTATGTGCTCGGCTTGGCATTTCTTACGACAACGACTATGCGCTGCTGCAAGCATTGGGAAGGGACTGTGCTGGCGCGATCAGCGTCACGGATGAAGCGGTTCCACCGAAGATTTCTGGCAAGCGAAGGCTGGTGACTTCGGCCGATCTGCTTAGTTACTTGCGTTCAGAATCTGTGTTCGCGGCGGTCGTGGGTGATGACGTGCGGTTGTCGCTTGCTGGCGCCCAGGACAAACTTGCGGTGATAGAGCACGAGCAAGAGCTGTACCTGCCGCTCGATGCGAGCCCCTCCACCCATCTGTTGAAGTTTCAGAACCGCCGATTCGCCGCTCTGCCGGAAAATGAGCTCTTCATGCTCACTTTGGCCGACGCAATAGGCTTGCCCACCGTTCAGGCGCATCCCTTCCTTGTCGAGGATGTCATGCAGCTGATGATCGTTCGCTATGACCGACAAGCAACGGGCAAAGTCATGAGTCGATTGCATCAGCAGGATTTTTGCCAAGCGCTGGGCGTTTCGCAAAATAACAAGTACGAAGCAGAGGGCGGCCCTACGTTTGCGGATTGCCTTGCCGTTGTTCGATCAACGAGCGCGAACGCGCTTGCCGACTCCCGAGAGCTGTTACGTTGGCTCGTGTTCTGTGTGGTCATCGGAAACCGGGACAACCACGCGAAAAACCTTTCATTGTTGCGCACGCAAGATGGCCAATGGCGGTTGGCGCCGTTCTATGATCTGGTGTGTACGGCGGCGTATTCCACACTCAGCCGAAATCTTGCGATGTCGATTGGGCGCTCGACCGACGGCGGAAATCTGAGCCGCGCCTCGTGGGAAGACGAGGCCACGCGCCTAGACATCGCTCCGCGTTTCTTGTTGAGACTGGTGCAGGAGGTCTGTGACGACCTGCGTGCGGCCCTACCCGGTGCTGTAGAGAAAGTAAGCCGGATCGTCCCGAAGGCACCCTCGTTGGAAGGACCCTCCCGAGCGATTGCCAAGGGACTTCGTTCCGTGCAGCGATCTTTGCGGGCGGCGAAATAGTGAACCAGACAATATGGAAAGCGGCCCAACATGGTGAATCCAAGAAAGTCGAATGTCTGGTTTTGTTGAGTCGTTGTTTTCCCGCTTCTCTCTATTGGACGAGGTTCAGGCGCCGACCCAGATCGGACGTGAAGACACTTTTTGGATCGTACTTCGCCTTCATCTCGAGCCACCGCCCAAGCTCTGGATACATCGCACGGAAGGTCTCCGGCTTTAGGTAGGCGTCCTTGCCCAAGTACACGCGGCCGCCCGCATCGAGAACCAGCGCGTCGAGCTGCCGTAGCAGCGCCACGGTCGTCTTGCGGATGGGAAAGTCGATGGCAAGCGTGTAGCCCTCCCTCGGAAACGAGAGCAGTCCGGCTGTCTGCTTGCCTAGGCGCTTGAGGATGTTGAGAAATGGCAACTCATCCGCAGCGAGAATTGTTTCCAAAATCTTTCGCATGTGAATCCGTCCCTCCGCAAAAGGAATTACAAACTGGTATTGCGTGAACCCGCGCCGTCCATAGCCGCGGTTCCAGTTCGCAAGCCGATCGAGCGGATAGAAGAATCCTTCGTAGTGACCTATAGGCGCCGCGTTGGCTTGGATGCGCTGGATAACCGCATTGACAACCCGGATGCTGACCGGGTTCAGCGTGATGCTAGGTAGGTTGAAAGGGACCGTCAGTTTCGAGGCGCCAGAGATCGCCAGAGGCTTGCCTGCGAGATCTGCCGGCAAGTCGGCAAGCTGAGCGGGCTTTCCAACCGTCACGACGCCGCGTCCAAGGCGAGTGCCTCTCGCCATGACATCGAGCGTGGCAACGGAATAAGGAAACTGTTGATCGTGCTCTTCGAGGGTCGAGAGCATTTCGTCGAGGTTCCTTACCCGAAAAGATCTTTGATGAAAGTATGTCGTTTCGATCTTTCGCAGGCGAATCGTCGCCGTCAGTATTAGACCCAGCAATCCCACGCCGCCAAACGTGGCCCAAAACAGATCGGAATTCTCATCGCGGCTGGCAACCACCACATGGCCGTTTGCCAGCAGCACCTCCATCGCATCGACGCAATTGCTGAACGAACCTTGAACGTGGTGAGCCTTGCCGTGCACGTCGTTGGCAATGCAACCACCCACCGTGACGAACTTTGTGCCGGGGGTGATCATCGGAAACCAGCCGCGAGGCGCGAAGTCTTTTATGATGCGCATCAAGCTCATGCCCGCTTCGCACGTTAACGTCCCGGTCTGCTCATCGAACGCGAGGTAACGGTCGAATTTCCGCATGCCCAAAACCTGCCCTCGGCTGTTGAGGGCTGCATCGCCATAACTACGTCCAAGACCCCGCGCGATCGTTCCATGTTGATCGAGCCACGCCCTAGCCTCTTCCCATCCCTCAGGCTCTATCAGGACGCAATCAGAGTGGACGTTGCCGCCCCAACCAGAAAGGCGGGTTGTATGATGTGCCGCCGCGGCCTTCTTCGTCGGTTCGTTGTGCGCCGCCATGGTGCGCATCCTACGCCAGTTGGCTCGCGAGATCGCAATCGATACTTGCGCGTACGCATCTTGGCGTGGGCTAAAGAGGATGATCCAGCGCGGCGATTCGCGCAGATGCCCCCTCGAACACATAGGAGTTGAGGATTGCCCGGTTTGCGAGCTGCTGACGATCAACCTCACTAAGCTTTGCCTCCTCAGCCAAGGTTGTGAAGTGCTTGCGTATGACGTCGACTTGGTAAAAGACGATGTCCTCTGCAGCGCGTGCAGTAAACCCGAACTTGGGTGCGGCTTCGATCGCCAAGGCAATCCGGCTCTGGCGGCTTTCACCGCACACCCGAAGCGCCTGATTTGCTTCGCGCCCCCACCGTGGGCGCGGGTCAATGTCGTAGGCAGGCGTCAGCGTCAGATGTTGGCCATCGCAAAAGGCGGTGTGGTTGCCGGCATGATCGTCGGTATTGCCGATCAAGATATTGAAAACCATCCGGCGGAAAAGCTCCCGCGGCATGGCACCAGGCGCTGTTCCTTGGCGCCGCAGGATGCCGGCAAGGTCTTCATAGCTTCCGTAATGGGCCTCGAATTCGTCAAGCTCCAACATCGTCAGCGCCGACACCATACCCCTACGCGCCCAGCCTTCCCCCGTCCCCTCAACGGCACCCCGCGCACAAGGCCTTCGATCGAAGCGCTCCACGAGCAGTACGTCCTTTCCTCCTGCATTGGCAAGCTCAACACGGGCGGCGTCAATGCCAGCAAGCGTGGCGAGGCGCATAGCGATGAACTCGGCCTTTACCACGCTGTGGCTGTCGCCCGAGGCAGAGAACTTGGCAATGAGCTTGCGCTCGCCGTCCACAAGCTGCGCCTTAGGCCGCGCGCCGCCTATCGAGGTGCCATGGTTCAAAGCCTCCTCGAGCTCGCGCGACAGTGGCAGGCCGCGCTCAACCCGATCTGCCGCCTCAACCAGGTCTTCAAGCGACGCGGGCTGGGCGTCCCGCGACACATAGCTGGTTTTAGAAGTCTGGAAATCAAGCGCGCCGATCCTATCGGATCCGGAGAGCAACATGTAGTTGAGCTCATCAAGCGAATCGATGTCGATCTCATGGCGGCTTCGGCCGGTCTGGCGATTCAGGATGACCCGCCGGCCCCAACTGTCCGGAGCCGCGTCGCGCAGGCAGCCAGCGATTCTAAGCGGCGCCTTGGGTGTGATCCGGCCTCGACGCAGCGGCAGCTCCGGCGCGTAAAGCGCAGCGGCGCTCGTTCGGGGGTCGTTCGTTCGTTCCAGATAGCTTTGGCCATAGGTGAAGTGATGGATCCCGTTGATAAGCTCAATGCGCCCCGCCACGACGGGCGTGGTTGCATTTGGCAGCCACGTCCACACGTAGGCCTGTTTTGCCGGATCGAGCAGGCTAGAACTCATCATCGACCTCGACCGAGGCTGGGAAGGCGCGCCGGGGCAGCAGGGCGTTGACCTCGCGCTGCTTCGCGAGACGCGCGCTCACCACTTCCGGATCGGCATCGAAGAGCGGCACGCCAACAATGGCCGCCATCTCGAAGGCTGCGCCGATGGCGGATCCCATATCCCCCGCCTCTACACGGACCACCAGGCCGCGCGACACCCCGGCGCGCTCAGCCAGCTCGCGCATTGGCATCCGCCGGCGCAGCCGCGCGGCGCGTATCATTTCCCCCAGCAGCGCTGCGGCATCTCGCGCGGCAGGGGAATAAGTGCGGTCGACGGGCTTTGGCATGCCATATTGTATCATAAAACGAGCGTTACATCGCTTAATGTTCTATTAATAGAACATGTAGAACTCCGCCAGCGGTGCCCCTTGATCACAACGAGGGTACCTCACGTCCTAGGTCAGCCTCAGCTACGGGCGCCTTCGCCAAAGCTTGTTTTCAATTCGCGTGTGATTGTTCCACAAGTGGAACAGTGAAAGCTAAATGCGCGAATTGTCCCGATGTGAGTCCGTGCCCATAATATTCCTCGAGCACTAAGGAGCTAAGTCATGAATCGCCAAATCAAGTCCGAGGAAACCACAAACGCACCACGGCAGATCGCCGGGATTTATCAGCCTCCTCCTATGCACTGGGTGGGCGATGGCTTTCGCGTTGCCGGGTACTTTTCGGCGATTCCCGATGCGGTTCGTCAGCTCGATCCGTTTTTGATGCTTGATTACCACCCCGCACACACGTACGAGCCTTCCACGCGTCCTAGGGGTGTGGGCGTGCATCCGCACCGCGGGTTCGAGACGGTGACCATCGCCTGGCAGGGCAGCGTGGCCCACCACGACAGCGCAGGTGGCGGCGGCGTGATTGGACCGGGCGATGTTCAGTGGATGACGGCAGCCGCGGGCGTTCTGCACAAGGAGTACCACGAAGATAGCTTCAGCCTTCAGGGCGGGACATTTCAAATGGCTCAGCTCTGGGTAAACCTGCCTGCAAAGCACAAGCTGGATCCGCCCGGTTACCAAGCTTTGCTAGCGGCGGAGATGGGCAAAGTATTGTTACCTGAGGGAGCCGGCGAAGTCCGCATCATCGCGGGCGAGTACAACGGCGCCAAGGGTCCTGCGAAAACGTTCACACCCATGAATGTGCTCGATGTGAAGCTTCAAGCCGGGGGCAGGTTCGAGACCACGATTCCCATGTCTTGGAATGCGGCACTGCTCGTCATGCAAGGCGAAGTGACGCTTGCTGCGGGCAAGCATGCGGCCTCCCACGACTTTGTCGTTTTTGCTCACGAGGGTGAGCAGATCGTTGTCCAAGCCACATCAGAGGCTCACCTGCTGTTTTTGAGCGGCGAACCCATCGGGGAGCCGATCGCTCAGTATGGACCCTTCGTGATGAACACGCCCCAGGAGATCCGGCAGGCCTTCGTTGATCTGGAGCAGGGAAAGTTCGGGCAGCTTGATGATAGATGAATAATCTGTGAGGCGCGAAATGCCTCTACGAACTACAAGACTTTGGCTCTGCTTTCTGTTCAGAACCCCAGATCGTTGCGCAGCTGTCGCCACTTCTGATGGAGGGCTTGGCCGCGCGCATAGCCACGCTGTTCAATGAGATCCAAAAGGTGTCGTACCCGTTCCTCATCGAAGCCAGCATTGGCCAAGGCGATGGCTTGGATGTCACCGGCATCACGAGGTCTCTTTGGCGTTGCCGAGAGAGTCTTCATTGCCAAAAGAGCTTCTGGCGTTGCAGTCGGAATTGACAAGCCACTAAACACTTCAGTGATTTGCGCAGTGTGGACTATCTCTGGCTCAATGCCCGAGGTGGCGAAGATCAGATCGCACACGACGCCAGCGGGACTTAACATACGAGCGGTCGCGAGGCGTCCTGTGGCTTCTTGTTCAACTGTGGCGGAAATGTGGTAGCCCTGCTCGTGCAAGACAAACACAATGTTCTCAGCTTGGGCGTCATCCGACACCAACACCGCCACATCAATGTCGCGGGTGAAGCGCGCCTCGCCACGAGCGGAAGCAGCAAGGCCGCCAACAAGAGCGTAGTGATACCCCTTGGCCTCTAGCGCGTGTGCAAGAACAGCAAGGGCGTCAGCAAGCTTCAAGATTCGTCACGGCGCTCGAGCCAATTCTGCATCATCGTAACCAACTCAGCCTCAGATAAATGAGGAAACCGCCGTCGGAAGTGGGCCGCTTGCAGTTCAACGCCGTCTTCGTACATCTGCAGACACTGCAACAGCTTCTCCCCAGGCTTCAGGGTGGGGCCGGGCAAGCGATCGAGGTCGGAGTGACTCTGCATAATCCAATAATATCCGAGGCAAGAGAATATAGACAATCTTCAGAGCTCAATCGACCACCCCCTTGCGATTTGACTGTCCACACGTCGCGCCATTTGGGTTGGATTTGTGCCCGCTAGATAAGGGGATAAACGAAGCGACTCGAGCAATGCGCCAATGTGTTAAGGTGCAATCCTTGACTCGCGGCGCGCACCAGGACGCCCGCGCTCCTCCTTCGGAAAGGCTCCGCTATGAGTCCCAAGCCGCTGCTGTTTTTGATGGCAACCCTCACCACCCTTGTCGCGTCAGGATGTGGACGCGAGCCGCTTGATCTCACCAAATCGGGCCCAGGCCAGCTGTGTTCCGCTTCGCAGAGCACCCGCGAACAGGCGTTGACGCCTTTGCCTTTGCCTCCCGTGCCACCTAGTTTTTGCGAATTTCAGGGCGACCCGATGGACCGCTTTGACAGCATGGCGGCCCTCGTGCGTTTGGTGTTGGGACGCGACGACCTCGGGCGGGCAGAGACCTTGCTTTCGCTGGGCCTTGACGCCAGCAGCACCGATGACAGGAACGACGTTATCAGGACGTTGCTTAGGGAGAAGCCGCCCTTGAACTATCGGACGCATGGATGTCGCAGTGGCTAGAGCTTCCGGTGATGAGCCCATTTCCCAAGCGACTCGGCTCAACTCTGTGGAGCGACCTGCGCGAGCAAACGCTGCGGCATGGCCGGGCTGTCTTCATCGAAAAGACGCTAACCCTGGACTCGCTGATGACATCGTCCGAATCTTTCGCCAATGATGTGGTGGCACGTCACTACAACATTGCCCCCCCCCGCGGGCATGCCGTTTGAGCGGGTGAAGTTGCCACGGGAACGCGTAGGTGTTTTGGGGCACGCTGCCGTGCTGGGTAGCCATGGCGCTGTATCTAGGCGCGGTCTCCTTGTGCAGCGCAGTTTCATCGACTGCGTGGGCGTGCCTGCGCCCCCCGAAGGCGTTGCAGCGCATGACAACTTGCCCACGACGCTGCACACACGAAGATCTATCGAGGCGCAGGTTGGCGATAGCCCTTGCCAGCCGTGCCACCAACGGTTGGACGCGGGGTTTGCGCTAAACGCCTTCGATGAGCGCGGGCAACGCCGGAAGCTGGACGCTGAGGGCGCACCCATCGATGCGCGGGCGTTGGTCATCACACATGCTGACAACGAGGTGGCAGTTGATGGCCTTGAACAATTGGCGGCGACCATAAACGAAAGCGCCATGTGGAAGACTTGCCTTGCGCAGGCACTCGTCGAAGTGGCCGCCTTGCGGACGGGGATGCAGCAATCGCATGACGTCTTTCACTTCTGCAGCCCAGCCGCAGTTCTTGCGCGCGGCCTCGAAGGCGATGCGGGCCTCGATCTGGCCCTGCCTCTCGTCGCCACAGTGTTCTTCGGAGGCTCGATCTCGGCGTCTGGTCATTTGCAGCCCACGCATCCAGAGCCGCCTCTCACCGAAGAGGGAGCGCTTTCGCCCTGCCAACGAATTGAATCGCAAGCTTCAGACTGCCAAAGGGTCTGCGCCAACGTCAAGGGAACGTGTGGTGACTCCAAATCGTGTAGCTTGGGGCGACGCTCCGGCCGCGCTTTCTTCTTCTCTAGCGCTCAAGATTGCGCTGCGGACCAAGTGGCCGAAGCGTCTGATATCTCTTGTGGTGTGTCGCTTGGTGCCGTGGCCTGTTCAGATGAACAGCCTCACGATTGGGTGCGCTGTTGCTGCAATGAGTGAGGGAGGCTGTCCTCTCGCGGTCGCGCACTGATCGTCACTAAAGGCTAATCTCATGTTTCCCATTCGCGTTTCGTTGCCACTTGCATTCTTCTCCATGTCGGCCTTGCTATTTTCGTGCAGTGGTGACGATAGCCCCTGTTCCCGCGCGGTTTCAAAACTGCAAACCTGCAACCTGGTGCGGTCGGGCTCCAACATTTGCCAGGACCCTGACGCTGACGAACTTTCTGCGTGTGGGAACGACTGTATCCAAGCGGCTTCGTGCTCACAGCTCACCGCTTTCATGTGCGATGAGTCCTCATCCTCGGAGGCGGTAGAGTCCTGCTTCGAAAGCTGCCGTCTCGCAGACGCCACGCTCAGCTGCGACGGCGGCGATGTTCGCTATGGGTCGGCAGATAAGTGCGATGGTTTTGAGGATTGCGACGACGGCGCCGACGAAGCTGGCTGCCCTACGTTCGCCTGCACATCGGGAGAGAAGGTTCCGCTCGCCGACAAGTGCGATGGCCTCGCCGACTGCAAAGACGCTTCCGACGAGAACAACTGCCCTATGTTTCAATGCAAGAACGGGGAGAAGGTGGCCGCCGAATTCAAGTGTGATTCCGAGGTTGACTGCTCTGATGGCTCCGATGAACTTGGCTGCAGCGATTCGGAAGATTTTCTTATGTGTCCGATGACGTAGGGGTCGGACTGCGTGGCGATCAAACTCGTCAGGGCCTTTTGCTCAAGGCGTGTCTGATACGGTGGCCACTATGTTCCAGTCGTTGGGCGTTGATTTTCGTGCAGAACGCCGCATGGATGAACTTCCCGACGCAGCGATGATGTCAACGTTGCCGCTGTCGGTCCGCGTTATTTGCATTTCCTTGCAGCCGCAACAAAAAGCTACAATGTTCCTGATGCGACAAATGCTCATCAACATCGATGTGGACGACATTGAACGAGGCGTAGCGTTTTATACGCGTGCATTTGGTTTGGTCGTCGGCCGCCGCTTCGACGCTGCCTTTGTAGAACTTCTGGGTTTGCCTGCACCTATTTATCTGCTTGAGAAGCAGCGCAACACTTTGCCGTTCGCAGGTGCCAGCGTAGCGCGAAGCTACGGACGCCATTGGACCCCTGTGCACATCGATATTATCGTCCCAAACCTTGCCGAGGCACACGCGCAAGCCGTTGCCGCAGGTGCTTGTGCTGAAAGCGGCGTAGTGGATGAGCCCTATGGCCTCATGACGTTCTTCTCCGATCCGTTCGGCCACGGTTTCTGTTTGATCGAATGGAAGGGCCGGGGGTATGACGAATTGCTGTCGTGAGGCATCTGGCCAAAGCCACCGAAATGCAACGATGATAACGTGTGCCGAGGTTTGGTAGGCGCTTGTCATTCTCGCGACTGAAGCAGATACTTCGCACTGCCATGGCAAACAACGGCACAATGGGCACGGGTGACGGAACACAGATCAATCCGTTCGCGCCGCCTTCAGCTGATGACGATGTTCCAATGTCGTTTGTCACAGCGGGCGCCGGCGAAGCAAGCGCACTTGAGCTTCGCCTCGACGTCGAGGCTTTCGTCGGCAAGCGTGCCGCGTATTACTGGCGAAACTGGAAGGATGCCCTGCTAGGCGAAGGCGAAGGGCGCGCCATCGGCGTTCACATTCCAGCGTTCTTCTTGAGCTTTGGGTGGTTGATCTACCGCAAGATGTACAAGGAGTGCGCGATCCTCTTCGCAGCCACCACCGCCGTTGGCATTGCGATCACTCTGGCGATCGGTGAATCGCATATCTTGGAGCGCGGCGTGGGGCTATTGTTGTCCCTGCTCTTTGCCGGAAATGCAAACCGCCTCTACCTGCGCAAGGCTCGCCGGATTATTGCCGATGCCAGAGTGCTGCATGTGAACCCGCGCGTGCGCCGCGAGTACCTAGCGCGCAGAGGTGGCACATCTGTGCTTGCCTTGTTCTTCGTTTTTCTTGGCGTGTTAGGGTTGGGTTTTTTTGCTGGCAGGCTGCTGGGCAGTTGAAAAACATGGTTTCTTAAATCTACCGTGCGACGCAGGAATCTGAAGCTATGACCACAGGTCGCGAAAAGAAGGTAAGGCGGGGTGGCTGGCGCCAGCGTGGCCATGACGGCGGCGGCGGCGGAGAGACCAACGTACGTAAGCTGTACACGCCAGGTCAGGTGGGGTTTGCCTCGTTTATGGGAACGCCGCTGGCCGGAAGCTGGTTGATGGCGGAGAACGAGCGCACCCTGGAACGTTCAGATCTTGCCGAGAGGCCGCTATATTTCGGATTGATCGCGACCGCCGCCTTCATCACAGCGGTTCTCTATCTTCGGGGACCGCTGGCATTGAGTGTTGCGTTTTGGGCTGCATCTTTTTTCACAACGTTCTTCTTTGCGCAATGGGCGCAAGGTGAGGCTCTTGCTCGGGCGCTCGAAAAAAGCGTGCGTCGGCATCGCAATGCCAGCGTTCTTCGAGTGGGGTTCAAATTCGGCGTTGTGCTGTCGTTACTCCTTTGGGCGTTGTCGACGATGTTATTCAAGGGCAGCTAGTAAACGCGTACGTCGACCGAACCGATTTTGCGGCGGTTCACTTCCCTCGCCTTGTGCAGCCAAGAGCGCATTGAAATGCTCAGAGCTTTCAAGGGTTATCTGTGCAAAAGAGTTGGAAAAGCTGCAGTGCTTCACGTTTTTGGTGCGGGAGGCGACCGGCCCACATCGCGCTTAGCCCCAAGCCTACGTTGAGGTACACCCGTCATGTAGCGAAGCCGTGACGCTGCCCGTGAGAAGGCCCCGCAAACCGCACATTCACCTTGAACTTCAAGCTCGATGTGAAACCTTCTTCGCTTCGGTTGTCACGACTGCATTCCTATCTGCGCCGCCTCATGTCGGCCGCCGCTTTGTTGGCGACGGCGGTGCCGCTATTCCGTCCCGGCACCACCTTACCCGCAGCAACGGCGGGTTTGCCCGCGGCGCCTGGCCTGCGAACGCGCGGGGGTCGTCCGGTGCAGACGTCCGTGCTGCGACGGACGCTTCGGTTCGCGTTTGCCGAGGGCATTGTGGCCGAGGTGTTGGGCGCTTTCGCCGGCGGCGCCGTGTTGACCGGGTGGGCGCTCTACCTTGGTTGCAGCGCTCTCGAGGCGGCTGTGATCGTGTCGCTGCCGCAGTTTGCGCAGCTGGTGCAGGTGCCCGCAGCTTTCGCGACGCGTTTCTTTGGTTCGCGACGGCTATGCGTGTGGGCCGTGGGGCTGTCGCGCCAAATCTATTTGCCGCTGGCGGCGTTGCCCTACTTACCGCTTCCCACCGACAGCAAGCGTACCTTGCTGCTGATCCTCGCCGCTCTGCAAGCCGCCCTGGCGGTGCTGGGCAACAACGCGTGGGTCGCGTGGATGGGCGATCTGGTGCCGCGCCGGTTGGTGGGACGCTACTTCGGCTTGCGAACGGCCTACGCCACCGGCGTGGGGGCTTTGGCCGCGGGTTTGGCGGGGGCGTGGTTGGATCAAGCGCGCAACGGACAATCGGGCGGGCATGCGCTTTCGGCGTTGGCGCTCTGTGCATGCGTGTTGGGCGTCGTCACCACGTACCTGCTGTTTCAGCAGCACGATCCCGTGCCTGATGCCAAACGCGCGCGCGGACCCATTTCGTGGCGGCGGGCTTTTGCACCCTACCGGGATCCGATGGTCCGGCCGTTGCTGATTTATCAAGTGTGGTGGAACGCGGCCGTGGGACTCGCGGCCAGCTACTTCGCGTTTCACATGATCAAGAACCTCAAGCTAGGGTTCTTCTTCGTTGCCGCCCATGGCACGGCGGTGGCAATGGCGCGCATGTTCTCGGCACCATGGATGGGCCGCACCATTGATAAGATGGGCGCGCGCCCCATGTTGGTGATGTGTTCATTCGCCATTTCGGTGCTGCCGGCGTTGTGGTTGGGCGTCACGCCTACCCGGCTTTGGCCGCTGGCACTCGACGTGTTGCTTTCAGGCGTGTTTTGGGGCGGACACGCGCTGGCAATGTTGGCTTTGCCGATGCGAGTGGCCACGGGACCCGAACGGCCATTCTCGATCGCCGCCATCGGCACAGTGGGAGGAATGGCGTTTGCTGCATCCACCTACGCGGCCGGATTGCTGGTGCAGGCAATTCCCGATCGGTTCACTTTGGTCGGCACAGAATTCGTGGACATCCACGTGTTGTTGGTGGCCTCGTTCGTTGCCCGGGTCGCTGCAAGTTTCAGCGCTCTGCGCATTCGAGATCCACGCGCGCGATCCCTGCGTGACCTGTTGTCCCAGACTTTCGCGCGTGGCCACCTGCCCAATGTAATGCAAAGCAGCCTGAAGCCGGCGCCGCAGACGCCGCGCAAATAAAGGCCGACACCGCGACACCTTGTCGCACATGCACCGCTCTGGCCTCACCAAGAGCCTTGTTGATGGCGACACAAAAGCCGCATACCCTTACGTTGGTGCAAGAAGGATCGGCTGACAAGGCGCGAGCCGATGACCACTCAGGTGCGGAAACAACTGATGGTGCGGCGCTGCTATCCCGCGTGCAAAAGACGGCTTACGAAGCCTGCATTCCCCTTAACGCAACCATCGAAATTACCCAACGCTGCAATTTGCGTTGTTTGCACTGCTACAACTTTGATCGCGATGGCATAGAGCGGCCACGAACC
>JBBSJE010000102.1:0-20020 GCA_038257535.1 Polyangia bacterium
GGACCGAGGCGTCCGCGCGTTTCCACAAACAGTGCTGTGGTTGCTGTTCCACATGGCAGGCATGCACCGCCCAGCGGCGGTTTTGGAGCAAGCCTTGGCCCAGCCTTTGCCCTCCTCGCCATAGCGTGAGAGTCACAAGCAAGGTCAATGCGATGGCCCCAAGCGCGACAACATTCGGCCGGGCGCGGCGCTCGCGCAGCCACAACCAAACCCGTTTGAGTTCATCGAACACAAAGATCCAAACGCCTCCAGCCGCGGGAAAAGCCAGCATCGCCATCGACAGGTGATAGCGGCTTTCCGAAAAGTACAGCACATACACGCCCGTCAACGCCAACTGCAGCGGCACAAGCCCCAGCCCGGCCCAATGGCGTTGCGCCACCGCGAGCGGAACCGCTGCCACGCACGACAGCAGCAAGAACCACCAAAACACATCCGTGCTGGTTTCGATCTCGCGCCGCCAGCGATCAAAAACCGCGCGCTTTTCCGCCTTTAGCACCCCCGCTCGGTAAAGCGGCCAATACAGAAGGCTGCGTTCATTTGAAAGCAGCGTCTCGGCGCGCGACAGGCCCAAACCCACCGCGTACCAGGGCTCAAACCGGGTCCACCGTCGGGCTTCTTGGTAGGCCAATTCATCGGCTTTTCGGTGGGGCGCGCCCAACCACGGAATGCCGGTAACGGTTTCAAAGCTGCGGTTCAATGCGCGCGTAAACCGACCATCGGTGTTGGGATAGGCGCCCACCAAAGCCGTCAATCCGCCGTGGCTGTCGGTGAGGAACCACTGCCCATATCGCTGGTGGTTGCGCGCAGCCCAGGGGGCCAAAACAAGCAGCGCCGCCGCGGTGGCAAAGGCCGCGCCGATCAAAGCTGGGCGAAGGCGCCGCGTGCCGGCCCACAATAAACCGGCGCTCAGGGGGGCCAAAGGCAAGGCCACCGCACGCACCCACGCCGCCAGACCTAAAAGCGCACCTCCCACCCACGCGCCGGCATAGGGCGCACCGGGGCGAACTTGGGCAAGCGCGAAGGCACCCGCCGTCACCAGCACCGCGGCGGGAATGTCTGTGCCCGTGACGCTTGAAACCGCCACACCGCCAGGCCACAGAGCGTATAGAACCCCCGCCACGGCCGCAGCGCGCCGGTTCCATAGCCGCAAGGCAAGGCCGTACACCAAGGGCGCCGCCAAGGCCGCCAAAACGGCCCCCACCAATTTGAGGGCCAGGTGCCCACCACCCAAGGCCCGAACGCCCGCTGTCAGCAGCACGTAGCCCGGCATGTAGATGAATTGGTCGTCGAAGCTGCCGTGTTCCAAAAGGTGCGTGGCCGATTCCCAGTACATGGCGAAGTCGCCCACCGGCTTCGACGGCACGTTGAGGATCCAAGCGACTCTTAGACCCAGCGCGAGCAAGAAAACAAAGGCGGGCAGCACCATCAAGCCGCGCAGTATAGGAAACTTCAGCGCCCCAAAGCCAATGAGGGCTGTGCTAGCTTCCACCCATGCGGCGCTTTCGCCTCTTACCGGCGTTTGGTTTTTTGGCTTTGTCCTGGCTTACGGGCGGCTGCGAAAGCATGCAAGATTTCGTGGGCGTGTGGCAGGGGCCCATCTCGACCGATCCGCAGTTGCAGCAGGGCTTTGGCAGCCAGGCCAGCTTGGCGCTCACCGTGGCCGCGGTTGACGGGGGCGATGCGCAGTTGACAGCGCAGGTGCCTGGCATCGAAGCGCCTTTGCGTTACGAGGCGATTCGCCGCGCCTCTGGTGACGCTTTGGGCGCCATGAGCCTGCCCGGAGATTCCTTGCGCAGCTACATGGGCTATCTGCGGCCCCCCGGCCAAGAGCCTTATCTCATCGTGGTGACTTTGTTTTCGCAAAGCCGCATCGAGGCCCGGCTGATCCGGGGCCCCGACGACGCTTACGGCGTGTTTCGCCTGCAAAAGCGCTAGCTGAACGCTAGCCCTTGGAGCCAATCTCAAGCAGCTTTGACAGCTTCGTGGCCAAGGTGGGATCGCCTTCGATCTTTAACTTGCCGCTGAAGAACAATTGCATCGCCGCACCCATACCACCGTCGATCATCGACCGGAAGTCATCGTCGCTGGCATCAATGGAACATTGAGGCGAGCCTTGCGCGCCCGCCACGCAGGTGGGTGGGTTGCCCGCCAGATCAGCTGTCCAAGTGCCGCCATCAGGGCCGCTGATCTTGAACAGGTACACAGCCGCTACCTCCTTGGCGCTGGCCGGGTTTTTGGCCAATACCGCAGGGACCTTCGTATCAAAAAATTCCTTTACCGACGTGGGCATGCGACCTCCAAAGTGTATTGATGACTATGACGCCACTGGTTGCGGTGTCAATTCCGCCCGGCGACGCCATCTGCGTCCGGCAAGACCGCCCGGCACAACTATTCTTGCTTGTCGTTGCGAATCGGTTTGCCTTTTTCGGCGGCGGTTTTGTCGCGATCGGCGTAACGCGCGGCCAAGCGCGCCGCATAGCCTTCATGGTGCGCTTGCGCCACCCTTGTGATGGCCAAGGCGCCGCGAGGCACATCCTGGGTGATGGTGGCGCCGGCAGCCACGATGGCGTTGGCACCCACCCGCACAGGCGCCACAAGTTGTGAATCGGATCCAATGAAGGCGCCGTCTTCGATGATGGTTTGGCGCTTCTCAAAGCCGTTGTAGTTACACGTGATGGTGCCAGCGCCGATGTTGACCTTTTCCCCCACGATAGTGTCACCCAGATAAGCAAGGTGATTGGCTTTGCTGCCGCGGCCCAGTTTGGTCTTTTTCGTCTCCACAAAGTTGCCCACGTGAACGTCTTCCGCCAGCTCGGTGCCGGGGCGCAGGTGGGCAAACGGGCCAATTTTGCACCGGGGTCCAATGAGAGCGTCGTCGGCCACGGTATAAGCTTTGACCTCGGCGCCTGCGCCCACAACGGTGTTGGTTAACACGCAGCCCACGCCAATGCGCGCGCCGGATTCAATTCGCGTGTTGCCGCGCAAGCTTACGTTGCTTTCGATCTCCACATCCGGTTGCACCTCCACGCCCACGTCGATGCTAATGGTGGCCGGCGCCCGCAACGTGGCGTGCTCCATCCATCGCAGGTTGATGCGCGCACGCATGACAGTTTCGGCCGCCACCAGCTGGGCCCGATCGTTGATACCGGCCATTTCCTGCGCGGGCACATTCACCGTTTGCACCCCCACAGTTGCCGCCGCCTGCGGCACGATGTCGGTTAAATAAAGTTCGCCCTGGGCGTTTTGGGGCGACAACGCCGCGGTGGCTTGGCGCAAGAAATCGGCAGGCGCCACGTAGATGCCGGCGTTCACTTCCGTGATCGCTTTTTGATCGGGGGTGGCGTCTCGGTCTTCCACGATGCGCTCGACCTTGCCGTTGCTTCCGCGCACCATGCGTCCGTATCCCGCGGGATCGGGCACCTGGGCAGTCAACATCACCAACGCCCCCGAGTCTTGACATGTGTCAACCAAGCGCCGCAGCGTGGTTTCTGTAAGCAACGGAACGTCGCCGTAGAGAATCAGCACGATGCCATCAAAGTCGACCAAAGGCGCTAGCCCCTGGCGAACCGCATCGCCGGTGCCGTTTTGCTGTTGTTGTTCAACCACCACGATGCTGTCGGCGCCAAACCGCCGGCCGAGCGCGCGGGTGACCTCGTCAATTTGATGTCCCAGCACGCACACGATGGGGCTGGCCCCCAGCGCCTGGGCGGTGGCCACGGGAAAACTCACCAGGGGCGCGCCTGCGATCTCATGCAGTACCTTGGACCGCGAAGAGCGCATCCGGGTGCCTTTGCCGGCGGCAAGAACAAGACAAGCGAGGGATTTTTTTGACTTCACGCGGCGTCCGAACAGAGAAGGGTTGTGAGCGCGCCCCGCCGGGGCAGGGCAAAATAACTGGCGCGCAGCTTACCAGCACTTGGCCGAGCGCGCCGCGCCTGCGATGGGGATGGCTTTGCGACCCAAGCCGGCATGGGCGCGAACAAACTGGACTTCGTTTCATGTATAAAGGCGGGTCATGGCGCCTTACCTGCTGGTTGTGGAGAGCGACCCCGATCTGCAACGGCAGATCGCCGATGCGCTTCGGGAAGCCAATTACGAGCTGTCCACTGAGCGCGAGGGAACTTGGGCGCAGCGCAGCCTTTCCATCCGCGTGCCCGACGGTTTGGTGGTGAACACACGGCTTTCCGATGGTGCAGGGTTCAAAGTTGCCTCGGAGCTTCGCCGCGATCCAGAAGGGGCACATGTGCCCATTTTCTTTTTGAGCGGCGGCGCGCGGGGGGTAAGCCACGACGCGGAAATGCGGCGGCGTTTTGCACCGGCCACATGTCTGCCGGCGCCCGTCGATCCGAATTCTTTGTTGGCGAATTTGCTGCGCACCTTGCCGCCCCCGGTGGCGCCTGTGCGCGTGCGGTTGCCTTCACCCACCACGCCCCCCCCGGCCGACGACGAGCAAGCCCGAGAAGGTGCGGCGGTTGAGCAGCATGCGCCGCAACTGCAGGCCGAGCCATCGAGCCCGGTCAACATTTCAGGAAGCCTTGAGCGTGATTCATTTGCCCAGGTTCTGCGCCGGCTGTTTGTTGAGCGCCGAACGGGTGCGCTGTTGGTGGTGCGTGAAAAAACCAAAAAGATTGTCTATGTAGAAGACGGCTACCCGGTGGCCGTAAGATCGAACGCCTTGCGCGAATGCCTGGGTCAAATCTTGTTGGCCAACCGTCGCATCTCCGCTGACGTTCTGAAATCGTCGTTGCAACAGATGCAGCGGGAAAAGCGGCAACAGGGAGAAATTCTGGTTCAGATGGGGGTGCTGTCCCCGCATGGTCTGGCCGAGGCGCTCGCGCAACAGATGGAGGCCAAGTTGCTGGGGCTCTTTGCCTGGAGGTCTGGCAATTTTGTTTTTAAGGAAGGATGGAAAACCGAAGCAGAATCGGTGTCCTTGGATCGCCCAACGGGCGCGCTCATTTTGGAAGGCGTGCGTCTGCACTACGACGACAACCAGAAAGACTATGTCTTGGCGCTTGCTGCGGGCAAATACATCACGCCCACCTCGGATCCTTGGCTGCGTTTGCAGGAACTCAGCGTGGATGCCAAAGACACGCAATTCATGTCCCGAGCCGATGGCACGCTCACGCTTGAGGAAATCATGAATGTGCCACCCGTGCCGCGGGATCGCGCCCGCACGCTGATGGTTTCCATGCTGGAAGCGGGGGTTGTGGAAGCTTGCGACCAGCCACTCGCAGATCTGCCGTTGGCGCCTCTGGCCCTCCCTGAGGGGACCGGGCATCCAAGGTGGTCGCGTACGGAGCTTGCGGCCTACATGCATGGCATGCGCGCGCAATCGCATTTCGAGGTCATCGGCGTTACCGTTGACGTTGGGGGTGACGAGATTGAATCGGCGTACGTGCAAAAGGCCAAGCTGTTTCACCCCGATGGATTCCGGGGTCGATCCACGGTGGTGCGTGAGCTTGTGAACCAGATTTTTTCTCGCCTGACTGAAGCGCGCCGGACCCTCACCGATCCCGGATTGCGCAAGGCCTATCTCGCGCGGCTTGAGCGCGCCCGTAGCTATGGCGGCGGCGGCCCCGACGCGGCAACGGCCGCTGAACAAGTTTATTACACCGGTGTTGGCCATCTGCACGAGCGACGTTACGCAGAAGCCGAGGCCGCCTTTCGGCAGGCCACCAACTTGGTTCCCGGCCAACCCAGCTATCACGGCGCCTTGGGCTGGGCCATTTATCGCCGCGCGCCCACCGACCGCAAAGCGCTTGAGGCGGCCACGTCGGAGTTGGAACACGCCGTGGGATTGGCGCCAGACGATCCCTGGGTGCGGGTGTCGTTGGGGCGGTTTTTGGCCGAGACGGGCAAACCGCAAGATGCGGTGGCGATGCTGCAGTCGGCGCTTCGCCTCGATCCTCTCGCGCACGACATTGAGGAGGAAATCAGGAGGCTCACGGAAGACGTATGATCACCGCCAAGAGCGCGTGGATGGATGGCGGCCTGGTGGCTTTTGATAAGTGCAACCTGCACATATCTGCCTTTGGTTTGCATTATGGCTTGGGCGTTTTTGAGGGCATACGCTGCTACCAACGCACGGATGGCACAAGCGCTGTGTTTCGCTTGCAGGATCACATTCGGCGGCTGTTTCAATCCGCTGCCACCTGTGGCATGCAAATTCCCTATACCCCCGCGCAAATCGAACAAGCCTGCCTGGAGGTGCTGCGCGACAACGGCTTAACCGAAGGTTATCTTCGGCCTTTGGCTATAACAGGCGCCGAATCGCTAGGGCTGGGGGCTTTAAACAACCCCATCGTCACGGCTGTGTTCGCGTGGCCCTGGCAGCCACCCTTGGGTGGCGCTCAGCACGCGGGCGTCAAAGCGCAGATCAGCTCATTCGTGCGGGGCCATGCAAACAGCTCAATGATGAAAGCGAAGATCACGGGGCAATACGCACAGTCGGTGTTGGCAAAGCGTGAGGCCCTGCGGCTAGGGGTGGACGAAGCCATCTTGCTTGACACCCAGGGTTACGTGGCCGAAGGGTCAGCGCAAAACATTTTCGCCGTGTTTGGCGGGCAGCTATTCACTCCGCCCACGCATGCCCCCATTTTGCCGGGGCTTACCCGCGATGCGGTGATAACGTTGGCCAAACAGCATGGCATCGCGGTGGTGGAAAGCAGCTTCACGCGCGACAGCTTGTATCATGCGGAGGAAGTATTCTTTACCGGCACAGCGGTGGAGATTGCGGCCGTTCGAGAGATCGATGGGCGACCCGTGGGCGCCGGGGGGCCAGGTCCGGTCACGCGCCAGTTGCAAGCGCTGTTCTCTGAAGTGGTCAGGGGGCCGGCCATGCCGGCGCCGCACTGGATCACCGGCGTTTGAAAATCGCTGGGTTTTGGACTAAAGCTCTTTATCGCAACCGCGCCCCCGGGCGCCTCACCTGCTAAAATCGAAAACACCGTGAGCAAACAGGACGACAGTCCTCTCATTCTGGTTACTGGTGCCACTGACGGCATTGGCAAACAAACCGCCCTCATGCTGGCGCAGCGGGGTGCACGTGTGATCGTGCACGGCCGCACGCCCGAGCGCGCCGCTGCGGCCGCCGAGGACATCGCGGCCCAAGCGGGCACGCCGTGGGTGGGCCAGGCCTGGGCCGATCTGTCTTCTTTGGCAGAAATTCACGGGATGGCCGAGCAGATTCTCGCCACCTACGATCGCCTGGACGGTCTGGTCAACAACGCCGGCGTGTTCATGCGCGAGCGCGTTTTGACCCGGGATGGGTTTGAGGCCACCTTCGCCGTCAACTACTTGGCGCCGTTTGCGCTCTCGCACCTGCTGCTGCCGCATCTGATGCGCAGCCAAGACGCGCGCGTGATCAACGTAACTTCAAACACCCATGTGCGTTGTCGCTTCGACTGGGACAACATGCAAGGCGAGCGCGAATGGGACGATTCGTTCGTTTACGCAAGTTCCAAGCTGGCCCTCATGCTGTTCACTGTTGAGCTGTCGCGGAGGGTGGCGGTGTATGGCATCACGTCCAACGCCTTGCATCCCGGATGTGTGGCCACGAAATTGTTGAAAGAAGGCTTCGGCATTGAGGGCCTCGACAGCTTGGATAAAGGGGCTGCCACCGCCGTATACTTGGCGCTATCGGAAGAAGGCGGCAGCGCCACCGGCAAGTATTACACCGAGGGCGCGGTCACCCGCTGCCACCCCCTGGCCGGAGATCCGCTGACCACCGCAAAGTTCTATGAACGCACCGCCGCCATGGTGGGCATGCCACCGCTCGCCCGGCCTCAAAAGGTTCGTCAAAGCCCTTAAGGGCGGCTTTGACAGGGCGAAAGCCGTGCTTCTTTTTTACCGACGCTTACTTGCCGGACACGCCTCCGGACACAATGAAGGTCATGACCTCGGAGGCGGGGATGTCTAGCGACTCCACCGCTGTTCGTGGAACCAGCACAACCTGTCCGGCGAAGTTGTAAGCCTGTGGGAAATACACCGCAACAAATTCTGGCTGCTGGTAGGCGTCCATGTTTTCGCGGGTGATGAAGCCCATGGCTTTCGCGGTGCCATTGCCATTGAGATCAACGATCACTGGCTTGTCGAAGCGTTTTTTGTCACCCACAAAGGCGCTGAGCACGTCTTTGAGTGAACCGTGTAGAAGTTTTACGATGGGCAAGCTATCGAACATGCGCTCAAACCAGTTCATTATTTGCCTGGTTAGGAAGTTCGACGCCAAGAAGCCAAGAAAGGTGATGGCGGCCAACGTGATCACAAGTCCCATCCCTGGAAACTGCAAACCCATCTGAGTGCGGGCCCACAGATCCACCGAGTGAACGGCTCCGTACAGCACCCATACCGTAAAACCGATGGGCACCACGAAGATCACCCCACGGAGAAAATATGACATCAGGCGTTTGGTCATAGGCGGCTCGCTGTACAAGGAAAAACGCTTACCAGCTTCCCACATTGGGCATTGACGTCCAAGGCTCGCCCGGCGGCTTCGGGTCGCCGCGTTGGAGCAATTCAACTGAGATCGCATCAGGCGTGCGCACAAACGCCATTCGGCCGTCGCGTGGAGGCCGGTTGATGGTAACCCCCAAATCGATCAGCCGCTGGCAGGCCACGTAAATGTCATCAACCTCATAGGCCAAGTGGCCGAAGTTGCGCTCGCCCGAATAAACTTCGGGGTCCCAGTTGTAGGTGAGCTCAAGCTCACTTTCCGGGTTTCGGGGCGCCGCCAAGAAAATCAGCGTGAAGCGCCCAGTTTCTGAGGACTTGCGCCGCACCTCTTGCAGGCCCAGGCCCTCGCAGAAAAACTTCAGCGATGCCTCAACGTTTGAGACCCGAATCATGGTGTGGAGATATTTCATGGCACGTGTTCCCAGGCGTGCTTAGCGCTAAGGCTTGGATTTGTCTTTGCGCACGCCCAAGCGACTCCACAGCCACGCGTCGGCCTGTTCGCTTTGTTCGGGCGTGGTGAAGTGCCCGTTGGCCAGTGCCAACGTCAGCGTTTTGGGAGCGGTAATAACGTTGTAGGCCGCGTAAAGCGAGGTGGGAGGACAGGTTTCGTCATTAAAGCCCCACGAATAAAAGCCCGGGACCTTCACCCTTTTGGCAAAGTTGACCACGTCGTAGTAAGCCAAAGTGGCGATGCGGGCGGGCGTGCGTGCCGACTCGGGCCGCAGCATGAACGGCCAACCGCCCGTGCGCCCATGCAGAAACCCTGTGTGATCTGACAGCGCGGGATAATAAGAAACCAGCGCCTTGACTCGCCCATCCAACGCGGCCGTGGTGATGGCCAAAGCGCCGCCCTGGCTGCCTCCCATCACGCCCAACTGTTGCTTGTTCCACTTTGCGCGTGAGGTGAGAAAGTCATTGGCACGCACGGCGCCCAGGTAGACGCGCCGATAGTAGTAATGGTCTTTGTCCTCGCTGTGGATGAGGGGATAGTTTTGCAGCGGGCCCCGTGCCAAAGCCTCGTAGACCTCGCCGTCAAGGTTAACGGGGATGCCGTGGATGCCCATTTGAAAGGTGATAAGGCCCTTCGCGGCAATATCTGGCGCCCCCTTGTAGGCGCGAACGCCCGCGCCTGGCACCATCAAAACCGCGGGAAAGTTACCCGCCGCCGTAGGTTCGCAAAGCACGCCGTAAATGCGGCTGGGCGGCCCCGGTTTGCCATCGGAGGGAGGCTTGCCCTGAGGAACGTTCGCCAAGCTCACATGGAAACATGCTGCACTGGCATTGCTACGCTCAGGCATGGGCGTGAGCTGAGCGTCTTGAGGGATGTCGGCCAGCTGCTGTTTTCCCGCCTGCCAAAACGCATCGAAGTCGCTGGGGTTCGCTGTGGTGGGGGCGATGCTTTCCGGCGAAAATCCTGCCGCCGCGCGACCCCGATACGTTCGCTCCTCGGCCTGCACTTCCACCTCGCAGGCCACAAAGCCGGGTTTGTCGATCGCGCCGGTTTTGAAAGCCAAGCCCTCACTCACCATTTCCGCGTCCCCTTCGTGGAGGGGCGGCTGTTTCTCGAAGCCCAACGCGTAGTGCAGCTTCACACCCGGAACCACGTTGCCGTCGCGGGTGACGCGCACGAAAAACGTAGCGGATTCGCCTACGGCGTAGGTCCAGTCTTGACGCTCAAGCGTCACCTCGACCTTGAGAGGGCTAACGAGCGGCGGGGTGGTTTTGCCAGCGGCTTTGCCGGCGGTTTTGTCAGGTGGGGCTGCGAAGCCGCTGGGCGCATAGGCAAGCTCGGCGAAACAAAGCCCAAGGGCCAGCATCAAGGGGGGACGGAATCGCGGCAACTTCAGCGGCATAGCGCCGCATGGTAGCCGATCTTTGCGGCGCCATCCCCTGCCTCGGGGGAGATTCCTGTCCATTTGGAGCCAAGGAAAACGAGCTCAAGGTGCACAGGCTCTTGACGGACCGGCCCCTTACGGGGCATACGTTCGTGTCCTTGGTGCTGGAGAGGTGGCCGAGTCCGGTTGAAGGCGCCTGATTCGAAATCAGGTTTGGGTTTACGCCCAACGAGGGTTCGAATCCCTCCCTCTCCTCAAAAAACTAAATACGGGTGGCGTGGGAGTGGGGGAAAGCTTGGAGAGGTGCCCGAGTGGTCGAAGGGGCACGATTGGAAATCGTGTGAACCGCGAGGTTCCGAGGGTTCGAATCCCTCTCTCTCCTCAATGCAGCGGCAGGCATCCGCGGACCGCAGCGATTTTCGTGCGATGCCACGTCACAACGCCGCGATGTTGACGGAAGTTTTGCCAAAGTTTTCCGGCGGACTGGCGCGACCGTCGTGAATGTGACACTAATACGCCCTGGTCCCGGGTGGCGTAACGTTGGCGAAACCCGCCAGGCCCGGAAGGGAGCAACGGTAACCAACCGCACGGGTGCTCGGGACCTTATTCACGCCTCGTTCGCATGGTGGCTCGCTGCGGTTGCGCAACTAGCCGCGCCCTGCCACTCTGAGATCTCAAGAGTTCGTTCAGGAGCACCCGTTTCTTATGCCGCGAATGGTAAACTGCGCAAAGCTTGGCCAAGAGCTGCCGGGCATGTCTTACAAGCCCTTCAACAATGAGTTGGGCCAACGCATCTACGACGGCGTGTCCCAGCGCGCGTGGATGGAGTGGGTGGAGTTCTCGAAAAAAATCGTGAACGAATACCGTCTCGACCTCACGTCGTCTCAGGGCCAGCAGATTTTGCTCGAGCAAGCTGAGGGTTTCTTCTTTGGAGATGGCGGAAAGCCCCCCGAACAATTTGTTCCGGAGGCATGACAAAGCATGGGCGACCGCCCTGGGTTTTCTGGACCAAGCCGTGACCCGCGCGCCGGCGTCATTGCCCCTGTGCGCATCCGGTACCACAGCATTCTCGACTTCGTGGAGATGCAGTCGATCAACATCAGCCGCACGGGCATGTTCATCGCCACCGCGGAGGCCTTGGATGTTGGCAGTGTGGTTGAGTTTGAGTTTGCGCTCGCCGACGGGTTTGCATTGTTGCAAGGCGCGGCTGAGGTGGTGCGCATCAGCACGACCCCGCCTGGTATAGGTGTAAGGTTCCTGCAACTCGACGGGGGCAGCAAAGCCTTGATCGAGCGCATCGTTGAAGTGAACACCCGCGAGGGCAAACGCCCCACCGTAGGCGCCGAGTTCGCCGATCCAACGGCCGCTGAAGCCTTGCATGGACTTGCGGGCGCCACCCCCATTGCCGATGGCGTTGTGTTTACAGGTCGCACGCTGCAGGTACAGATCAATCCAGCCACGGCCGGCTACTTCGTTTACAACCCGCTGCTCAACATTCGTTTGGGCGGCTTTGTGGTGCCTGGAACGGAAGATGTACCTTTGGGCACGCTCTTTGATGTGGCGTTGGTAAGCCTTGATGGCCGCATGATGTTTTCGGGCAAAGGCAAGGTGGTGGCCAAGCATGAGAAGCGTTTGGGCATCCGATTGGTCGATGTTGACAAGCAAACGCTTGCCGGGTTGCAGGCCGAGGTCAATAAGATGGGGCCTGCGCGCCCGCGCTAGCTGGGCCTTACAACGGGTGCCGCCGCCACCACAGGGATGCTATGGTGTGGCCCCTCGGACGCATCATGACCACCGCACAAGCCCAGACTCCAGAAGCCAAACTTCGCCTTGAATCAACAGGACGCAACGACGTGTGTCCGTGCGGCTCGGGCAAAAAGTACAAGAAGTGCCATTTGCGCGACGACGAATCGGCGTTGGCGCCCGCGCCGTCGGCGCCTGACGCCAAGGCTGTCTTGTTGGCGGGGTGGCGCCTGTTTGAACAGCGTCGTCCGGGAGCCGCCGAAAAGAAATTTAAAGAGGCGCTTGAGCTGGATGCCGATTTGGTCGACGCCATCGTGGGCGTGGGCATGGCGAATCTGTCCCAAGGTGACAAGGACGCGGCGGTTGAACGTTTTGACACCGCCATCGCGCGCAAGGCCGACCTGGCCGCGTCCCTAAAAGCCGATGGCGTCACCGACGCCTTCACTCGTCCCGAGGCGCAACCTTTCATTCGCGCCAGCCACGCGCTGGGGTGTTTGGCCTACGACGAAGGGCAATACGAAAAAGCCCGCACCACCTTGGCGAACGTGTACGAGATTGATAACGGCCCCGTAGGCACCGAGGCCAGATTGGTGGCCGCCAAAGCGCTGGTGAAGCTAGAACAAGCCGACCAAGGCATCCCCTTGTTGAAAGCGGCCGCCGAATTTCCTACCGCCACCGGGCGGGCGTACATGGGCCTGGCCTTGGCGCAGCTGCTGACGGGAGACAACGCCGGGGCGAAAGCCTCGTTGGCTTCAGCGCATGAAGCCAATCGTTACCTGGGGCGTGCGATTCTGGGCCAAGTTCGCCGACGCGTGGATAACCCAGCGGCCGCGGTTCCTGGCTCGCAAGAGGAGGCGGTTGTTTACGCACAGGCCTTCGGCGACGTCTGGGACGAAAAGGCCAAGGCGTTTCTTACCGACTTCCTTGAAGGTGGGGCGGAGGCTAGGCCAGAAGAGGCATCTGAGGCCTCGGCAGCGGTGGCTCCCTAGACAAAAACATCACTGCGGGTCGCCCGACGATTGCTTATCGCACTTTGTCGCGCCAAAGTTCTTAATTCGGCCTCGATCTGTGCCGACGGATAGCGGGAGGCAAAATTTCGCTTATGCGCCAGATGTCACAAAGTGCTCAAGATCGTCGTGCGTCGCGTCGTAATCCCATCCAAGTTCGCTTGGAGATAACCGACGGGCGCATCAAGTTTCCGGCGCGCACGGTGGACGTGAGCCGAGGTGGCTTATTCGCCGCAACGCCGGAGTTGCGTCCTGTAGGCACGCTGCTGCGCATTCGCGCCACCGGCCCCAAAGGCGATCCGCTTTTGGCGGTGGGGGTTGTGGTTCGCTGCTTCACCAGCCTTGGGGAATCGGGGCGTGGCCTTGCCACCGCGGGGCTCGCGATCGCGTTGACCTCCACGAGCGAAGCCTGGGATCTGTTCTGGGACGATGTGGTGGCGCGTGAAGACGAGGAAGCGGACGCGCCCTAAACGTCAAAGACATTGTGTTTCCGGTTTCGCCCGAAAAAGCTTTGGCTTTGCTCCAGCGCATGCAACAGCTGGGTGTGCGTCAATCCGATCTGGAGGAACGTTTCATTCATTCGGGTGGCAATGGCGGTCAGAATGTAAATAAGGTCGCGACGTGCGTGGTGCTAACCCACGCCCCCACCGGAATCATGGTGAAATGCCAAAAGGACCGGTCACAAGGGCTGAATCGGTTTTTTGCTCGACGGCTGCTGTGCGAACGACTTGAAGCGCGCCTGGGACTAAAGGACAGCCCGGCCCTGCTAGCCATCGAAAAACTGCGCAAACAAAAGCAGCGGCGCGCACGCCGGGCGCGCAAGAAAGCCCAGTAGCGGGCGCGGCAACGCCATTTCAATCAGGCTCGTTGACCACAAGATCTACGGCTGATCCGGGCGCCGCCAATTCACCCGCTTCAGGCGTTTGCTTCAGCACAACCGAGGCGTCGCTGTAGTCGCTGTAGCCATAGCGGGTGCTCCCAACTTCAAAACCAGCGGTTTTGAGAAGTTGCTTGGCCTTGGCGATTCGCTGTCCCACCACTTTGGGCACCTCTGTTCCTGCAGGGCCACTGGAAACGATGAGGCCAATGGGTTCCGCGGCTTTAACGGGTGTTCCCTCAGCGGGCTGCGAGGCGATTACGGTGCCGGCTGGCACCGTGGCGTGGGGCTTTTCGCTGCGCGCGCCGCTGGCCAGCCCAGCTTGCTTCAATTTCTGAGCCGCTTCTTCGGGCTTCAAACCCGAAAGCGCTGGAACCATCACGGGCCCGGTGGACACAACCGCAGTGATGTTGCTGCCCGTCTTTGCGGCGGATCCGGGCAGAGGCGATTGCTCGACGATGGAACCCGCCGGTGCGGTGGCGTCCGATCGTTCCGTGCCCAGAATCAGCAGAAAGCCGCGGGCCGCAACCACCTCGCGCGCTTGCGCCAAGTTCATGTTCACCACATCGGGCACTTGCGTGGCCTCGCCCTCAAATAGACCGCGTCGCTCTGCCCAACGAAGGCCCCAGAAGGCGCCCCCGCTCGTGAATGCCGACACGAGAATCGACACCAACACCACCGTCCACAGCGAAGGCCCACGACGCGGCCTTCCTTCCACAGGATCGTCGTCGTACATGCCGCGACCTTAGCAGCCTTCGCTGGTAGGGCCATGGTGTCTACGCCACAGCCGTTCAGCTTAGATTTGATACGTTCTTATCCATGGGGCCTGAGTAACAACCACGTGTTGTTAATGAATGGTTATTCTCTGGTACATTTTGTTTTACATCTCATGCGACCGCGGTCACACTAAGCTTCCGAAGCTGCCACATTTTGCGGTAGCGACCAATTGACCAGCCACTCGATAGGTTCCGAGGAGGTCAGAGAATGCGTACGTCCAGCAAGAAGTTTCGCGGGCGGGTTCAAGGGGCTTTGGCGGCAGGTATGGTCAGCTTTCTGCTGTGCGTTGCCGGAGTTGCATGCACTGGCGTGTCCAAGCCGGGGTCAGGCGGCGACGATGATCGGGGGGAAGAGGATGGCGAAGTCCCTCCGCCCAACGACACCAAAGATCTGCCGCCTTTCGAGGAACTGCCACAAATCGAGGTTGGCGAGGAGTTCAAGTGCGATCGCGGCCGGGCCAGCGCTGCTCCGGGGCAGGCCCGCCGCTTAACCGCCGACGAATTGGCCAACGCCGCGCGCGATTTGTTCGCTGTGGACATTCGGGACGCCGCTCGCAAAACCATTCCTGACGCGCAGCCCACCTTGCGTGATTTCAACAACCAATCGCTTGGCATTTCCCAGCAACACATCATGGCTTTCGAGAAGCTGGCCAATGACATTGTTGCCGCGGTGAATGTGGGCGATCTCATCGGTCGGCATGCGGCGTCGTGTTCATCGTTCACAAACGACTGTCAAACCAAATTCATAAACGGCATGGGCGTCCAGATCTTGCGGGGCCCTGTGATTGACGCCGAACGATTGGCGTTCGAGAAAGTCTACACGGCGGCAAAATCGAAGTCGTACTCGTTTGCCGAAGCAACCAAGTTTGTTGTGGCGGCGATGCTGCAATCACCGCGGTTTTTGTATCGCCTTGAGAACGAGACCGGGGATGGTGGCGAGGTGCAGTTGCCACCGTATGCCATGGCCAGCCGCCTGAGCTTTGCCTTATGGCAGTCAACGCCCGATGAGGATCTGCTTGCGGCCGCTGAGGCCAACAAGCTTAGCTCAGACGCCGATCTTGGCGCGCAGGTTCGACGCATGTTGGAGGATCCACGTGCAAAGACGTCGGCCGTTACGTTCTTAGACGACTGGATGGATCTTCATCGTCTTGACGATGGTGAGGAACTCAAAACGCACAATCCGAACTTCAATGTTGCGCTGCTCAAAGACATGCAGGATGAGACACGCGCCTTGTTCACGCGATTGTTAGAGCAAAAGCTTCCTCTCACCAGCATGTTCAACACGCAAACGACCACCGTGTCCAAGCGCTTGGCAGAGCATTACCAATTGCCAAATCCCAAAGACGGCGTGCAGGAGTACGACCTTACCGATGTGGGGCCTCGCGGAGGGCTTTTGACCCAGGGAAGCATGGCGTCCTTGGGCGGCGCCGAAGGATCCACGGTGCGCGCGGGGTTGCACATTATGCATGAGGTTTTGTGCGGGGAAATGGCCAGCCCGCCTCCGGGGCTCAATGTAACGCCCACCCCGGCGAAGCCGGGCGAGTCGGTGCGGGTGTCGTCGGAAACGCGAACCAGCAATCCTTCGTGTGGCGGTTGCCACCAGCAATTCGAGCCTTTGGTTTGGGGCATGGTTCGCTACCGCGGCACGGGCGAATACCGCGACCAGGATGCCCACGGCAATGCCTTGCCCGAAGACGGTTGGATCATCTTCCCCGACAACCCTGAGGAGAAGCACAGCTACGAAACGCCTGCCGAGATGATGAGCCTTTTGGCCGATAGCACTCGGGTTAGAGATTGCGCTTTGCTGAAAACCGCTCAGTACCTGCAGGCGCGGTCGCTGCGGGAGTCGGACGGATGCTACTTGAATGTGGCCAGGGAACGTTTGAGCCCTGAGGCGAGCTACCAAGACATGGTTCAAGCCTTGGCCTTGAGCCCCGAGTTTCGTCGCATCCGCACCGTGGCTCCCTGAAAGGATTGGCGTGATGAAGTACAAACACGTTCTTAGCCGTCGTACGTTCTTGCGCGGGGCAGGTGGGGTCACCGTTGGGCTGCCGTTTTTGGAGGAGATGTGCTCGCAAAGCCTGTTTGCGGCGGATCCCGAGCCGCTGGTTCGTGCGTTTAACATCTTCTTCGGCTTGGGATATCAGCGCGAAATCCAGGCCGATAGGATGACCACTCGCGGTGGGCTTTTGCCGATCGAGCCGCTGCTTGACAAGTTCAAAAGCAAATTGGCGTTTTTGACAGGGGTGGATCAAGTCGATGGCTGGGGTGGCGGTAACGCCCACTATGACGGCGCGGCGGTGGCGTTTACCGGCACCAATGCCGACGGCATAAACCGATCCAAAAGCGTGACCGGCGGTGCTTCTCTGGACCAAGCGTTGCGTTTGCACGTTCACCCCAATGCCATGCCGGCGGGGGTGTTCAACGCGATTGACACGGGCACGTGGTGGCGATTTAGCGATTCTAGCAACCGTTACATTCACAGCCGCAATGCCAACGGTCAGCCCTCGGGTGACCCACAACCCCCGCAAACTCCCAAAGAATTGTTCACAAAAATATTCGGCTCCCTACCTGCAGGGGGCGAAATGAAACCCGGGCAAGATCCGGCTGTGGCCGCTGAAGAATTGCGGCGGCTTAGCATGCGCCAGAGCGTGCTTGATTCGGTGCTTGACCAGTATAAGCATTTCACCTCCGACGCTGGCAATCTTGGCGCAGCCTCGAAGGTGACGGTCAAGGATCATTTTGACCGCGTTCGTTCGCTGGAACAGGAAGTGGCTGGTTTTGTGGCCATGAAGGAAAACCCCGGCATGACCCCCGCGCAGCCAACCTGCCAGGCGCCGCCATCTCCTACAGGCGACTTCTACGGGCACCGGCTTGGCGGCGATGGCGACGGCATCGATGTGACCGTGGACAAGCTGGGCAATGAGGTTCGCCTGATGGCGAAACTGTTTGCGCAAGGCATTGCGTGCGACCGGGTGCGCTTCGGCAGTTTCATCTTTCAATCGGGTGGCGAACGCATCCGGCTCAAGGGCGCTTATACCCACAACGGAAAAGCCATCGCTTCGTTCGACGACCGAGAAACCAGTCACGAGTACTGGCACCGCAACGATTTCACAAATTGCCGAAAACACCTGCACTTCATGATGGCGCAGATTGCGTACTTGCTTGAGCAGCTTGATGCCATCAAAGAGCCCAACGGCAAAACCGTTTTGGACACGTCGATGATCACCATCACCACCGAATCGGGAAACGGCGTTCACGGCAGCAAAGAGCAGGAATTGCGCGGGGTGTTCCACATCATCAACAGCGGCAACGGCCGCTTTCGCGTGGGTGGCAATGACTTCATTGACG
This sequence comes from Polyangia bacterium, assembly GCA_038257535.1. Taxonomy (GTDB): domain Bacteria; phylum Myxococcota_A; class Polyangia; order Fen-1088; family Fen-1088; genus JAGTJU01. Next base: position 18,044 of record JBBSJE010000102.1, read on the forward strand.
TCAACGCCGCGGGAATCGATCTCTACAACACCATGCTCATGGCCTACGGCGTGCCGAAAGAAAAACGACTTTGGGACGGCCGCGGTGACGTGTCGGCCAAAATACGGGTGTGATCGGGGCGCTGGTTTGCGTTTGCCGCAGCCGGCTCGCCGAGGGCTCTCAGGCCTCGGCGGCCAAAGCGGCTTCTTTGCGCATTTTTCGCTTGATGATCTCGCGTTTGACCGGCCCCACCATATCAATGAGCAAACGCCCGTTGAGGTGATCGGTCTCGTGCTGGAAGGCGCGCGCCACAAGCTCTGAACCGTCGAACTCGAACGCCGCGCCAGTGACGTCCTGTGCGCGAATTTTTGCCCGCAACCCGCGCTTTACGGGCACGAAAACGCCCGGAAAAGATAGGCAGCCTTCGTCGCCTGTTTGGGTCTCGCTGGAGACTTCCAACAGTTCGGGGTTGGCAAACACCAGCGCCGGCGCGCCCTCTTCGCCGCCCGCCACGTGGCCGTCGATGATAAACAGGCGCAGCGGCTCGCCCACTTGAATGGCCGCCAACCCTGCGCCTTCGGCGTCCAACATCGTTTCTGTCATGTCGTCCACAAGCGTCTGCAACGCCTCGCCGAACTCGGTCACGGGTTGGGAGGTTTCGCGAAGCTTCGGATCGGGAAAACGGAGAATGGGGCGAAGGGCCATGGCAAGGTCAAAGATGTCAGGCGGTTGGCCTTGTAGCAACCTGAACCAAGCGTGCAAGCCCTGGCAGAAGCGCCGGCGCTTGACGCAGCTGCTTTAGGCGCCGGCCACGCCGGGCAGGGTGCCTGACGCCATGGTAAGTTAAACGCGTGGATCTTGCGCTTACGCCTGAGCAAACGCTGATTCGAGACACCGCCCGCGAGTTTGCCTCCAAAGAGGTCCAGCCGCAGGCCGCTCGCATCGACAAAGAGCATCGGTTTCCGGCTGAACTGATAAAAAAGATGGGAGAGCTGGGTTTGATGGGCATTGCGGTTCCCGACGCCTGGGGCGGGGCCGGGATGGACGCCGTCAGCTACGTGCTGGCGCTTGAGGAGATCTGCAAGGCTTGCGCCTCCACCGGCGTGATCATGTCGGTCAACAACTCTCTGGTATGCGACCCCATCTTGAATTTCGGAACCGACGCACAGAAGCAACGATGGCTTTCACCCTTGGCGTCCGGAAAGATGTTGGGCTGTTACGCGCTTTCCGAGCCCGAAGCTGGCTCTGATGCGGCCGCGCAGAAAACCAACGCGCGCAAAGACGGCGACCATTGGCTGATCAGCGGCACAAAAAACTTCATCACCAACGCGCCCCAGGCCGACGTGGTGCTGGTGTTTGCCACCACCGATGCGGCCAGCAAACATCATGGCATTTCGGCCTTCCTGGTGCCCACCAACACGCCTGGGCTCACGGTGGGCCCCGCGGATGACAAGCTGGGCATTCGCGGTTCGCACTCGGCGCAGATTTTTTTCGACAACTGCCGCGTTCCCGCTGACGCCCTGCTGGGGGCCGAAGGTGATGGCTTTAGGGTCGCCATGAGGACCCTTGACGGTGGACGCATCGGCATCGCGGCGCAGGCTGTGGGCATTGCCCAGGCGGCTTTTGAGGCCGCCACCCATTACGCGGTCGAGCGCAAGACGTTCGGCAAGCCCATCTCAGAGCATCAGGCCATTCAATTTAAGTTGGCGGACATGTCTACCGAGATTGACGCGGCGCGGATGCTGCTGTGGCGCGCGGCCGTCACGAAGGACGAAGGCCGCAAATACGGCAAGGAAGCCGCGATGGCAAAGGTGTTTGCGTCGGAGGTGGCGAACAAAGTGGCCAAAGAGGCCGTGCAGGTGTTTGGCGGCTACGGCTATCTTACCGACTACCCCGTGGAGCGGCATTATCGCGACGCCAAGATCACTGAGATCTACGAGGGCACCAGCGAAATCCAAAGGCTTGTGATCGCGGCGGCCTTGTTGAAGGAATAGCCAA
>JBBSJE010000103.1:0-19927 GCA_038257535.1 Polyangia bacterium
AGTTGACGCTGAGGCCCAAGAGCGTTTTCGATTGTTCTTAATCGGATGGTTGGGCGGGCCCCAAACTTACATGGCCACGCATGGCCATCCGCGGCTACGAATGCGACACGCAACCGTCTCCATCAACGCCCAGATGCGTGACGCGTGGCTACGTTGCATGGACGCCGCCATTCCCCCTGGCAATTTCGCGCCCGACGTGGTGGCACACTTGAAACACGCGTTTGCGCAGATGGCCGACTTCCTTCGCAACGCGCCTGACGCCCCCCCGAAGTCGTAAACCGTTTTGTTGCCGCTGCCGGTGACCCTTGGGGTGCAACTGCCCCCGTTCCACAGCTGTGACCTGGGGCCTGCCCGTGACGGATTGGGCTTGAGCGTGGCTGTCAGGTCGGCTTTCGCAAGCAAATTGGCTGCATTCACCAGTGATCGGTCGACCGGCACGGCGAATGCACAATCAGGGTAGGAACCTTTTTACAAGGTTAATGAAACGATTCGGATGGGGAGGATGAACATGAATTTTTCAAAACAAACATCAATGATGGCTGCGTTGTTCTTAAGTCTGGGCGTGGGCGTGCCGGCAATTGCTGCAGGGGCCAAAGCCGGCGGCTCAAGTTCAAGCGGTGCTCTGTCACCCGCACCCAGCGCGCGAGGATCAAACGGTGCGGGGCAACAGCGCTCTGCGGAGAACGCGCAAACTGAAGCTGAACCCACGAAATCAGCCACGGGTGACGAAGTCGACAACACCTTCTCGGTGGGCGACCAGGGCACCGCGGGCCAACACGACAAGACGGGTTACAAGCGCATGGGCGCTGCCGACAAGCACCAGAAGCACGGCAGCCTAAGCTCCTTGGAACGTGAAACAGTTATGGACCTGCAAACGGCACTGCAGGCTGAAGGCATCTACCAAGGCAGCATCGACGGCGTTGCCGGCGCCAAGACGAAAAAAGCTTTGCGGCAATATCAGCAAGCCCGTCAGCTCGAGTCCTCGGGACGCTTGGATGAGGAGACCATGCGCCAATTGGGCATTTCGGGCGCTGGTGATCAGGTGCCCGTTCGCGGCCTTGATGACGCGATGGCTCCCGGCAGCCTGGACGGAATCGACAACTCGTCACCCGGTTTGGGTACAGAACCTTACGGCAGCCCCAGCGACACCACCGACTTCGGCACGAGCCCGGGAGCTGGCACTGGCATCGAAGCTGGTCCAGATAGCACCACAACCCCAGGAGCAGGCACGCAACGCGGGACAGGCACGGGCTCCGGCAGCATGGGCACAGGGCGCTCGGGCACGCCAGGCAGCATGGGCACGGGCTCTGACCGCACAGGCACGCCAGGCAGCATGGGCACAGGCTCTGACCGCACAGGCACAAGCCCCGGCAGCACGCCAGGCGGCATGGGCACGGGCTCTGACAGCATGGGCACGGGCACGCCCGGCAGCATGGGCACGGGCACGGGCACAAGCCCCAGCACCGGAACGCCCGGCGGCACCATGGACCGCGGCACGGGCACGTCTCCCGGTACGGACATGAACCGGGGAACCGGCACGCGTCGTAGCGGAAGCTCCGATTCTGTGGTGAACCCCGTAGAAGGCGGAAGCGGAAGCTCTACCAGCCCCGGTGGCGCCTCAGCCCCCGTTCAGCCGTAACGAATCGTATGCGGTTAGTACATATAGCGCCGGGGCGAAGCCTTTGGGTTTCGCGGCCGGCGCTTTCGTTATCAGAGGGGATTTTCAATTTTGCTTTGTGCCCAAGCGCTAAAGCCCACGCCATCTGCCGACTTGGCGAGCGCCTTTAACTCTGGGAACTTGCTGCGTGCATAGTCGATGGGCATGGCAAATCCGAGATTCTGCCCGTTGCGAAGCACGAAGGTCATCAGGCCCACCACGTCGCCTTGTTCATTGAAAAGCGCGCCCCCCGAGTTGCCGGGTTGAATGGGCAAATCAGTTTGGATGTAGCGGTATCCACCAAACCTGCGGCCTACAAACGAAAGCACACCGCGCGTAAGGCTGAAGTGCATGCTTGCAGGGCTACCAATTGTGAAAACGCTGTCGCCCGGTTGGCATTTGGTGACCGTGCCAAGAGCGGCTACACGCTGCGGCCCCTCTTGGGGCAGATTCACTTTCAGCAACGCCAGATCAGCAAGCAAATCGCGAGACACGATCTTCGCTTCTCGCCAAGGCAAGCCCGCCACACTAACGCGGACCGGTTTGCCATCTTCCAAAACGTGATTCACGGTCAGAACCAAGCCATCGTTCGACACCAAAACGCCGGCACCGTAGGACGGTCCCACGCGAATCGCCACCGAGGTACGCAAAGCGCGGTGCATGGCGGTTTCCGAATCGGCATGGGCGGCTGGTGCTGCGTTGTCCCCACCTTTGCGCTTTGCCGTGGCCGTCGGGCTGGTGGCCACATCCTCATCGTCGAGGGTGGGCGCCAAAGCATCGGCGGTTGGCGCGAGCATGCGATCGGCCACGCTGCCTGACGTCAGCTGTCGTTGCACATCCAGCCGCGCTTGCGCAACGGGCGATGTCAAAGCCGCATGCGGCAAAGCAGGAACAAGCCAAGCCGCCAAGCCGAAGCCTGCGGCCAGACAAATCAAATGTGAGGGGCGCACCGTAAACGTCATCGGCATAGTGAAGCTGATCTCAAATGTGCGGTACGCGCGGCAACGTTTCCAATAGGAGATGTCGTCGTAGCGATTTTTTCTCACCCGCTTCGTTTTCGCTACGTTTTTTCGGTTTCTTTGGCGAAACCCTCGAGATCATTTAGACGGCTTTAGCCGTTACGCGAACGACTCATATTGCTGAAAACGCCTGTAAATGCTGCCAAAACTGTGGATACGTTTTCGACACGCAGGCGGGATCGCCGATGCGAACCCCTGTAGCTAACGCGCCCAGCACCGCGAAGCTCATCGCCATGCGGTGATCGCTGTAACATTCAATTTGCGCAGGGGTGAGCGGCTGGGGCTCAATTCGCAACCAATCTTCACCCATCTGCACCCGCTGCCCCAAACGTTGAAGTTCTTGGGCCGTGGCAAGCAGGCGATCGGTTTCTTTGATACGGATGTTGGCCACGTTGCGAATCGTTGTGACGCCGCTGACCACCGGCGCAATCGCCGCCAACGTCATGACCGTGTCGGAGATATGATGCATATCAACATCCACGGCACGCAAAGTGCCCTGCCCGCGCACGCGTGTGTGGGTTTGGCTGCGTTCAACCAAAGCGCCCATCGTCTCAAGCACATCAACGAAGGTGTAATCGCCTTGAAGGGAGTTGGGGCCCAGATTCTGCACCGTGATGTCATGCCCGCCTGCTGCGGCCAAAGCAAAAGGGTAACTGGCGGCCGACGCATCAGGCTCGATTGCGTAAGCGGTTGGCGAATATGCCATCACCGGATGCACCACAAAACCACCGGCTTCGTCATCAACGCGCGCGCCAAAATCGCGCAACATGCGAATGGTCATTTCAACATAGGGGCGACTCACCAAAGTGCCCTGCACGCTCACGTGCAATGGCTTACCGATCAGACCGCCCATCAACAGCAACGCCGTAAAATATTGGCTGGATTTGTCGCCACGCATGCTCACGACATCACCGGTCACCCGCCCACCTTCAACGGTCAACGGCGGGCAGCCCGACGCACAGCTGACGGGCACGCCCAATTGGCGAAGGCCCTCCACCAAATCGGCGATGGGTCGCTTGGCCATGTGCTCATCGCCCACCAGCGTGGTTTTCCCCGGCACCAGAGCGGCAACCGCCGCCAAGAACCGCACAGTGGTTCCACTGTTGCCTACAAAGATGGGTGCACTGGGCGCCACAAGCCGGCTGCGGCCCCCCTGGATCACAACCTCGTCAGGCGTGTCGCCAGCGTCGATGCGGATGCCCATCGCTTCAAGGCCCTGGCGCATGTAGCGCGTGTCATCGCTTTGCAAAACCCCCGTGAGCCGCGTGGTGCCTTCGGCCAAAGCCGCCAAGATAAACGCGCGGTTGGTGATGCTTTTCGAGCCGGGGACGGGCCAAACGAACTGGCGCCCCGGGGGCACAGGCAGAATCTGAAGCGGCGCCAAAGCTTAAGGCCTCAAGCACCGTTACATGCGCCGCATGCGCACGCGACGACCACCCATTTTGTCTGGGGGAGGCATAAACTTCGGTTGCCCCTGAGCCACCATCGCAGGCGTTTCGATGTGAAAGGCATACCACTCAGACCCGTAGGCGGACATCTTGGGCTTCTTGCCTTTCTCCAAAGCGGCTTGGTGCGCTTTGAGTCGTGCATCAGAGGGCAAAGCCTCAATGCCACGCGCGAGCACCGCTGAGGCTTTATTTTTTTCGCCGCGCTTGAATTGGCAGTAAGCGTAGGTGGCCCACAAAAGCCCGTGCTTTTTGTTCTTCTTTACTGCCGTTTCAAACACCGATTCCATTTGCTCGTATTGGTGCTTCTTGAACAATCCAGCGCCCAACATGGCTTTCGCCATCCAAAGCTTTGCAGGCGCCTTTTCCAGATAGGGCCGCGCGCCGTCAAAGTCGCGTTGAGCGGCGTACTTCAAAACGCCAATTTGGCCATCCATCGACGAGGCCAACCGCGGAAACCACAACCCAAGCGGGCGCAGGCTCTCGAACACGGCAATGGCTTTGTCGAAACGCTGCGCACCAATGTGCGCTTCCGCTTCTTTGTTCTTGGTTTCAAGGCGCTTCATGACCTTGCGCCCAATCAGAACCATCGGAACAATTAGGCCCGCAAGGCCCAAAAACGCACCCGACCAAGGGTCAAACAGGGTGAAGCCTGCGGTGAACGCGGCAGCACCCAAAACCAGCGCTATGAGAAAGGTCAACATGAGCCGTGCCTGTGTGTAGCACGAAGCTTAAAGGGGCACCTGGGTATCGGCAGCCTTTGAATGGCCCGGCCAGAAAAGCGAAACCCGGGGCTCAATACGCCCCGGGTACACGCTGTTATTCAGTTTTTTCAGTTTGTGTGCTCAACCCGGCGCACTGCTTTCGCAGAGGGACCGCGCGGAGCATCATGAAGCTCTAGTTCGACTTCCTGTCCACCCTTCAACGATTTGAACCCATCCGAAAGAATCTCGGAATAGTGCACAAAGATGTCCGGCTGCCCACCTACTTCAATGAACCCGTAACCTTTAACGTTGCTAAACCACTTTACCCGTCCAACAGTCTTCATCGGTGAATCCTCCTAATGATTCGCAGCTTCCTTAAGCAGAAACCGGGCCAACTTCAGGAACATTCCACGTCCCAATAAAATCAGGTGTTTAGGTTCTGAGGACATGGCCATTGGTGCCACTGGTACACAGTTAGTCCCGGGGGTGGATACAGATTGGCCTACGGGGCCTCATGCCAGGGCACACTGTGGTGCCCCTATGTGGCGCAAAGGCCACAGGAGGGTGCGCCCCGAACCCAAAACCAGGCTAAAGTCGTGCTCCCATGAAGCAGCGCAGAACTTTATCTGCCTTGCCCCCCCCCAGCAGGCACGCCTTTGCAAGCCAGCACCCTGGCAGCATATGCCCGCCTTTGCGGGCAACGCCTCTGGGTGGTTGGCAGCGTTGAAAACGGTGCTGTCGCCTTGATGCCTGTGGCGCGGTCAGCGGGATCTTGGCCAGTGGGGTTGCGCCCGCGGCGGTGGATCGACAAAGTCACCTTGCAGGCCATAGAGGCCTACATTCATCCCAATTATTGCACGCACGACGGGGTGATTCCCCGCACGAAGTTGCCTGAGGTCTTGGCCGAGATCGCCAACGTGTTTCATACGGGCGATGGAAATTTGCATACTGTGGTTGTGACGACGAACGCGAACCTGGCGTGATCGCCAACAGCGGCGCCGCTATGGTGGCCACGGGGAATCGGGGATGTTTAATGCAAATCGGAAACGGCGGGCGATCGGCGAAATTGCTGGCGAAGGCCCATCGGGCCGAAGCTGCGGGAAACGCGGGTGCCTAATTCGGCCACAATGCTCTGTGACGTCCGCCAAATTTCGTCTAGCCTCAGGCTCGTGGGAGTGATGCTGGGGCTGCACGATCCGTCTTTGCCGCAAACGGCGGGCATGGCCAGTGCTGCTGATCTGGCTGAGCTGCGCGCCGAATTGGTGAAACTGGTTTACGCCAGTTTGCCCACAGCCTTGTTGGCGTCGGCCTTAAACGTTGTGGTGATCGCGTTGACGGCTTGGGGGCACGTGCCTTCGCTGTCCATAACCATATGGGCGGCGCTGTCGCTTGTCGTCTCCGCATGCCGAGCGGGCCTGCGCGCCCTATACAACAAAGCGGCGGCGCGCGAGGGCAAAGAGGGGGCGCCTGCACAGCCTTGGCATCGCCGGTTCGTGATAGGCGCATGGGCTTCGGCCGGTATGTGGGCGCTTTCGCCGGTGCTGGTGTTCTCAACGGATAGCGTGCCGCACCAGATCTTCTTGGCGTTTGTGCTTTCGGGCGTGGCGGCGGGATCAACCAACACGCTTAGCCCGTTGCGAGCGGCTTTGATTCCCTTCTGCGTGGCTCTCACGGTGCCTTTGGCCGTGCGTTTTTTGGCGACGGGAACGCTTATGGGCACCGCGATTGCCCTTGTCAGCGCAGCCTTCTTGGCGTTCAGCGTTTCGAGCGGCCTCAAAAATCATAACGTTCTGGTTGAATCGTTAACCTTGCGCATTCGTTTGGCGCGTTCGGAACAGCTTCTGAAAGAAACGGGGCGACTTGCCGAGGTGGGAGGGTGGGAACTTGATCTCATCACGGGAGCGCTCAAATGGTCAGAGGAGGTGTACCGCATCCATGAGCTGCCTCAGGACCAGCAGCCGCAGGTACAAGATGCCTTGGCGTTTTACCCGCCTGAAGATCGCGAAAAAGTCAAAGCGGCATTGGAATTGTGTGAGAAAACCGGCACCGCTTGGGATCTACAAACGGAGTTGGTGACGGCCACGGGACGAAAAATTTGGGTACGTTCGCTGGGCCAAGCTCAGTACCTTCGAGGTCGTGTCATTCGTTTGGTGGGTTCATTCCAGAACATCACCCGCATCAAAATGGCAGAGGCGGAGTTGATCGCCGCCAAAGAACAAGCCGAGGCGGCAACGCAAGCCAAAAGCCGCTTTCTTGCAACCATGAGCCATGAGATTCGTACACCGATGAACGGCGTTTTGGGTTTGTCGAAGCTGCTACTGGAAACGAAGCTAGACGAAGACCAACGCAAGCTGCTTGAAAGCGTGCACGAATCTGGTGAAACACTGCTGACAGTGATTAACGATGTTTTGGACTTATCGCGCATAGAGGCGGGGCGCTTGCAGATCACAAAGCAGCCTTTCAACTTGCGTGAGGTGATCACGGCGGTGATCCGATTGATGCAGCCCGAGGCCACGCGCAAGCGCATCGAGCTGAAGGCCGATTTCAGCCCAGAATTGCCAACTGAGCTTGAGGGCGATGCAACCCGCATCCGCCAGATCGTTTTGAACCTGGTTGGCAACGCGGTAAAATTCACAGATACGGGATACGTTCACGTTCAAGTACTTGCGAAGCTAGAAAGCAGCAAACCCGCACAGGTGCAGATCCGCGTGCGCGACACCGGCCCTGGCATTGCGCCCGAGCTTAGGGACAAGCTGTTTCATCCTTTCACCCAAGCCGACACCAGCGCGGCCCGTGTGCATGGTGGCTCAGGACTTGGATTGGCCATTTGCCGTCACTTGGTAGAGCTGATGGCGGGCAGCATCGAGATCGATCCGCCGCAAGGCAAAGGCACCTGCTTTGTAGTTAGGCTTCCGTTGCCGGTGGTGGCGCAAACCGCCGCCGCCCAGCGGAACCTCACGCCCTTCCCTGCTGTTGCGGAACAACGTTGGACGCAGCCTCCGTACGTGTTGGTGGTTGAAGACAACGAGATCAACCAGGTGGTGGCACAACGCCTACTCGAAAAGCTGGGCTGCAAAGTCGACGTGGCAGCCGATGGCTTAGAGGCGCTTTATACGTGGCGAGCCAACACCTACGATCTAATTTTCATGGATTGCCAAATGCCGGGCATGGACGGCTACGAAGTGACACGCGCGATTCGCAGCGAACCTGCCGGATCGAAAATTCCCATCGTGGCGCTGACAGCAAATGCCTTTCAGGAAGACATAGACCGCTGCTTGGCGGCCGGAATGACGGATCACATTGCAAAGCCGGTGTCGGCCGCAGGGCTGCTGGAGGTGCTGGAGCGGTACTTGGGCGGGCAGCACTGAGGGTGAGGGGCAAGGCCCCGCCATGAGCCTAGAATTGAAGCGCGAGGACATTGCCTATGTAACGAGGACAGACTATGTTTCGGGGGGACAATGAGCCGACTTGTCCTAATCGAACAATACGAAGCCATGGGGGGGCCAGAAGTAGGTGGTCGCGGCAATGACGGCTTCGAGGAGGGGCCAACCGATTCGGGAGAATACCGAATCGCCTACTGCAAGCGTCACGTGAGCCGCCGCTACCCTTTTTGGTCAAGCGTGCCTTGGGGGGCAGATCTGAAAGAGGAGGCGGGTGAAATCTGGGTGAAGGTTCGCAACACCTGGGAGCGGCTATCGCGGTACTCGCCTGCAACGAAGGAAGACATCGCTGAACGCCATAAAGAACTTTATCGCATCCGCGCCCTTCCAAGCTCGTGGGTATTTAACGACTTCGGGCATATGACGTGTTACCTCTACAAAGACCGGAACCGGAACGGCAAGCTGGACGGACAGGAGACAATCCACGGCGAATTCCTGCACACGACTCCCGAAACGGAGGCGGCCCATAAGATGGGAGAACGCGTAAGACTCGAGCCTTCCCATGGGTGCGTCCACCTCAAGCCTGCCGACATAGACGACCCGCGGGTTTATGGTGAAGAACCGCAAAGTCATCGTCCATGATTATAGCGTTCAAGCGCCCCTTTTCCCGATGGGGCCTCGCGGACGGGGAGTTCTCGAGATTCACTTCTATCCCAGGTCGCACCGACTTTTCGTCGTGAACCGACTCAATCGATGACAGTCGCATCGCGAATCGGCCTGGTGCTCACGTTGCTCGCACCCGTGACTTTCGCCGTCACTTGCAATAGGACGGCCGCGGGCCCAGAGTCCGAGAAACCGCGGCTTCCTCCTGGCGATGTTGACACAAGGAAGAGTTCAGAAGACTTCAAAACTTTAAGAACGATTCAAGAACTTGCAGCGCTTCTCTGGCAGAACCTGGTTGCCGGAATCTCTCCAAAGGAACTGGCCGTGAAGCTTGGCGCCCGCCTTTTGCAAACGTCGCCGACAACTTGGGAGATTGAAGGACATGGGCTGGACGCCAGAATCGACCTGGGATCGAGCGGCGATAGGGACGCGGCCGAGTGGGTTATTGTTGTTCCCGGACCTCGGGCGGGGGTGCTCCTCTCAGAACTGCAAACCGCCGTTGGGGTTGGCTACCGAATGCTTCCGCCAGGAAAGACAAGCATCGCGGTTTTCCAGGGCGTGGCGGACGCTTCGACGGTTTCCCCCTACTTTGCAGCCCACTTGCTTTCGTCGAAAGCGTCGCCCGAAGCGGTCGTAACACGACTGAACTTCCAACGCGAACCTTAACGTTTTTACAGTACTCCTAATCATGCGCCGCGGGCGAAGTGGGACGAGACTGAAACTATGTCGCGCTGCATTTAGAAACCCTCATTGACGGGCCCCATGTAACGTAGGCTAGAGTTAGCCCTCCTTAACGAAAGAGGTCCAAAATGAAGAAGCTTCATTGTGCTCCGCCATTGCTGGCCATCAGCTCGTCAGTCTGCTCAGTGTTCCTATTCGCAACGCTCTCTTTGGGATGTAGCTCCAAAAGCGACAACTCAGACGGCGCTGGAGGCGAGGGCGGCGATGATGGTGGCGGCGAGGGTGGTGGCGGCGAGGGTGGCGCTGCCGGCGAGGGTAGCGGCGGCGGTGGTGGCAGCGGCGGTAAGGGTGGAGTTGGCGGATCGGGCGGCAACAACGGCGGCACTGGAGGGGCCGCAGGTTCTGGCGGTACAGCCGGTGGCTCGGGTGGTGGAGCGGGGGGCGCAGGTGGTGCCACCTTCGGAAATCCTCTGGAAGGAAATCCTCAGGCAGCCAAGGTCGAGGGTCGGATGGGATTCGATTCCGAAGGCCCACTTTGGATCGCCGACGGAGGGTATCTGTTATTTTCCGATGTCGACAACGCCAAGATCTGGAAGTTGGAGCCAGAGAAGCCGGCCGCGATGCGGTTTACGGAATTCACCAACTACAAAGCCAATACGAGGACCAATGGATTGGCTCTGGATACGGCAGGCAACCTGCTGGTTTGTGAACGACACACGGGCAAGGTTGGCAAGATGAAGCTTCCCTCCGGCGACAAATCTTTTCTTGCCGATAAGTTCAACAACCAACCCTTTCGGGCGCCAAATGACATCGTTTCGGGGAAAAACGGCAACACCTACTTCACGGACCCAGAGTGGTGCAGCAACTCAGCAGCTAACCCTTGCTCGGGTTCCACGCTGCCCGTTGGAGCCTATCGCGTCGACAAGGCCGGAACAGTCCACTTGATTACCACGGGCGCCGAGAAGCCACAGAATCCCAATGGCATTGCGCTGTCACCAGATGAGCGGACACTTTACATCGGCGATGATAAGGGCAAGAAGGTTTGGAAATACGCGGTTACCGCCGAAGGTGCAACGGGCGCAGGTTCTGAGTTCATCTTGAACCTCAACGTTCCCGATGGCATTGCCATCGACAATGCTGGCAATATTTATGTCGCAGACCAGGGCGCAAAGGCCATCTTGGTTTACAAGCCAGACGGCACAAAACTAGGTGACATCAAAGTTGAAAATAGTCCCAGCAACGCGTCGTTTGGTGGATCGGATTTCAAAACTCTATTCATCACTGCAAAACCTTTCATCTACTCTGTGAAACTCAGCGTTCCGGGTATCCCATAGTAAACACGACGTAGGCAGAATGCCGCGCGGTTGCAGTTTGGCTTTGCCAATGAACGCGCGGCAGTCTGTCGCCGCTACTGCGGATTGGGGATGGGCATCGGTCTTATCTTGCACGTATCTGGGTCGCCCTATGCTGGCCACCCACGGCGAGCTCAATCCAATCGTTAGATTTCGCTTCTTGCTGGGGGGTAGCGCTTTTGCTGTCTCCATAACAGATTGGTCGACACCAAGCTGGCCTTGGCGCGAGGCTCCGTGTCACTGCGTGCGTTGCGAGACGACGCTCCGAGAGCACGTTTGCCACACCAATTACGTCCCCAGGCGAGCGAACCTTCGAGGTTCGCATTCCTGACTACAACCCTGCGCACGCATTCCGTTCGCGAGCAAGCTGGTCTCCGTCCTCAACGCACACAACGCACTTGGCTCGTGTTGCTCACGACGACGTCGTACGCGTCGCCCTTGTTGAAATGGACGAGCCACGCGCTAATGCTACTGCCCGCCACCGCGGAGGACGTCCAAAAATATGTAGCTGGGGTGCCTGGGAAGGCAGCTGTGTCTATCGCAGGGTCGCTTTTGGTAAGATCTACAATGGTCAACAGTTCCTTCACGCTCGGCAAGCGGAAGTTGGCTCCCACCGTGGGGCAATAGGCTTTGGCATCGGCCCATGTTTTCCCTACGGGAGCTACCCCACGCTGCCACGTTAGTCCTGTTTTGCCGTCAATAACTTCGGTGGCACTAATGGTAAAACGTGGAGCCGGATAGCAGGGCAGGACCGCGCTGGCCACCGACGCAGGCATGGTCGTCATTGCGGCTGCAAAGCTTGCGGCCGCATATACTGATTTATTCACATTATCTCCTTGTCGTTAGGGTCGTTCCAAGGGGCGCACGCGTTCACTTGTTTCAGTGGCTGATTTTAAATGTCGAATCGTAAAATGGCCGCGTTCCTCAACGCACACAACGCACCCGGCTCGTAATGCTCACGGGGTTGCTGCCGGTGTAGCCGCTGTCGAAATAGACGTACCACGCGTAGGAGGGATTGCCCGCCACCGCGGAAGACGCCCAAAACCAAACCCCGGGTGTGTTAGGAAATACCGCAGTGTCGATGCTCGGGCTGCTCCTCGTGAAATCAACCAAAGAATACAATTCAACCAACGTAGGCAGGCGCCAGCCACCACCTTTGTCTGCGCAATATTTGATCGCGTTCGGCTGGGTGAACGTCGCCGTGCTGATGGGTTGCTCCCACACCAGCTTGGTCACGTTGTCTGTCACAAAGCCAGCACCAGATGTGTACGAGGCCGGATTTGGCAGCCCCGCAGATGCCGGATTCGGCATGGCAAACCCATCGCAGGTGCACACGTACTTTTGACAACTGCCACCTGCACCGCAAACGCCAGTGTTCCCGCACGAAGCTGCGCCTTGATCCACGCACATGTTCAACGGGTCAGGCTGCCCCGCGGCCACCGCGCTGCAGGTGCCTGCGCCATTCAAGTCACAGCGTTGGCAGCTTCCGCAACTGGGGGTGCTACAACAAACCCCGCTCACGCAGTTTCCTGAGGCACAACGCCCCGACCCGCAGGCCACGCCATTACTAAGCTTCGGTACGCACGTCCCGTTTGAACAAAACAGCGAAGCCAATGCACAATCGGAATCGGTGCTGCACGAGCCCTTGCATTGCGTGCTGCTAAGGCACGTCAGGTTGTTGGGGCATGCCGCCGCCGTTGGCTTCATGCATGTACCTTTGCCATCGCACTTGCTTGCAGCCGTGTAAGTTGCCGTAGAGCAACTTTCGCCCGCCCCGCACGGCTTACCGCTTTCATAGTACGCACAGGCCCCGCTGCCGTCGCAACGCCCCGTAGTGCCGCAAGGCGTGCCCGGCGCTTGGTCCTGGCACATGCCTTTGGGATCGAGCGTCCCGCCCATCACCGGGCTGCAGGTTCCGGCCCCGTTGAGATTGCATGCTTGGCAACTGCCGCAGCTCGCGTTGCCGCAACAGACGCCATCAACGCAATTCCCTGATGTGCAGGCATTGCCCTTCCCCGCGACGCATTTCATACCATTCGCCAACTTTTGTTGGCAGACCGTGCCTTCGCAATAGAGGGTATTGAACCCACAGTCTGCATCTTGCGCGCACGAACCTTTGCACATCCCCTCGCCACAAACCAATCCGTTGGGGCAATCGCCAGCCGCGGCATTCACGCACCTGCCCGCGCCATCGCAAAAACTTTGCGGCGTATATTTTGCGTTCTTGCAGCTTGGCGGCGCGCCGCACGTTTCGGTTTTTGCGGCAAGTTCGCATTCGCCATTCATATCGCAAAGGCCGCTGATGCCGCATGGAGGGTCCTTGATACAGCGACCATGCGGTTCCGGCGCATTCGCAGGTACCCGGCTGCAAATGCCTTCCTTGCCAAGCAGATTGCAGGCGTGGCACTTACTGTTGCAAGCCGTGTCACAACACACACCGTCTACGCATTGCCCCGTAGCGCATTCGCTATCGAGGTTGCATTTATCAAGCGATGATGCCGCATCGGGCGGTTGCACCATCGGTAGAGCATCGGTGTCCGGTAGCGCATCAAAATTCTCAGGCAGCCCACCATCCCCCGCCCCTCCGCCTCCGCCGCTGCCACCAGCGTCGGTCTGTACGCCCGAACCTTTGAGCTCGGAGCAGGCGACCGTTACGGTGCAGATCACAAGCAAAAACAATTTCGATGAAGAAATGGCCATGAGTCGTTTTCGGTCCTTCAGTTCAAAAGGTTGCGAAGCAAGTGCCGCCGGCGAGAAGTGGGACGCAGCCGAAGTGAGCAGTGGTCGTTTCGTCGGAAGGTGCCTCAGGGCGTGCAAGAAGCCACATCGTAAGGCCGGCGCCAGCGAGCACGCCCGCGCTTACGTAACCGATCACCATGCGCGTTCCGCCGCTGTCGAATTGGTCGGCGTAGGCTTCACACCGCGTGCCGCCAAGAATGACGCCATTGGCCTTGTCACACGCGTTGTCCGGCGACGCGAAGTCGCTGGCCGCAGATTCCCGCTGCAAATGCCCGTGGATTCCTAAGCCTAGAGCCAGTACAGACACGCCCCACGCTGCGTAAGCGCCGATTCGTAAGCCTCGTCCAGAGCTGTGATCAGTATGCGCTGGCAGCGCGGGCGTAGAAGGTGTCGCGTCTTCGCCTGCAGGCGATTGTTGTTGAGGGGTTTGGCCCACCAGCGCAGGGTCGGACTCTAAGGTGACTTCGATGGCCACCGATTCTCCCGCGTTTACGACCCTCTCAATCTGTTTCCGTCGATGGCCAGCCGCTGTCACCGAGATGATGGCCTTGCCAGCGACGATGCGCATGGGAATTGCGGAGGGGAGGACCCCCGCCACCTGCTCATTGATTCTCACGACTGCGCCCTCGGGAGCGCCAGTGACCGTCACGGTCGCCAGGCGGGAGCGCACCTCGTTCAATGACTGCTCTAGTATGGTGCGTTTTCGCTCGATCCAGGGGTCCGACGAAGCGAGCGCTTCAGCAAGATGCGCATCGGCATCCACCCATCGCTCCAGCGCCTGCTCACAAAGCCCCAGCTGGGCGGCGGCGCGCGCCGTATGAGCCAAATCGTAGGCCTGCTGGAAGCGTTCGACTGCCTCAGCATCTTTTCCCTTCTTCCGAAGCTCCACCCCTTGCCGGATCAGCAGTTCAGCAGGATCACCCGCCGCACCAGCATGGCGGCTGGTATTCGTGAAAGCCACGATCAGAAGCGTGACGATCCATGTAACGCGCTTTGGCACAGTGCGCCGTCTTGAATAGCATGTCTGCGCGAAAATGGCGAGATCGCGGATGGGTCGTATGAAACGGACCTGCAGCTGGTGATCTGGGTAAAGAGTGCACGAGATAACGAACGGTTTTGGGGAAGGGAGGTTAGCAAAAATTAGAGTAAGGTTGGCGTGCTGCCAGGCGACGAGCACACAGAGCCTGTTGTCTCTGCAAGCTGTTTGGCCGTGGTTTGCGCCGATCATTGCTGCATGCCTAGATCCAAGGCTGTTCACTTAAGCGCCACCCCTTTGGATGGTTCTGCCAAACGGGCATTTGCACTCCCTTGGATAGTGCCTGTCCTCCTGTGGGATGTAGGCGAACATCCGAAGTGCCGCGAGGTCATCGTCAATCTGTTTAAGAATGGGCTCGCCTGAAAGCATGGCGAGGAGCAGGTCGCCAGCCACGCGTAGGCAATCTGCTCGAACGACGCGTTGGCATCCAGGGGACGCTCCGCTTCTGCTTGAAGGAACGAGCCCAGAGCCATCCAGATCATCGCGGAGACGAGGGGCCTCCACCTTCCCGCGCCTGACACCCGCAATGCTCACAGATGCGTCATCCGGTGCACCCTCAATGTCAACGCGCACAAGTTGGCGCCTCACGTCCTGCAATGAGGCTTCTAGCGTTCCTCGCTGAGCATTGATCCACGCATCTGTTTGCGAAACCAATGACTCCGCCAGGTGCCCCTCCGCCTCCAACCACATTTCCAGCGCCTGCTCGCATAGCCCCAACTGCGCCGCCGCACGAGCGCGACGACTTGTTTCGTAAGCCTCGCGAAAGTAGGGCAGCGCCCCCTTGTTGTCGTTCTTCCGTCGCTTATCAACGCCTTTGCGGATTAAGACCTCAATGGGATCGGCAGCTTGCGCGAGCGGTGCTCCCACCAAAGTCGCACTAAGAACGCCAAGCAAAATAACACTGGCCAACCTCATGACGCCGCATGTCTGACACGGGTGGGCCGATGCGGCCAGGTCATGAAGAACGGAGCGAATTTTTCCGCGCGGCCCCCAATTTGCCTTATTTCGTAGCCGTTCCGCGTGGCGATCCGATTACTTGGCAACCCGGGCCAAGGGCCCGATTTATGACGGACCACGTCGTACTATAAATACTTTCGAAGGACCGTTCGAGCTAAGGCTATCGCAGCAACATCACGGCCGCCAAGAGGACCACGGCCGCAACGGAAACGACAATCCACGTGCGCTTCATCGACGCCGTTGCAGCGTCTGACTCGTCTGCCTGCACCACTGGGACTGCCGCCGGGCGATCTTCAAGCATCACCACAACCAAGCCTCTTTCGGTGAAGAGAGCCTGCATCGAGGCCACCAGGCCTGCATACTCCTTTTCGTCTATCAACCCCGCCTTGCCGAAGCGTGCGCTCAAGATGCCTTGCGTGCGATTGTAGGTGTTGATTTCGGCCTTTTTATCAACGGTGTTGACGTGGCCAATCACAATGGTGGCGCCGCCTTGTTGTGCCACCAGCTTGATGTGCTGAAGCGCCTGCTTGCCGCCTTCCGTAGATTCGCCCTCCGGTGCTGACAGTTCGGCCAAATGCCCGCTGGACAGCCTGTGTTTGTTGCCCACCAGAAACTTGAAATAGTCCGCCAAGCCCACCGCTTGCGCCGCGATCAATGTCCGTTGCATCTCTGCCATTGCAAAACGCCTCTTTGTGATGCAGCGACACTTGGACTCAATTTCTTGAGTGCGACTAGGCCCAGCAAGCCCCTGGCGTGCGACTGTAGGGGCCCCGCTTTTCAGCCTTCGGAGAGTCTTACCCTTTGGCGGTTTGGGCCGGGCCAAGGTTAGCGCGACAAGTCAACGACGGCGCATCTCATTTGATGCGTGAAACATCAGCCATGGCATCTTGATGCATTGGCTGCCATTATAGGAGTGTGCGAACGACTGTGGACATCGACCCTGTGGCGCTTGAGCGCGCGAAGCTTCTTGCTCAGCGAGAAAGCAGGACGCTCGGATCCGTCATCTCTGAGGCGGTCACAGCGTACGTAACGAGGGAGCCCCCTCTTCAGGCAGAACCGCCTTTCGAGCTCATCGTGCGTGGGCGGCCCGGCGCACGATTTCCATCGGCCGTCGAGATAGCGCAGGCCCAAGAAGACGAGGACCTCGAATCGTTGCGTATACCGAGATCGCGACATGCTGATTCCTGACGTCAACGTGCTCATCTACGCGCATAGAGTGGAGTCCCCGGAACACGATCGATACGCGGACTGGTTGAACCGCCTTGCCCGAGGTCCAGAGCCGTTTGCTTTGTCGGACTTGGGAGCCAGCGGGTTCGTTAGGATCGTGACGAATCCGAAGATTTGGGAAGTGCCCACGGACACCTCCGACGCCATCGCCTTCATTGATCGTTTGCGCTCCCGTTACAACGCCCGCCCGATCACCCACGGCCCAACCAGTTGGAAAATTTTTGCCGACCTTTGCACACAAGCCAAGGCCCGCGGCAAAATCGTAGCCGATGCCTACCACGCGGCACTAGCCATCGAGCACGGCTGCGAGTTCGTGACATGCGATGGGGATTTCGCCAGATTCGCAGGACTGCGTCATCGCCATCCCCTAAGCATGTAAGCCTCTGGCTGTCGTATATATGCCCCGCGGCGATGCCTGGGTAAGTGATAAAACCAGCATGACAAAGAAGAAGCAACCAGTGTCCGGCGGCATGACGGTGCGCGCCTACCCAGTCCTCTGTCGCGCGGTTGAAGAAGGCGTGGCGTACGGTTGGCGACGTGCTCACAAACACACCGACACGCCGGACGAAGAGACTATCCAAGACCAGATCATCACAGCTGTGCTTAATGAGGTCTGCGAATGGTTTGAGTTCAGTGACGCCGACGCAGACCAGTGACCACTCGCTTCGAGAGGGCCGGCGCCGACATCACGCCCGATCCCACTCGTGCTTTCAAAATCAACGTGACAACGGCGCCAACGCTAGGTGCGCTGGCGCCATTTTGTTCCTACGCCGAAGCCATCACAGCCGTCTCGCCTTTGGCCATGGGCACAGCCATCGGCCCCATGCGCTCATCGGCTGGCTTCTGCATCAACGCTTCGCGGATCGCAGTCATCACAGCGGGATTGGCCAGCAGATGCTCGCGCGACTTTTCGCGCCCCTGCCCCAAGCGTTCGCCCTTCCACGAGTAAAACGCGCCCGCTTTGTCCACCACACCCGCTGCAGATCCCAGATCAAGCAATTCCCCCGCTTGATCCACGCCAGCCCCATACATGATGTCGAAGGTGGCTTCGCGGAATGGGGGCGCCACTTTGTTTTTAACCACTTTGACTTTGGCCTTGGTTCCCATGACCACGTCGCCATCTTTCAACACCCCCACCTTGCGAATGTCTAAACGCACGCTGCTGTAGAACTTCAGCGCGTTGCCACCCGTGGTTGTCTCAGGGTTGCCAAACACAACGCCAATCTTCTGTCGAAGCTGATTTATGAACACCACGGTTGTGTTAGCGCGCGCCGTGGCTGCCGTAAGTTTGCGCAAGGCTTGGCTCATAAGCCGCGCTTGCAAACCCATGTGCGCGTCGCCCATCTCGCCTTCGATCTCCGCGCGCGGCACCAAGGCCGCCACGCTGTCGACCACGATGAGATCAACGGCCCCCGTGGCCACCAAACGGTCAACAATCTCAAGCGCTTGTTCACCACAATCAGGCTGAGACACCAGCAACTCTTCCACCTTCACACCCAAACGCTTGGCGTAGCCAATGTCAAGCGCGTGTTCAGCATCGATGAAAGCGCACACGCCGCCTAGCTTCTGTGCTTGCGCGATCGCCTGCAACGTCACCGTGGTTTTGCCTGATGATTCAGGCCCGTAGATCTCCACCACCCGCCCCCGCGGCAGACCACCCACCCCCAATGCCAGATCCAGGCCCATAGATCCCGTTGGGATCACGCCAATTTCAGGCACTTCGCCCTCACCCAAGGCCATGATGGCCCCCTTCCCAAACTGCTTCTCAATGGATGATAGTGCGGCTGCAATCGCTTTGAATTTTTCTTTGATGCTCATGTGATTCTCCCTTCCTGTTTGCTTATCCGCACGCCGCAAAAAGAGTTGCTAAGTTTTTTCGCCATCCTGGAAAGGTGCGGTACGCCCAGGATCACGACGCCTCGACCGCCGCATCAACACAGCGCACAGCTCGCGTTCGGGCCCCCCAACGGCGAGAGCCCCGCGAATCGCATGAAACGCACATGCCGGCTGGACGCCCTTGATCGCTTACGAATCCGCAAAAACGAAATCGAGTGACGTTCCAATAGCGGCGCGCTCGATCCACCGAGCTATCGCTGCCTCGTCGGCAGCCTCGATGCGCCTGCGCATATCAGGAGAAACCGTCCCAAACTTCGCGTGCAGCATCCTTAACAAGACGATGGTCTCGCCTTCGAGCTTGCCTTCAAGCTTGCCCTCAAGCTTGCCTTTGGCGATGAGTTGTTCAGCGGTTGTCATGGCGATGTCCTTGATGGCTGGCGCGTGAGTGGCGATCGCGTCGTGGATGCGTTCGGGGGGCTGGTCGTTGGTTGAATAAAGATAGCTCAGAAACGAAACGAGGGCATCGTGCCCCTGTGGGCTGCTGCGCAACCCTGCCAAGGTTTGCGCCCAAAACGGCAGTGAAATGAGCCACTTATCGCCGTTTCTCGCGTCTCGCAGCAACCAGGCCGCAGTCCAGCCACTTTGACTGTGGTGCAGAACCACAGGCAAGACGATGGGCAAGGTTTCATCGTCTTACAGGCCTGCCAACCGAAAAGTCCAAACGCAAGGAGCCGCCCGTCAGCTTCGCGCTCGAAACGGCGGGAGAACTAACCTAACATCCTACCTCGACGCCTTTGATCGCTTACGAATCCGCGAAAACGAAATCGAGGGAGGTGCCAATCGCGGCGCGCTCGATCCACCTGGCTATCGCCGGCTCGTCGGCAGCCTCAATGCGCCTGCGCGTGTCAGAAGAAACCGTCCCGAACTTTGCTTGCAACACTCTCAACAAGGCGATGGTCTCGCCTTCAAGCTTGCCCTCAAGCTTGCCTTCAAGCTTGCCTTCTAGCTTGCCTTCTAGCTTGCCTTCTAGCTTGCCTTCTAGCTTGCCTTCTAGCTTGCCTTCTAGCCTGCCTTCAAGCTTGCCTTTAGCGATAAGTTGCTCGGCGGTTGTCATGGCGATGTCCTTGATGGCTGGCGCGTGAGTGGCGATCGCGTCGTGGATGCGTTCGGGGGGCTGGTCGTTGGTTGAATAAAGATAGCTCAGAAACGAAACGAGGGCATCGTGCCCCTG
>JBBSJE010000104.1:0-19885 GCA_038257535.1 Polyangia bacterium
AGTTCGTGCTGCGCATCGAAGACACCGACGTGGCGCGTTCCACGCAAGACTCGGTGGCGGTTGGCGACCTGGCGCACCATAGGAAGTTTAAGCTGACTTTGCGTTTGCGTTAAAGTTACACATACGTGTCAATGTCAGGAAATACCCGATAAACCCCTTATATAAGCCACGCTTCTGGTACCGTTTACCCCCGGGTTCCCCAGGAAACGATGGTTACGATGTGCCGTTGGGTCTACAAGCTCAAATGTTCCCACTGCAATCCATGAGGTACAAAGCGCGCAAAATCGCGATCACGCGTTACGAAGGTACAGCCCTCGTTGATGGCGATCGCCGCATGCTGGGCGTCAGCTACCAATTTTCCGTTCGCAGCGCTAGCCGCGCAAAGTGTTGCCACTTTTTGCCAATGACTAGCATCGAGAGCAACGAGGCGACAATTTGAATGGCTGACAATTTCGTCAATCGCGGCGATCGCGACGGCCAGTGGCGTTGGTGAAGAATAAATACGTGAATTGGTAACGATACGAACAAAACCTACACCCACCAGAGGGCTAAGCGCAAAGGGCTGAGGTCCCGTGATGAGGTCGGTAAGCCACGCTTTGTATTTGGCGTGAACACTTTCATCCTGGCGATGTGCATAGACCAGCACATTCACATCGGGCATTCGCATTGTTTACGCACCTAACCCTTTGGCGTCGTCGTTTGATAAAGCCTCAGCAAAGTCCTGAGGCTCATGCGAAACGACAGCAGAAGGATCCCCAAACACCACCATCTCAAAGCGGGACTCTCGTGGCTTCGGCTTGAACAGCGCTTCGCGCAGTGCTTGATTCACCACATCGCTTAACGTTGTGTTCAGAGCAGCCGCCCGTTCTCGGGCTTTGCGATAGAGATTGTCGTCAAACACCACCGTTGATCGCATACTTATGATCATACTTGTGCGCAGGGTAGGTGCAAGGGAAAACGGGGAACAGCGGCGGCAACCCGGGGCTACCCTGGCCCTAACCCCAAGTGGCGCGCTAACGCTTGGCCTGGCCAGTGACCGTACCCCACATCCACCGCGAACCGTTGGCCCACGTAACCCAGGCCCAGCGAGATCCCAACCCGGTGACCGTCCGGCGCTGAAGGTGCCAATGATTCCGCACGCGCTGTGCTTTGATCGAAATGAATCCCCGCGAGCAGGGGCATGTGGGCACGCCAGCCCTTGGAGGCTCGTCGAACGAGACGCCGCCAACTGTTGATCTTCAGGACGCGGGTGTCAGTGAACTTGATACGCTTTCAATGGTCCGCGACGTGAACGGCGATGCCGATACGGTGGACGAATTTTCTTCACCTGATGCAGCAGTTCCTCGACCAAGGCGATTGGTGTTCATCGTCAGCTTGAGAATCCCAATGGTCCTCTTGTTGTCGGTTGGGGGCCTACTTCGATACAAAGTTCACTGCGATATTCCCGCGCAAATGAAGCGCGTCGCGGCCTACTGAAGTCGGAAGCACTTTCTGCCGCAACCAAAGCTTGCGTCGAAAGGACTCCGTTAACAGCCAGCACATTGGACACTACGGCGCTGTCCGTATCATCACTGAACTTCATTGCCACTGCCTTGAATTGCAAAGCCACGAGTGTTGCGGCTTTTGGTGTGCCGGAACACGTACCCATGTACCAAGGTGACGTTCATCAACAATGCGCCGACGCGCTGACTGACGAAAACGACGCGTGCTTTACCGCTTACAATTTGTGGACCGCCAATCTGGTTGCTGGTTTTGCGAAGCGTCTTGCAGACGTATCGGAAGGTGAGGGCACCATGCTCGACAATACACTGGTCGTTTGGATCAGTACCGAGGGAGGTCCCACGCACCAACCGTATCCATGGAACGCGGTGTTTTGGGGCGGTCAATCACTTGGACTGCGCGGTGGACGCTATCTTCGTGTTCCGCAGACTGTGCCCACTGAGATTGGCTTTTCGCAACCAAGTTGGCTGCGAGGAGCGTCTCACAACCATCTTCTTGTTAGCCTTGCGCAGCTGATGGGCCTGCCGATTGATAAAGTGGGCGAAAGCACTTTTCGTCAGAAGACCCTTGCACCGATCGACGCAACCGGGCCCTTGTCAGGCTTGTAGACTGCACCGCGACTAGCGACTGCGGGTGCCAGGTGGCACGTCTGATCGCTTCATGAGCAATCTCATTCTTCTAAAGCAAGAGGACAGGCCGCAAGGCAACTGGTTGGGGGCACAACAATTGGATTGCCACCTAACGTGAGCACGTGGCATTCCTCCTCTGGAAGCTGGGTGAGGCAGCGGGCGCCCTGTTGAGCATTGTACGTACATTGCTCCCCGTAGCTCGGACAGTTTCCGCTGGTGAGCGTGACACATTCTTCCCTGGTGTTTCCATAGAGCGCTTTGAACGCCTCGCCGCGCATTGCTTTTGGAATGCACTCAAAGGTCAGGTCGCAAAGCAGAGGTCGGCTGTCTTTACAAAACTGTTTTGCCTCCGCAGCACCCGCGGCTTTGGCGTCAGCGGCATCTCCGGGCAGGCTTGACGAAGCGCCGTCATTGACCACAGATGCATCCGAAACAGTGGCCCCACCATCTACGTGACCGACACAAACCTGTTCGCACACAGCCGTCTCTTGCCCTTCCTCAATGGCTTCGCAAGTGGCCTCGCTCAGCCGGGACAAACATAGATCGCGCCGCTGTGGACTAACCTTTGAGCCAACTGCACAGCTAACGCTGGCTGAAAGTTCCTCGCTTGGGTTGCGACAGAGCTTCGCAAGTTCGCTTGCGCATGTCGCTTCGTTGGGCCCAAAAAAGGCTCTGAAAAAGTCGTCGCGGTCGGAGGCGGGGGTGCACCGAAAGGCTTGTTTGCACGCGGCTTTGCCATAGGACTGGCAAAACGAAGCTCCCTCGTCGCCGCCTAGCGTGTCCTCATCACTGCTGTCACAGGACAGAGCACCCACAGAGCAGAGAACCCACACAGCCACCAAAGCCAAGAACCGCCGCATAGGCTCATGCTTGCGCCTGTGTAGGAGGGTCGTCAAGCATTATCGGCAACACAGCCACGGCCAAACTGCTAACCAGCATCAGTGCAGCCACGGGGGCCCACAGTCGCCGTTCCCACGCACTGCTGGTGATAAGATTTAGAAGCGTCGCCACGCACGAAAAAGCCACCACAAACCAGATGGCAAAACGAGAAGCTCGAAACCAGCGCGGCCAAACGAGCCCAGCGCGTACGTATACGATCGCCGCCATCAAGAGCAGAAGCCCGGCCTGAACCGCAGCGGCCACGCGCAGGGCGGGTGGAAATGTTCCCGGGTACTGCCCGCCCATCGCAACTTGACCCCACGGTGCACCTGCAGCCAATGCCAGTTGAAACAGAACGACGATCAAGTCGACGGCGGTGAAGATGCGCGCTGGAAGAGTTGAGTTCATAAAGGGTTATCTGCCACACTATTTCACCGAAAATGTCACGGCGCCTATGGCCGAGGCGCAATGTGCCTTGTTCAAGGTCAGACTTGCCTGGTACGTCCAAGGCGGCCGATCTGCTTCCAAGGTCAGGCCTGCCTCCCCCGTCAGAATCAGCGGAACCTTGGCATAGAGTTGCCTTTGTTCATCAATACTCCGGACGGATTTCGCTCACCCTTCGGTAAGAAGCTCGTGGCGCTGCCGCTGCATCTCTCGCGAACCAGCCGAATAAACGTCTTGTGGGATGTCGGGCCAGAGAGCGATCCAGAGGTGAGCCGCGCCCCGGCGCGCATCGTGCGTCATGTGATGCAAAACGTTCGCCCCGGGTCGATTGTCCTGCTTCACGTTATGCCTCCGATCCGACAGCCGTCCCTCGCGGCGGTGCCCGAGATTGTGCGCCAGCTTCGAGCGCGCGGCTACCGCTTCGTCACCGTCTCGGAGCTGCTGAAGCTTCGGGGTTAACTTTGTGTCCCCAAAAACCTGATGCGCTACGACGCAGCGGCCGGCTGGGCCGTCGCACGCTAGGCTCCCTGTCACACAAGGGGCCACTTTAATGCAACAACTAACTCCGATCGCGGAACAGACCGTTAACAATTTGGCGGAACGATACCGTGTTAGCTACGACGCCGTTCGCGCTCTCCTATCTGCTGTCGTAAACGGGGGCGGATCAATGGCGCAGTTCTACCATCAAGAGTTGGGAGGCTCAGGCCAATGGATGCGCGGGGGCATGACGATGGTGGGTGACATGTTCAACCACGGCTTGCAAAGCACGGTTTCGGGACTGTGTTCTGAACTTTCGAATCTCCTCGCCAGCGAACAGGTTTTCGTCCCCGTGACGCAACCCACTTCACAAGGCTTTACGAGTGGTTCTTCCTTCGGAAACTTTGGCAGCACCAATTGGTGGCCTTCAGAGCTTGGCAGCCCCAGCTCAAGCGGTGGGCAGAACGATTCGCGCTACGCCTACTTTCCGCAAGCCCGGCGTCTGGTGGTGAAAGAAAATGGCGTGGTCACCATCTACGACACGTTGGATCACCAGATAGGTGGCGTGCAACAGCAGCAGGGCGGATCTTACGGCTCCCAATCATTCACCAGCCAGTTCGGTACGTTCACGGTGAACAGCCTACCGATGATTGGTGGAAGCAATCAATACCACCAGCCGCCGTCAGAATCACTGGTACCTGAAAACGCCTCCTTCGCTTCAGGCACCGCTGCCGTGCACGACGATGTCTTCGCGAAGATTGAGCGGCTAGGCGCGCTGCGCGACAAAGGCATCATCAGTGAGCAGGAGTTTCATCAAAAAAAGGGCGAACTCCTAGCTCGTTTGTGAGACGGCAGCGCCACTCACTAACACCCAATCTTCAACGTTGCCTGCTTTACGTCTCCTGCCTTCAGCTTGCTGCACCATGGTCCGTTTAGGATGATGGAACGGTTGCCTTCACCGTAGGACCACTCGGTTTGCTGTACGTTTTTGCCGCCCAGAACGAGAGCGACACTTTGCAGATTGGGCGGTGGAGAACTTAGAGAAAAAATACATTCGGACACTTGGCCGGTGATGGCGCTTAACGCCTGCGCAAGCTCCTGCCCGCTGGTGGCTGAATAGAACTTTACGTCGCCGCTGCTCGGGCGCCCGCCCGCTTCTGAAAGTTGGTTCAGAACGGCGAAACCATTCATTCCACTAAAGACGACATCGGGAATGGCAATTCCCACGACGAAGGTTGGGTACCCGGCAAGTCGAGCGTTTGCGATAGATGCGATTGCCCCAGGCGCCAAGGCTCTGTGCGTGCAAGGCTGCGACAAAATGGATTCCTGAAACCCTCAGCTTCAAGGGTTCGTGGGCTCGTGCAAGACTCGATGTGAAACGCCCGCCGAGGGCGCTTCAGACCAGCGGTGCGCCAACGAATCGGACATTGTGGCAAAGTATAAGCAATGCTTGTCAACGGCGTGCCCGCAGTTTGAAGGTTGCCTTGCGGCCATTCCTGCGTGCCAGGGAAACGGCACCCCGGGTACGGGTGGCACACAGGGAATGGGCGGCACAACAGGCACCGGTGGAGTACCGGGCACGGGCGGCCCAACAGGCACCGGGGGTGTACCTGGCACGGGCGGCATGAGCGGCTCTGCAACGTGTGCACGAAGGCGGATGCTTGCTGTACGGCGTTCGCGGCGCTGTCCAACGCGGGCACCGGGGCCTGCACTTTGGCACAAGCTTGTGCAACTTCCGGCGAAAACGCATCGACAGTCGTTCAAGCCTGCACCTTGTTGATAACAAACATAAATCAGGCCGTGCCCGATTGGCGGCGTGTAAATGAAGCCGTTCTTCTGAGCGGCCGGTGCGCGGGCTTGAAATTGGTGAGGTGTTGCACCGCCGCGTGATCGTTCTATCGATTGCCAGCGATGATTTTCCACGCGCGGCGTCGACCGATCGCGTGCGCTCCAAATTGCGGTCTCTTTGCGTGGTGCCCGTTCCTGGCCGTGGGCGCACGCCTTGCCCGCTGCCGGAAAATTTCCGCCTTTTTTTGCGTATTCCCTGGGGTTTGCTTGCCTCTCGCCGGCCTAATCGAGGGGCAGATCTAGCTTTGTTCCCCAACCAAGTGCGCGAAGCAATGCATCCCTCCGCTCGACTCTAACGCTCACAATTTGCCGCTTAGATGCGCCAGAACGGCAACTTTGGGCAAAGTTCGAGCACTGTAACTTCGACGTAAATTAAGCAGTTGTTTGTTTGTTTGTGACTTTGCCGTCGTTCAGCTTAAGGCCTGCATGAAGATCGCTCGGAACTGCGGCAGGCACGTGACGTTCGCACTGGTCGCACTGTCATCTTCGTTCGTTCTCTCATGCGTGGCTTCGATTTCATCCCCGGAAAACAGCGAACAAACCCCGACCGGCCTAGAGGAGAACTCTGACGGCCAAACAGGCTCAGGTGGCAACGGTTCTGATTGGGACGCGATGAATGTTGCTCCCGATGAAGAAGCACATGATCTCCCTGACAACCTTGGCCAATTTTGCGTTGGCAATGACCAGTGCAGATCAAAATCGTGCGTGGATGGCGTTTGCTGCTCGACTTCTAGCTGCTCCGCATGTCAACGCTGCAACAGCGACGAGGCGCGCGGGCGTTGCAGTCCTGTAGAAACTGATGCGCGTTGTCCGACGAATGGTTCGTCATGCGGCCAACGCTGTCGTGAAGGCAGTTGCAGCTATGCCGCGGCCACGACGGTTTGCACCGGCAAAGCCCTATGCATGCACGACAAGATGTCCGGTGGAGGGCAATGCGACGGTCAAGGGCAATGTGCGCCATTGGCCCCAACTCCGTGTCCGGGGAATCTCAAATGCAACACCACCGCTGCGTGCAAAACCGAATGCACCTCTGATCAAGACTGCCGACCACAACACGTGTGCACGCAGGGAACTTGCGCGCCCGACCCGGTGTGCCGTTCCGAAAAATTTTTCGGGACCGTTTGGCAGAACTGGACGAACGCGGCTGAAGCAAAAAAGGGGCTAGATCCGATCTTTAACCAGCTGACACCCGAGAATGCGGGCAAGTGGCACGAGGCGGAACGTCAACAAGGTGTCTACAATTGGGCGCGACTGGACGCCATGTTCGCATACTGTGCCCAGGAAGAAATCTTGTGCAAACAACACTTCTTTGTCGGTTGGAACGGGCCCTCCTGGGTGACCAATCAGAATGCCGCCGGGGCCGTGGAAAACTGGATAAAAACGTTTATGGCCCGCTACCCAACGACGCCCATCATCGACGTTGTGAACGAAGCGCCTCTGGATGCACCCCGTTGGCGTGACGCGATAGGTGGTGCTGGTGAAAGCGGATGGGACTGGGTGCTGTGGTCGTTCGAGAAGGCTAGAGCCAATGCCCCAAACGCCATTCTGATCCTTAACGATTACGACATTTTGAAAAGCGACGGAGGCATCTCTCGCATGCTTCAAATTGTAAGGCCGTTAAAGCGCAGGGGGCACTCTATTGCCATTGGGTGCCAGGCGCACTTGTTAGAGGGAGAATCAGCTGCAAGCGTGAAGCGTCGTTTGGACATTCTGGCTCGGGAGGGGCTGCCAATCTTTATCACCGAATTCGACATCAACATTGCCAACGATTCGCTGCAAAGGGATCGCTTAGCGGAATTGTTTAAGGTGCTTTGGGAACACCCTTCCGTCCGTGGCATTACACATTGGGGTTTCCGACAAGGTCAGATGTGGTCGTTCATTCGCGATGCGTATCTGGTGTCTTCGGATGGCCGGGACCGCGCGTCCATGTCCTGGTTGCGAACCTACCTTGCAGAGAAACCTTCGGCTATGAGCGTCCCCTCGCCAAGCAACGGATCAACGATGGTGTCAGGCAAAGGCATTCGTTTAACCTGGACGGCGGGGCGCGCAGGTACGTCGCGAGACGTTTATTTGGGCACAAACACCACTCTTACGGCATCGAACCTCGTATCTGACAATCAGTGTGCCCTTCACTACGACACGGGACCACTAATGCCCGGCACAGTTTATCGGTGGCGAGTCGATGAGAAGAACGCCAATGGCACCACCACTGGCAGCGTTTATACGTTTGAGACCGCACCTATGGAGCCGTAGAGATTATGCATCCAGAAAAACGTGATAGCACTTTGTTATTCTTCCTTCACGGTGGGTCCGTACTTATTGCGGCAACTGCATTGCTTTGCCAGGCCGCCTGCGGCGCGGATGAATCAACTTCACTCGCGCCCGCACAGGTCTCGCTGACAGGGAGCGCCCAGACCGCAGGGGGATGCAACTCTTTGGCGACCGCGCCCTATTTCCCTGATGCATCAGATTCTTGTTGCGCTTCAGATTTATCCTACAACGCTCAGCACGTTGATCCCGTTTCCCAAACGTGCCGCCCCAGGTTGTGTCTACCCGGCGGATCGCGTGCCTGGGTAACAACGTCGAGAGTTCAGGACGATACTACGGGAAGATTTGTTTGCGCCGATAGCCCAGATGTTCTCGCGTTTAGAGGGTGCGGGTCTGGCTCCTCAACCTACGATTGGAGCTGCTTTATAAAAGCGCCGCCTCCCCCTGTTTGCTGCAAAAGACTGGACGACTGGGAATACAAATGCAGCGAAGAAAACTGTATCGAACCGCCGCCGCCTCCCCCACCTCCGGGACCGCGTCTACCGCCTCCCCCGCCGAGGTCCGTTTCGACTTCGGTGTGTATCCCAGGTTGCTTTAGCACCGACTTGTTGGGAAACAAAACGCCAAAATGCTGCGGAACCCTTATCACGGGCGGCGCACCGCGCCCTTATCGCACTGCATTTCTTCCCCGCGACAGCGCATGGATAACGCCCACCAATGCGGATCCGCCCGGTTGCGATCTTCCGTATGATGACGTCGATTTTGGCGCGAAGAATGCTGACGTTGGCTCCGAAGCGGGGCCCGATTTCGATTGCTTGACAACGGAAGCCACCGGAACGGCGGTTTGCAAACTCAACGCGGAGTTTCAAACAATGATTGCCGGCGCCGAAAAGGTGTTCGCCGCTGATATCGTTGCGAAGCAAAGAGCATTTGTACCAAACCCACGCGGCCGTCCTGCTCCCGCCAAGAGCCCCGATGAGGTGCTAACGGATCCCTTGCCTTGCGGCGGAGTCGGCACTGCGCCGGCCGCCCTTTTAGGAGACGGAATTGACGTGGCTCAGGGCGCGATGGTTCGACTCTACGGATGTGGCCCAATGACCGGCGGCGCATTGCCAATTGAAGTGGGTCTTCGGTATGAATCGGGGGCATACCACGAACAAGAAGGGCTCAAATGTGCAGGCTCGCAGGTTGTGCGCAGCGGCCTGGTTGACCGTTCCGGTTTTCGTTCCGCAAACTTGTCGAACGGGTGGACGGTAAGCTTCTCGAGACGGATCTTCGAGACCAGCAATGGCCTTGATTTGTACGCTGAAAACCATCGCGTTTACCGTTTCATCGCAGTGGAATCGAAGAACCGCAAGCCCGAAGACGCTGCGGACGATGAGGTGTTCGTGCAAAGAGGCATAGATGGCGATGCGCTAAGCTCGTATGACGCGGCCACAATTCGCAGCAGCAACAACACCTACGAGCTGCAATACACGAACGGCACGCGTGACATCTTTACTCGCCGCACAGGAGCCCTTGCAGAGCAGCGAGACCGCTGGGGAAATCGAATTGTGATCTCATATTTCACAACGACGGATGCGCAGGGGTCGCGACTCGCAAAGCGACTGACTCGGTTCGCCCCTGATCCCAAAGAAGGTTTCAAAGAACTTGATTACATAGACATGTACAGTCAATGGGCGTGGGGCGACTGGCAAGGGGCTACGAATGTGGCGGAGCGGTTGTTTCGACTGGCCACGGTGACCGACACGCAGGGGAACAAAGTGTTGAGCTTCGAGTATGACGGCGCGTTTCGCTTGGCAAAACTGCAACAGTGGCTTCGTCGCGACAACGCAAGTGTCGAATCTTTTACGTACGAACCTAGCGGCATGATGACTGGCATAGAGGATTCCTTTGGCAACAAAGTGTCTGTGCGTTACGAGGACGCACCCGCAATATCATGGGCTGAGCTGCCTAGTGACATCACGAGGCTTGTTGCAGGAATTCAGTCACGTTTCGCCTATCGTAAATTGGCAGAGCAGTCTAGTGCGACAACGCCTCACGATGGGATAAGCAACATCGCGTTGACCTACGGTGACTTTGGCGCGGCCACTGTGAAAGCAACGTTGGGGACGGGGTTAACCCAGCTGTTCGGGCAGCGATACAAAACGTTACTGCGTTCAGACGGAGCCGCAAATGCTGCGGCGACACATCAGTTCTCGGCCGACGGTCTTTCTACCCGTCGAGACCTTCAAGTCGAGAAGACTTGGGTTCCAGGCGTTGAAACAAGTGGCCCTTTTCAGCTTCAACGCCGCGATTTGGGAACAGGTTTGTTGGCTGCACAATGTGTCGACGGCCGCGAAGGTCACAGCGAGTCTTGCGTTCGGTATGTTTATCGAACGTTATCGGGTCAAGGAGTGATCTTGGACGACCACATCTTACCAAGCAGGGTTTGCCGCAATGAAGGGATTGTCTCAAGCTGTAAAGTTTTTGACTACACCAGCGAAGCCGCAAAGAGCTGCCGTATCGCAGACAAGCTTTCTGACAAAACAGTCGGTGCCCCGGGATTTGGAGAAGTGGTATGGGAGGCCACCATCGACCCTGCCACCTGCGCGCTGGCTTCGATGAAAGCGCCAGGCAACGCACCTAACGAAGAAACAACGACGACGTTCTCCTATAGTGTCAGCGGAGAAAATACTGGCCTTTTGACCAAAGTTTCGTACACGCCCGCAGGGCGAGCCGACCTAGCTTTTAAATACTCGGACGGCCGCTTAGTCGAAACATCGGCAGGGGGTGTGGTTCAATCATCGATTGCTCGCGAAAATCTTGGGAGGCCGACCCAAGTGATCAACGCTGAAGGACTCGTGGAGAAATTAGAATACGGTGATCGACTTGACGGACGCGCGGTCAAGGTTGTTCGGGGACAAGGCAACGACCTTCTTGAAAGAGAATTTACTTGGGATGACCATGGCAACCTAGTCACCGTTCGTCAAAAGATGGGCGAAGGCGGCAATAGGATTGACGAATCGGCCGACCGCAAACTGGCTGCGCTAGGTGGTGGGTACATTTATAAAACGCAAACACTAGGCAAAGGCAGTTCAAATGCGAAGCTGGTGGTTAACGAATCGCTGACTGTTGAGGAGGGTGGGGTCCGTTCAACTTTCATGTTTAACGGAAAGTCATTGGCGCAAAATATTCTACGAGGCAACGGCGAGCCTTCCCTTGAGCAGTTCTTGCCGGGAATCGCCACCCCGTCAGTAACAAAGTACAACTCTGAAGGGCTTGCGGTGGAGCATCAGCCAATCATTGGCGGAAAAACCACTCGCGCTTATTCATATTCCCGCCCCACAACAACCACTTTTACTTCAGCCGGAGCCAAGGCTTTAGAGTTCGGAGTGAGTGCGTACTTTGGATATTCAGCGATTCCAAAGCAAATCCGATCTGCGCGTGGATGTGAGGAGAACCTTGACTTCACACCTGCTGGACTTGTCACCAAGAAACAAATGCGCACCCGTTGCCCCGACGGTCCCGTGATTGCTGAAACGGAGTACACATACGACAGTTGGGGACGCACTGTTAAAGAAGTGGTGACTGATACGGCCTCGCGAAGTGAATCCATTTCTACGGCCCAGTGGGACGATCTTGGGCGGTTGGTGCAACGCTGCGTTTACCCCCAGAACCCTGCCAAGGGCCAATGCTTGAAGATGCGTTATTCGCAAGGGGGGTTGGTATCGCAAGTCGAACAACCTGGAGGACAGATAACGGCTTATACGTACGACAAGCTGGGGCATCTGCTGGCTACGACGGATGCGGCAGCCAACGTTGCGAATTTCCGTTACCGAGCGGACGGACTATTGCTGGAGCAAGTGTGGAACCAGCAAGTGGTTTCGTATGCCTACGACGAGTTCGGCAACAAGACGCAGGAAAGCGATGCGAACGCCTCCGGGGGAATGGCCAGGTTTAAGCGGTGGACCTATGACGCTGATGGGCAGGTGGTAGCTTTTGCCGACCTAGATGGTCGGGAGAGAACGTTTACTTACGATGCCAACACAGGCCGCCTGGCTACCGCCACCGCGGGGGGAACAACTTGCAGGCTTGGAGACATGCAGTTTTCCGTAGGCCCTCTGGATGCTTGCAGCCAAGGAGACGTGGAAAGTCCCTCTGCGGGAATCACGACCTTTACGTATTTCGACGACGGTCTTACAAAAGACGTGATTTTGCGCGTGCGTGACGTTTGCAGCGACAACGCCGCATGCGAGGGGAGCGTATGCGAAATTGGCATGGGCGGACAACTGGGATTGTGTGCGGTAAGGACCACAAAAACCGAGTTCACGTACGACGACTTGCGAATGCTGGCCAGTCGCCGCACGGACGCAATGGTCCTGGAGTGGTCACGTAGTTTCGCTAACGGAAAAATCAACTCCCTCGACCTTCGGCACATTTTGCCCGGTCTTAGCGAAACGGTGACGTATCAATTTGACGACCTAGGGCGAACCACTACCTTAAAGGCGCTGGGGTACAGCATTCAGTATGGCTACGACGAGCGCTTCGGCCTGTTAAACAGTGTTCGTGGTGGGGCGCGAGGGACTGACTATAGTTACGATGCTGCGGGCAGGATCAAAGCACTCGAACATTTCACTCCTTTGGGTCCCCGTCACCGGCTGCTTCGCTTCGAGATCCCCGACGATGGGCGCGACGCCAATGGAAACATTCTTAAGGTGCTTGAAACGTGGCGGGATGAAGATCCGCTAGCACATAGCTTTGGGTACGACAATCTCAACCGATTGATCCGTGTCTCTCAGCCTGCGTTGCCAGGACGAACCGGGTCTGCAGATGGTTGCGATGCTGTCACCGATCCGGACGTCCCCGTGGCGGTTCCGATGTTGGATCCAAATCTAGGTTGGGGCGCAACAACGATTCGCGCACTATCGATGGACATCGGGTTCGACGTCCGGGGAAACACACTGTCGGGACCCGCGGGACCTTTGGCCTTTGGCATGAACGATCGAATTGCCACGCCTGGCTATCGTTACGACGGCAACGGGAACCTTGTGCAATCCCCTGATCGGCTTCCAAGTGCGTCGAACAACATGCCCTGCCCCCCACCCGATATGCCTCCGCCGCCTTCCACCCCACCCGATATGCCTCCGCCGCCCCCTCCAGGACCGGTGACACCACCACCCAAAGAAGAACCTTCCCGGAGGTTGTCCTGCAGCACAAGCTTTGGAGCGCACGATTCTAGCGGGGGAAATTTGGTACTTGCGCTGCTGTGTTTGGCGATCCTATCTCGACTCACGAGGAGACGATAAAGTGCACGGAGCTTCGTATGCGACAGCGGCATTAATTACCTTGGTTTCGGCCAATGCGATGGCCGATCAGCACCGGGTATTCGATTCATCGGGGCGCCTTGTGTACTCGAAAACACAGGAAGGCGCCGAGTTCTGGCAATGGGATGGCGAAGGACAGCTTCACCGCATTTGCACGCGCAAGGCCGACGTGGCCAACGTATGCAAACAGGTACTTATAGACACCACGAGTCGCTCGAGGGTGGTGGGCGAGGCGACCGCTAACGTGGCCTCGATCTTCGTGCATGGTCCAGAAGGCATAGCCACAGCGAAGATGGGCAACACAGTCTCGTTTCCTGTAGGCAATATTCAGGGCTCGCTGGTGGGTGAAGCGAACGCCAATGGTGAACTAAGCCTGCGGCGATCCTTCGACGCTTTTGGCAACGCGCGCACGACCATCGGAAATGCAACAACACCCTTTGGTTACAATGGCGAATTGCAAACGCAGGGGCAGCTGGTTTTCCTACGTGCCCGACACTACGCACCTGATTTGGGAAGATTCCTGCAGCGTGACAGCTTTGAAGGCCGCACCACGCGTCTGGCAAGCTTGAACCGTTACGCATACGCAGAAGGCGATCCTATTGGCAGGAAAGATCCCGGAGGTTTCGAGAGCGAGCGAGCCATCATGGGTGCAGAAGCGATGCTCGGGGCAACAGATGCTTATTTGAACGGCCTGATCAACTTACCGGCCGTAGTGTGGAATGTCCTTTCATTCGGGGTAGCTCCAATCAATCGATCGCTTGGTCAATACTCAACCTATGCGCCCTATAAACAATACGTAGGCGAGGCGCGCGACTTCTATTCTACGCGAATTCCTCTAGTACAAGATGTACCCGACGTGGAGCAGTCGCCTGGCTATAGGTTTGGTGAGACGGCTTTCGGCGTCTATTCGATAGGACGGACTGCGGCTTCAGGCGGCCGCGCGTTGGCCACGCGCAGAGCCCAGCTTGGCAATCTCTGGTCAGGGCCTCGGCAAAGAGGGTATCAATTCTTCCGTCCCGGCCACCCGAGGATTGAAGCCAGTGGGTTGCCACCAGTTGAACTTGCAAACGCCAAACCGCCGGCGGCTATCGCGCGTATTGGCAACTCACAAGCGGGAGTTGTAGGAAAGGATGCCTTTGGAAACCCGCTGACCCGAGCAGATCTACAAGGTAACCCTCGTCAAATTCAAAGAGCCCTTGAGCATAAGCGACTCAAAGAGCTCAGACAAGCTGGTGGATCGAATGGCGAAAAATTGGTCAAGGGAATTCCTGACGAATCGTCGGGAGTACAGCCATTGGCACCACAGCTTGAATCTCCAGAAGCTAAGGCTGACTTACCCGATTGGTTGAGGGAGATTTTGGATGACTACTAAAGCGAGTCGTCAGTTCCATCCAGCGGCGGCTCCAAAAGGTGGTGGAAATTTCCCCGTCACCCAAGCTGGATCCCGCGCTACGAGACAAGCTATGCGCCGACGCCGTTCGGCTGGCGCAATGGCGCAATCGTCAAATTGCGCAAACGCGGGAACCGCTGCGAATCGGGGGAGAGTGATGCCCGGCGCATTGCCAGGTGCATGCGACGGAACTAGCCGATTCAAAGCCGATTCATTTTAGTTGCACCGCCCCCAACAGATGGGCAGAAATGAGCAGCCCTTGGCGGATTTCCGTTGTTGCGAAGGGGCGGAGCCAACGCCCTTACTTAGGGGCAGTTCAACGTAATTCGAACGGCATTGCGGGCAACGTCTTCGGGGAAACGTCAGTCATCCCTATCCGGTAAGGTTGCCTGGAATTTGGGACATTCGGAACGATCTCACACTTGTTGTCTGAGCGCTTCGCAAACACCGGTCCGAGATAATTCGCTCCACCTTCCAGTACGCGAAGAACACGAGGAAGAAGCAAAGCGCCTGGAGCTCCCTTTACCGGCACTTCTTTGGGCGCATGGATTGATAGTTCGGGCCAGTATGTCCGCCACACAGCCTTGCTACATGAGGGCTCCGAAAATTCTGGATCGTTATGAAGCCAAGCGTCGGGGGCGCAACGAACTATGTCGTCGTCGGTTGTTGCCAAGTGACAGGTGGCGCCAGATTTCATGGAGGTCACGCGGTCGAATTGAGGCAACCTCGCCGCTCCCGCTTTGTGAACGGTTTGGCCAAGTAGACCCTTCGCTTCGACTGTGATCTCGGCTGTGGCAAAAGTCGTCAAAGGCAATCGCATGCCCAGGGAGAAAACATTCGCCGTTACCCCGGAAACGACGCACATATTTTCTTGAAGCTCGTACGCTTGCGACAGCGCCTGACCGATTCTATGGATCGCCGCAGTTCCCGGAAACCCTCTCGTCTCAACGAACAGATGTTCTTTGCTTGAGGGGCGTTGCGTGGGGGATGAATCCGCAACCGCTCGTGGCGCCCCATCTATTGCGGGGGCGTCTTCGTGACTTGGTGCCCGGGAAACACCTGGACGTGCCTTTATATTGGCAGCAGTGGTCGCTTCGCTCGGCCACGGTGGATCGTCTCGCGGCGATTTTGAAGGAAGCAGCCCGAGCGGTTTTGGAACGTTGAAGAGGCTGATTCAACACGTCCCGCCAGCCACAAAGCAGCGTTGGCAGCGAACAGCTTGATGGCCCAAACCCCCTCGTTGCCCCCTTTGGTCCTTATGAAAACGGATTGCGAACGATGAGGGCTGCGTCGTGGCACGAAGCTGTTGTCGGAGGCTCTGACGCAGTTCCAAATAATCGGTGGGCCGGGGGGGCGGCGTGGGCCGCATGAGCGAGGGATGCAAAACGATATTGGCGACCGCCCCATAGTAACCACGCTCTATTTTGGTTTCGCCAACAGCAGCCGGTTTTTTGGTGTGATCGCCGCAGGGATGGCCTGCGTAATCACAACAAAGCCCTCTTGCCTCAAGTGCGCCGCCCGCGTCAGATCGATGGCCAGGGCCCCATCAACCCAGCCTGTGAGCCCACCCGAATCACAAGTGGCTTCGTCGTGGCAGCAGGGCAGAACAACCACGCGCGCACGCGCCGCGATGGCACGGGCAAGCACCAAGTCTGTCAGCGCGCCACAAGCATGTGCCGAAACGATGACGTCATCAGACGACACAGCCACGTCCGCAAGCGGCGCTTCCACCAAGGCAACCCGCGCGGCCAGCCGCGGCCACGCGCTGACAAGCGCTTGCGAGAGCTTGGCGGCGGTGGCGGGCAATCGCCTATCAACCGCTACCGCGCAACCTGAGCTGTCATCAAGCAAAAGCATCAGGTGCGCCACCAAGGCGTGTCCACAAGCAAGATCCACCACACGGCCACCGCGGAAACGTCGACGCGCTCGACGTGCAAGTTCCCACGACTCGAAAAGTTCTTTGCGCGGAAGGCATTCGGCCGCGCACACCACGCGCGCAATCTTTTCGAACAAGGTTGCCCCAGTGAACCGTCCCAAATCGTGACGAGTTAACGTTGAACGTCGCCCTGGATCGAAATTCTGCTCAGGCATCGACTTAGGCCTTATCACTAAAGAAGACAAATCCTAGCGGCGAACGTGGCCCCGCCTGCCCCAAACAGGCGTGTTTGGGTTTGACCCTTGAAATTGACACACTAATTCTATGCAAAAACGGACTCGAACTCCTATATTACATAACGTTCCCATATTGCTCAGCTACATCCAAACCATCGTGGATGAAGTAGAGGCAAACGGACAGTTTGTCTTAACAGGATCGCACCAGCTGCAACTTCGTGAAGCCATTGGCCAATCCCTGGCGGGTCGCACCGCAATTCTTCAACTTCTGCCGCTCTCCATTGAAGAATTGACTGCTGCAGGTAGCGCGATGTTCGATTATTGATCCAACTCCGGGATGCCGCGCTGTTCGAGAAGTTCATGAAGCTTCTCACGGGCAGAGTTGGGCAACTTATCCAATCCTCGTCCACCTTCTCACAAGCGCTCCTCAAGGGGCTGCGCCGATTTCAGAAAAACAATGCGACATCAGCGAAAGGGCCGCGTTGATCTACAACGGCACATCAATGCAACTGAGCGATGGGATCCAGTGCGTGCCCTTTATGGAGATTGACTCATACTTGCAGATGGCCCTTACGCCCTGAATCGCGTTTGGCTTTTGCACCTGGGTACCAGCACCACCCAGGCACGAAGCGGTATGCCGTGTATGGAAAACTTGATGTGCGGCCGTGTCATCTGCACAATCGGCATTGCCATTGAAGCCAATTGCCGGCCTTTTTCAACGCGCCAAGCGCTCTACCACCGCAAGCAATTCATCGACGGACGCGTCACCGTTGCCTTGAGTGATGGCGTGCTGCACGCACCCGTGGGTATGGTTGCGCAGCAGTTCCAAGGCCACCGACAGCAGCGCCGAGCGCACGGCGGCCACTTGGGTGAGAACATCTACGCAATACCTATCGTCCTCCACCATCTTCGCCACCCCCCGCACTTGACCCTCGATGCGGGCCAAGCGCTTTTGCAGGGCCGATTTGTTGGGCTGGCGAACAGGTGGAGTTGCGGGATGTCGTCGTTTAGTCGACATCGAAGCCAGCGTCCTCAACGGCAGAGCGCAAAGCCAACTCATTGGCCACGGCATCATCGTAGACCACTTCGGCTTGCCCTGGCGACAACGTCACCTGCACATTTTGAACGCCTGGCGTTTGTTGCAAAGCTTTGGTCACGCTGGCCACGCAGCCGCCACAAGTCATGCCTTGAATTTTTATCGTTGAGGTTTTCATGTTGTCTCCACGGAGGTGGCGGCCATGCGTTTGAGCAAAAGTGCGTTGCTTAGGACGGACACAGAGCTGGCCGCCATCGCAGCTCCGGCCACCACGGGGCTCAGCACGCCGAGCGCGGCCAAGGGGATTCCCAATGCATTGTAAACAAAAGCGAAGAACAGATTCTGGTGGATCTTACGCAGGGTTGCGCGGGACAGCCGAAGCGCGTCCACCACGCCCATCGGATCTGAACGCATCAGCGTGATGTCGGCAGCTTCAATCGCCACGTCCGCGCCTGCGCCCATGGCAATGCTCACGTCCGCGGCCGCCAACGCGGGCGCATCGTTGATGCCATCACCCACCATGGCCACAACCAAGCCATCGCCGCGCGCCTTTTGAACGGCCTGTGCCTTCGCTTCGGGCAACACATTGGCCACGTAGTTGGAAAGGCCCACCGCATCGGCGATGGCTGCGGCCGTGGGCGGATGATCGCCCGTGAGCATGACGGCCTTGATGTTCATGGCAGCCAGGTTTCGCACAAACGCCCGCGCCGTGGGGCGCAGCGCGTCCGCTATCGCCATGTACCCCATCACTTCGGACGCACGCCCCAGCACCACCACAGTGGCCCCCGCTTTTGCCAAGCCGGCCACAACGGCGTCGTCAGGCTGCGCGCGGTGCTGCTGCGCAAATCGCGGCGCGCCCAGCCAGTGCAACTGTCCTTCGATCTCAGCTTGCACGCCAAACCCCGGAACCGCCGCAAAGGCAGTTGTTGCAGGCACCACAAGTTGGCGCTTGTGCGCTTCCTGCACCACCGCGCGCGCCAAGGGATGTTCGGAGGCCGACTCCAGCGCGGCGGCCAACGCCAGGACTTTGGCTTCATTAGCCGCCGCTGCCGCCACCTCCACCACAGCGGGCTGCCCCTGGGTGAGCGTGCCGGTTTTGTCGACAAACACCACGTTGATGTGGGCGGCTTTTTGCAGCGCTTCGGCGTTGCGAATCAGCACGCCCATGCGGGCGCCTTGCCCCATGGCCACCGTAATCGCGGTGGGCGTGGCCAAACCCAGGGCACAGGGGCAGGCGATCACAAGCACCGCCACCGCGTTGACAAGCGCCACAGGCACATTGGCCACCCACCACCAACCCACAAACGTGACGGCGGCCACCGCCAAAACCACAGGCACAAACACCGCCGAAATCTGATCGGCCAGCTTTTGTATGGGTGGCTTCGATCCCGCCGCCGCTTGCACCAAGCGAATGATCGACCCCAACATCGTGTCATTTCCCACAGACGTGGCGAGGCACAACAGACGGCCCTGCGCATTCATCGTGGCCGCAAAAACCCGGGCGCCCACACGCTTGTCCACCGGCATGCTTTCGCCGGTAAGCATGGCCTCATTTACTTGTGATTGGCCTTCAAGCACCTCGCCATCCACAGGCACGCTTTCCCCGGGCCGAACCTCAAACACATCACCCACCACAACTTTATCCAATGGCAAGTCCACGAGTTGCCCCTCGCGTTGGATGTGCGCGTGTTTGGGGCGCAAACGGATGAGGCCCTCAATGGCGGCTGACGTGCGTACTTTGGCGCGCGCTTCGAGTTGCTTGCCCAGCAGCACCAACGTGATGATCACGGCGGATGACTCGAAATAGATGTGTCCCGGCAAACCCAGCACGGTAACCACGGCGCTGTACCCGTAGGCGGCCGAGGTTCCGAGCGCCACCAGCACATCCATATTTGCGGCGCCACCTCTTAAAGCCTTGTAGGCACCTTGGTAAAACCGCGCGCCCGCCACAAATTGCACCGGCGTGGCCAGGGCCAACTGCCACACAGGCGGCAAC
>JBBSJE010000105.1:0-19616 GCA_038257535.1 Polyangia bacterium
CCAAACAGCTGCCTTTTCGCCCGTTTCCGCCGCCTTTTCACCCCTCGCTCCTCCCCAATTTCAGGGCTTGAAGGGCTTGTTCCCGCGGACTCTCCGGCCCGCCACTCCCCAAAACACCCTTTGAATCACTTATTCACCGCTCAATGGCGAAGGTTCTGCGGAGCGGTTCGGCCCACGCTTGGCCCCCCTGCCCGTGCAGCTAAACGGCAGGATGTGGCGCGCTTGTCAGGTGTCGCAGGATAGGTGCGCAAAGCCGTGCTGGGGAATGCCGCAGGTGACGTAATCTTGCAGCTCGAGGGTCAGTGGCGGGGCAAGCTGGGGCCGTCAGCAGTGCCTTATCACTGCCCCAGGAAGGAGGCCAGGTGGGCCTGCATCACGCGGAAAAGCGCCGTGTTTTGCGGCTGCCGGGGCGCGTATATAGCCCCTGGTAACGCGGCGGGGTGGCTGTGAGCTTGGGCGTGGTCCACCTGAGAGCGTCGGCGCCAGCAGCCCGGGGTTGCCTGGAATCTCAAACTCTCACGTTCGAGAACGTTCAATGCGCGTCGGGCACGTGTGAGGGCGACTGCAAGTAGAAGCCGCGTCTGGCCGCTCGAACCGCCCACGTCGTGGCCTGTGGTTCTCGGAGTTTCGGCACGTCAGAACGCGCCCGCCAGTGACACGCCACCCAGGGTTGGCACCACAACCACCCGGCCTGAGGCTCATTCAGTTGTACCCCGGGCGTGGTTTTCGTTTCATCAGGCGTTCGCCGCAGCGGCGTAGACAGTATCAAGATCGATTTGTGCGCCGACCACTTCAATACGGATTACAGCTCCGAGGCCATGCACCTCTTTTTGCCATTCATTCGATTGCAATCGTGTCCACACGACCATCTCAGGCTTGGTATGGTCAACAAGCACCACCGTTTTCAGCGATGGAATCATTTTGTAATGTTCGAGCTTTTCACCACGATCATAGTTCTGCGTGGCATTGCTCAACACTTCTACCAGCATCGTCGGATTGGTGACATGTGAAGGGCTTTGGGGATCGCGTTCAGACGGTCCACACACGACCGTTACGTCTGGG
This sequence comes from Polyangia bacterium, assembly GCA_038257535.1. Taxonomy (GTDB): domain Bacteria; phylum Myxococcota_A; class Polyangia; order Fen-1088; family Fen-1088; genus JAGTJU01. The sequence goes on from JBBSJE010000105.1 coordinate 1,063, forward strand.
TATGTGGCCAACCCTGTCGCCAACACGCGGACCCTCAGATCCGAGCTGTAGACCCGACTCCCATTCATCTGTGACCCAAGCATCGCCATGATGGCACCCGCCATCGCAGCGTGTTCCGGCGTGCCGCCCGCCATCGCATAGATCGAGCCATCAAGGAACTCGTGCCGAACGACCGACGACTCTTCAAGTTCGACATACTCCCCTAGGGTGTAACGATGTAATGCGGCTTGGCGCATATCTCCTACGATCATACCTGATCTTCTAGCGGACGGGTCGCTGCCACCGAGGTCGCACTGATTTAAGACGCGGTGGTGAGTGCTCGGAATGGTGGATATGAATTCTTAGCTGCAAAAGTGGATAGGACTTTTTGGAGCTGCAAAAGCCACTGGCACGTCGCGGTAATTTTGTCCGATAATCCTTTTTCTGTTATCGACGCCTAGCTGGGGCCGGGCGCCAGCACTCCGCTGACGCCGCCTGCTTGTCGCGCACGTGAAAGCCATCAAGAAAGCCGTGCTGGGGAATGCCGCAGGTGACGTACTCTTGCAGCTTGAGGGTCACGTGGCGGGGCAAGCTGCGGCCGTCAGCAGCGCCTTGCCACTGCTCCAGGAAGGAGGCCAGGTGGGCCTGCATCACGCGGAAAAGCGCCGTGTTTTGCGGCTGCCGGGGCGCGTATATAGCCCCTGGTAACGCGGCGGGGTGGCTGTGAGCTTGGGCGTGGTCCACCTGAGAGCGTCGGCGCAGCAGCCCTCAGGTGGCCTGGAATCTCACGTGCGCGACACGGGTAGTCTGTCCCTCCTTAGGCAAGCGCGACAGCCGGTCGCCTGAGAAGAGCTTAACGGCCCTGCCCCAAATCCAATCATTTCGTGGTGGGCGGGGTTTTGAGGAGCCACAGGCAGCAGCGCCCCCGCTGAACTCAGCTACGGCCGGCTAGAGACTTTCAGGCAGCAAAACCAACACTTGGTGGTGTGCCCCGGCTTGAATGTTGGTGATGCAAGGACGGTCCAGCGATTGGCCGTCCACGACCACTTGCACGTGGGTTTGCCCCGGCACGCGTTTGTACTCAACATCAAACTGCGCGCCACGAAAGCGACGAGACGCGCGGGCATGGGTCCATGTTGACGGCAATTGTGGCGTTACCCTGAGGCCTTCGGCGCAGCCACGCAGACCGAACAGCCCATCGAGCAAACAGCGCTGGTACCACGCCACAGTGCCGGTGTTGAACAGCTGGCTTGAGCGGCCCGCGGTGCGAGGAACAACTTGTGGCCGCCACGATAGTAGTTTGGAATGAACACAGGCAACTGCCCCCGTTGAAGGTAGTCGGCTGGGTCGGGTCCGGGGATCATGTTTCGCAGCACTGCGAACGCGCGATCAGCCTTCCTTTCCGTATAGAGCCCATAGGCATAGAACGCAGCCGCGTGGTTGTAGCAAGAGCAGCCTTCCGCCAACTGCACATAATGAGCGTAAGCTTCGGCCTCACGCGCAAACGCACCCGGAGCGAACAGCCGCTTGCGAATCGCCGCGATTTCGCTGTCGTCGAAGGCGGGGCCAAACGCAAACCTCAGCGCCTTTGCTTCGCCAGCAGCCAAGGTCATTTGATACTGAAGTGCACAGGTGGGCAGTTCGTAAATGGCATCGCCTCCCGCAAGACGGGCCTTCGTGATCGCATCAGGGCGCGCAAGCCCTCCTTCGCCCTCGAACGCCTCTTGATCAACTTCCCAAGCCACAGGGGCTTCGTCGGCTAACAAGTAGGTTTTGTCTTTGAGCAGTCTGTTCTTTTCGTAGTCTTCGAGCTTTTGATAAGGGGTGATGCAAGAACACACCACGGCGCCCAGACCAGGCCGGTATTGCCCCGACAGATTCATCCACGATGGGTAACACCGCCAGCGTCAACCGCATGCTCACCGAAATGCCGCCACAAATCGCCGTCCAGCAGATGTCGCTTTTCCCTACGGAGAAACAAAACGAATCTAGTTTGGCGCGCGCAGGCTCATAAGGTGCAGAGAACACCTGCTGTGTGTCTTCGTCTTTCACATAAACAAAACGCCCCGCGAGCCGTCAGACGTGGGCTGCAGCAGGGGAGTGCTGAGAGTCATACCCTCCTGCATATACACCAACCAACCGCATTTCGTAGCGCCAACAATGTGGGCTATGCTCATTCCAAACATGCTTCCCGTCATCGTTTTCGCGCATGGTGCAGGTGCCCCCTCGTCGCATCCCTGGATGCGCGGCTGGGCGGCGCGGCTGGCCGCGTGCGGCGCTGTTTTCAGCTTCGATTACCCTTATATGCAAAGCGGGCGCAAAACCCCCGACCGTCCTGACAAGTTGCTGGCCGCTCACGCAGATGCGGTGGCCGAAGCGCAGGCGACACAACCGGGTGCGCCCTTGGTGCTTGCAGGAAAATCGATGGGCGGCCGCATGGGGTGCCATCTGGAGGCACAATGGGCGGCAACCGGTAACCACACAATCAAAGCGCTCGTGTGTTTTGGCTACCCGTTGCGAAGTGCAGGATCGGGCAAAAGTCGGGCGGAGGTTTTGCTTGAAGTCAAAGCACCGATCCTGTTTGTTCAAGGCACCCGCGATCCCCTGTGTCCGCTATCAGACCTGCAAGCGGTGCTGCCACAGCGCAAAGCGCACTCCGAGCTCCACATTGTGGAGCAAGGCGACCATTCGCTGATGGTGGCCAAACGCACACTGACCGCCAACAACGAGACTCAGGCCGATGTGGATGCGCGCATCCTGGCCAGCGTGCAAGACTTTTTGCAGCGGCACGTGCGTTAGCCGCGGCGCCGTTGCCAGGCCACCGCCTATTGAAAGAAGTACACCAGCCCAGCGCTGGTTAGAAACTGGCCACCGAAGGCAAAGCTGTCATCCCGGCCATCGTTGAGATTGACACCAAAACCAAGCGTGGTGCTCAGTGCCACATTTTGCGTGATAAACGCACGAATCTGCCCAATTGCCTCGACATGAAAGTCGGTGACGGAATCATTGTTGCCGTTGCGATCGTTGTGAAGCACGCCGAGGCCGCCGCCCAATGAAAAATCGGCCGCGCTTGATCGATGCAACACCCACAACAAGCGCCCACCCAAGCCCAATTGGGTGTTGTCGCCTGCAGCCATGCTCAAGATGCCATCGACGTGCATATCACCCATGTCATAGACGATGGCGGCGCCGGCTGGCCCACCCAGCAGCATGGCCTCAGCGCCAACACCCCAGCCTGTGGGGCCGGCCGTCGAGGTGGTTCCCATTCGGTCTTGCCCCAATGCGGTACCTGCAAAGGCGCAAACAATCGTAGCAACGAGGAGCGATGTATGAAATTTCATGCGCCAAGGGTGCCCTGGGCCGGGCGCGCAAGCAAAAAATCACGCGCACCGGCACCACCCTTGTTAACGAGCCACCACAGGCTGACTTGGAGCGAAGGCCAGCACCGCCCCCGGACGCAGCCACCACAAGCCGAACGCAGTGGCCACCCCCGTTAACGTGAAAACCAGCGGCAAACCCACAGTTTCGGCCCAATACCCCAGCACCACCACCATCATGGCGCCCGCGTTGAACGCCACATTGATGGTGACCATCAACGCGGACCGTTCGGCCACGCCCACCTGCGCCACGCTGAGTGCCATCAACGCCGGGTAAAAGGTGCCATGAGCCAGGCCAAACGCTGCGCCCAACACCACCACCAGCCCCGGCGTCATGAAGCCGGTGCACAACACCACCATCGCATACAACGCCAAAGCGGCCACGCAGGCACGTCGGTACCCCACCTTATCCAGCAGGCGGCCCGCCATCACCCGCACCGAAAGCGCAGCGGCCGTGTAGCCCAAAAGGAAATCACTGACCCGCGGCACACCTCGCAGCAGCGCCAGAGGCTGATGAAACGTAAACATGGTGCCGCAAGCAAGCCCCAGCAAAACCCACAACGCCAGATAGGGTCGTGGCAGCGCGCGGGTCGGGCCCACATCAGGTTCGGGCACGGGATCGCTATGCGGAAGCCGCTTGGCCAGAAAAAACGCCAGCAATGACGACACCACCGCCACACCAAACACCGGCATGGGTCCCCACAAGTTCAACATGGGCTCCGCCAAAGGGGGCCCCACCGCGTTCATTGCCAGCACGGCGCTGGCAAACACAGCCATCGCTTGCGCCATCCGCCCGGGCGGCGCCAAATCAGCGGCCAGCGAGCTGCCCGCCGCGAAGATCATCGCCCACGATACGCCCTGCAAAATGCGGCCAAGCCCCGCCAAAGGCCCCACGTGATCGATGAACATAAACACACTGCCTCCGGCGGCCGCGCACAGCGCCCCCAGTTGCAGCACGCGCTTACGCCCCACCCACGACAGCAGCCGTGACAGCGGGCGCGACACCGCAATGTTGGCCAGACCGTAAAGCGCGGTGACCCAACCGATCTCAAACGGCCCAGCATGAAGATTGACCGTCATGTGTTTGGGCAGGATCAAGAAAATCGAGAACGACATTCCGAACGCCGCCTGCACGGCAAGCAAACGCAAGAACGCCGCGTGCAGCAAAGGTTGTGCGGGATTGTGAGCTGATTGATTTTGATCGGATTCGTCTGCTTCGGACTTCATGACATGGCTCCCCGGACCACCCGAAGACGCCGATGCGGGCAACAAAAAACCCCTCCGGCGTCTGCGGGAGGGGTTGGGCGTTTTGAAAACGTGCGGTTGCGCGCGGCCCTATACCCTCCTCGTCTTGCGTACAAGACGGACGGCTTTGTGATCTAGGGTTTTGCGCCAGCAACCGAACATGAAGACCGCATGATGAGCGATGTCGACGTTCCGGTCAAGCCAGTTCAGGTGACATCACTCCGCACGCAGCAAACCCTTGCGCAAAGCCACGGCCACCGCCTCCGTGCGGCGTTTGACGCCCAGCTTCAACAAGACGTTGCTGACGTGGATGCGAACGGTGCCTTCGCCAATCGACAAGCGGTCGGCAATCTCGCGGTTGCTTCGCCCCTTGAAAATCAAATCCAGAACTTCAATTTCACGGGGCGTAAGCCCCGCACGCGACGACCTGTCCGCCGCCTGCGCCACAGGATCGGCCGTAGAATGTCGATGGCCGCCGGCCACCTTCCGAATGGCGTCGAGCAACACATCGCCGGTTACGTCCTTTTTCAGGTAACCCAAGGCGCCGGCTTGCACCGCGCGGTTCACGTCTTCTTCGCTTTCGTAGTTGCTAACCACAAGCACGCGCGCCTGCGGGTGTTTGCGACAGATCTCGCGCGTGGCCTCCACGCCATCCATTTCGGGAAGCCGCAGGTCCATTAGCACCAGATCGGGCGTGTATTTGTCGTAGAGTTCAAGCGCTTCGCGTCCGCTTTCAGCGGTTGCCACAACGCTCATGTCGGCCTGATCTTCGATCAATGTCGTCAAGGCCAAGCGCGCCAAGAAGTGGTCTTCCACCGTCAGGATTTTGATGTTGTTGGCTTCACTCATTTGTGTTCAACCTCTTGATTCAGCAAGCAGCACCACACCCATCTCACTGCCCGCTTCGGCGTCGGTGTGAAAGCAGAACGTAGCTTGCGCCCGCGCTGACCGCACCTGAAGTTCTTGCAAAGCGTCGGTCCGCGGTTGCCCATCATGGCGCAGCCACAGCTCGACCCGCGCTTCGGTGTACCACAATTCAAGCGCCATCACTTGTGCGCCCGCATGGTTCACCGCCCGGCTTGTGGCCGCCTGGGCCCAAGCAAGGAGTTCGTCGTGCACCTGCGGGCCTAGCGAGACCGCATCGCCATGCCGTCGCAGCTGCGACTGCGTGTGAGGATAGATGTCCAAAGTGGTCTGCAGCGCTTGTGCAAACGCTTCCGCGTCGCCCGCAGGCGCCAGCGCGTGCCGCACCAGCACCTGACTTTGACCCAACGCTTGTCGGGCAAGCTCTGCCTGATGCGCGCGCAGCTCTTGGTCTTCGCCACCGCGCCCTTGCAACGGCCGCAGCTGCCACCCCAGAGCCGAGAGTGCCTGCGAGATCGTTTCAAGCCGGCGGTGTTCGGCCTGCGCGAGCGCAGTGGGCGCCTGCGCCAAGCCGAGCGATCCACGTACGTGCCGGCGTTGCCAGGCCCACGCCACAGCCACCAAAGCCCCAAGACAAAGCATGTAGAACCACAACGATTGATGAAACTTTGGTGGCACGCCAATGGCCAACTGTGCGTGCACGGCGCGCGTGGGTTCGTCGCTGTAAAACCCTTGCACTTCGAAGATATGGTTGCCCACCGGCAAAGCCGCATAGTGTGCCTGGCGACCCAACGAATCCATCCAGGCTGTTTGCGACGGCCGCAAACGATAACGAAACCGCAGCCGCTGCGGGTCCCGAAACGCAGGGGCGGTGAACTCCACCCGCAAATCAAACGGCGGCGCGGGTGTACGCAACATGCGCGCCAATGCGGTGTGGCTTTGGGATTCGCCATGAATCGTCACGCGCTCAATATGAACCTGAAGCGGCACCGGCGCCGGCCAGCTTTCCGGTGGCTCGAAGGCCAATAGGCCCGAAGGCGAAGCAAACCACAGCCGACCGTCGTCACCACGCGCGGCGATTGGCCCACCCCGCGAAAGCACAGGTTCGCTGCGCAAACCATCTTCAAGCCCGAAGGTGACTGCATGAATGCGAGGGCGCTGTCCGCGCACGAACGCATCGATTTCGTTGGGCCTGATGTACGCGATGCCCGCGGACGACGCCAGCCACAAGCGGCCGCCGCCATCTTGAAGCAAACCAAACACGTGGTTGCTGGGCAAGCCTGTGCCCACCTCGAAGCGGTGATGCTGACGGCCCTGAACACGCCAAAGGCCCCGGGGTGTGCTGACCCACAAGACACCCGTACGATCTTCAAACACAGTGAAGGTAGCCTCGCTGGTCGTTTCTCGTGGCAAAGACGAGCGCTCCCAAGCGTCGTTAACAAAGGCCCACACACCCGCGCCATGACTGGCCATCCACAAGCCGCCTTCAGCGCGTTTGGCCATGGTGTGGATGGCGGTGGGGCAAGGGTCCTCGGCATGCGGGTTCTGACAGCCCAACGACGACGCGCGCACCAACGCGAAGCGGTTCCCGCGCCAGCGATACACGCTGCCATCAACGAACGCGATCCAAAGCACGTCATCGTCGTCGACGAACAAGCCACTGGGCGCAACGGCGTTGTTGGGCACTGCGAAGCGCGAAAACGTCTCACCATCAAAGCGCACAACTTGGTTGTCGTGGCCGGCAATCCACACCGCCCCGCTGTGTGCCGCCAAGAACCGCGGCGCCATGGGCAGGCCCTTGCCCACGGGCCACGAGCTGACCTGCCCGCGGTCAATGCGCACAAGCCCACCCGAGCCGGCGACCCAGAGCACCCCTTGAGACGAGGGCACCACCGCAAACGTCGCGTCGCCCAGCAACCCGTGCGCGCTTGCCAAAGTGGAGACCCGCTGGCGGCGGATCTCGGTTGCGCCGCCTGCATGGCCCCCCGCCCACACGCCGCCTTCGGCGTCCTCCATGAGGCTGGTGATCACGTTGCTGCCCAAGCCGTCGCGCACGGTGTATGTGGTGCGTTTGTTCGGCGTCACGTGCAGCAATCCTGCAGCCCCCGGACGCGCCATCCAGATGTCACCGCGGCGATCAACCAACGCGGCCGCCGTGGACTGGCCGCGGTAAACGTCCCAAGCGGACGAATTCAAACGCGCGCCTCCCAAAGCCTGCAGCCGCAAGGGCAAAGGCGGCTTCGCCGGAACGCCTTGTCCCACATCAGCGGCCCTGAAAACATCGCCGTTCCCCTGGGCTCGTCCCAGCGCCGTTTGCACCCATACGGTGCCTTCGGGATCAGACGCCAACGCCGTAACGTGATCAGAAGGCAAGCCCTGCGTGACCGAAAAACGTTGCCAACGGCCCTGATGCCGCCTGAACACACCGGCGCGGGTGCCCACCCAGATGTCGCCACCGCGCGACTGCAAAAGCGCTGTGACTGTGCCTTGAGCCGGCGCCCCGGCGATGGCCTGAAAAACACCTTGCGGCGTGCGCTGCAAAAGCCCCGAATGCTCTGTGCCTAGCCACAAGCTGCCTTGCCTATCAACCAGGAGGCTGGTGACGCCGTCGGCAGGCAGGCCCGGTGTGCGACCGCCGTCAAGTTGCACCCAACGTGCGCCATCCCCGCGAAGCAGACCGCGAGGGGTGCCCATCCAAAGGTAGCCGTCGGGCGTCTGCGCCAGGGCGTGCACAGATGTGCCCGCCGCATGCACGCGGAACCGCCAATGTGGCAACGCCAATTCGGCGGGCCTCGCAGGCCAAGGCACAACCACCAGCCAAAACAGCAGGGTCAGACCGCCGCATCGAACGGCGCGCATTCTTTTGGCGAGAAACCGCAACCGTTCAAGGGTTACACATCGCGGGTGGGTGTCAAAAAGCGCGTCTTCAAGCTAAACGTCATGCAAGCCCAAGCCTTCAGGTTTGCCCCAGGCAACATGCTAAAACAAAAACCCGATGGAGCGTTCCCATGCATGAGCTGACGTTTTTTGAGCGGCTTAAGGACTACGTGCGCTTCGAGCCCACCGACAGCGCCCTCCTGCTTGCGTTCCTGCCGGACGTACAACCGCACTTCAAGCCCATTATCGATGATTTTTACGACGCCATCTTAACCCACGAGGATGCCAGCAAGGCCATCACCGGCGGCGATGAGCAAGTTCGGCGGTTAAAGGCCACGCTTATGAACTGGCTGGCCGAATTGGTGCAAGGCCCCCATGACGAAGCCTACTTCACCAAACGCGCCCGCATCGGTCGTGTGCATGTGCGCATCGCTTTGCCGCAAGAGTATATGTTTACGGCGATGAACCGCATTCGCGTGCGGCTGCTTCAGGTGGTGTACGAAAAGCTGGCCACGGATGTGCCGTGCTGCCAAGCCACGGGTCGGGCGTTCGAGAAAATTTTGGATCTCGAGTTGGCGATTATGTTGGAGACGTATCGCGAGTCTTTGCTGTCAGCGAACCGAGCCGCAGAGCGCTTGGCAACCATAGGCCAATTCGCCACCGGCATTGGGCATGAACTGCGCAACCCCCTGGGCGTGGTTGAATCTTCGCTGTTTTTGCTGCGGCAGCGCTTGGGGCCCGACCAGAACGACGATCCCAAAGTGGCAAAACACATGGATCGCATTGCCAGCGAGCTTCGACGCGCCAACAAGACCATTACGGATCTGCTCGAGTTGGCGCGCAATCGCCCCCCATCCAAGCAGCGCATTGCCGCCCGCAGCGTGCTTGAGCAGGCCATAGTGGCGGCCAACCTTCCCGAGACAGTTGCGTTGACAACTGAGGTGCCGCCCGAGCTCTACGTGGAGGTGGATCCAGGCCAAATCAGCCAGGTGTTTGCGAACCTCTTTCTCAACGCCTGCCAGGCCTTGGGGGGCCGCGGCCAAATTAATGTGGTGGCCAGCTCACGAGAAAATCGTGCGGAATTCCGCGTCACGGATGACGGCCCCGGCGTTGCCGTGGACGTGGCCCACAGAGTCTTTGAGCCCTTGTTCACAACCAAAGCCAAAGGCACAGGCATTGGGCTGTCGTTGTGCCGCCGAATTCTGGAAGCGCATGGTGGCAGCATCAGCTTGGCCGCACGCACAACGTCATCGCCTGACGCTAACCTTAGGGGTGCGAGCTTCATCGTGCTACTATAGCCGCCCGCCATTTATGCACGCGCACTGCCTTCATACCCGGATCCTCGTGATCGACGACCACGTTGAACTGGCTGAGAACATCGCCGAGATCCTCGATGGCGTTGGCTACACCACCATCGTGGCCGAGTCGGCTGAGGCTGCTTTGGCCCGCCTGCCATCTTTGGGCGTGGATGTTCTGATCACCGACTACAAACTGCCGGGCCTCAGCGGCGCGGAACTGTTGTACGCGTTGGCACAGCAAGGGGCGCGGGTGCCTGCCGTGGTGATGAGCGCGTACACCGATGCACAAACCGTGGCCACCGCGCGATCTGCGGGCGCCTGCGCCGTAATCGCAAAGCCCGTGGACATTGCAGCCCTGTTGGCGGCCTTGCAGGACATTCTGCGCACAGGCGCCGACGCCGCACTGGTGGCGCACGCTTCTGATGGTTAACGCACAATCGTGACTGTGCGGCTCGACAGCGCCGCCACCCGGTCGCCCACGGACCCCAACATGATGCGCGGCACGGGGCCGTGGCCATGCGCGCCCAGAACGATAAGCCTGGCGCCCAGGGCGCTTGCCAAGCGCCAGGCATATGCCCCCACTTTGTGGGAGTGAGACGAGCCATCAATGGCCGCCAGAATCGGTTTCGCTGTTGGCGCAGATGATTGGGGATGCATGGCCATGCGCGGGACGCCCCGCGTTTTGGGTCACGGTTGCAAAGCACATACCGAAGGGAACAGTCCTACGAAAGGGCGTTCGCACCCAAACCACCCCTGCAGTCCGTGCGGCGCCGGCTTGGTGTCTACGAAAAACCTGCGCAATTCGCTTCGGGGCGAAAGACTCCCTACCGCCGTCGCAGAACGGCCACCACGTCGGCGCGCTCTTCGCCAAAGCGGGCGTGGTGGTCCACGTTGTAGTGGAAATCGTGCGTGTCTATGTGCTCAAGCTCGGGAACCTTTGCCAGCAGGCTGAAAAATTGCTCTTTGCTGTACGTGCGGAAATGCCAGTTGGTTTCGTAGCGGCGCAGCGGTTTGGCCCCCTGCTTCACGATCAGCCGAGATCGTGCCTGCTCAAGCCGGGTGCGGCGGTTGGGCGGCCAAACCTGGATGTTGCAGGTGACCAGGGTGTTGCCGCGGCTTTGCACCCAACGCTCTCGTTCGGCGCTGTCGCGGCTGTAATGGGTCAAGTGGAAGCCCAAGGCGTAAATGCCGCCCGGTCGCAAAACCTTGGCCACGCGCTGCAAATGCGCCAAGGCGTCGGCCTCTTTCAGCAGGTATTTAAACGTGCTGACCAAGCAAAAGGCCATGTCGAACTGGGTGTCGTAGGTGAAGTCTTGCATGCTCTGCTGCTGCAACTTCACACGCGCGCCATAACGCTGGGTGCGCCGCTTGGCAAACTCGACCATGCCGGCGCTGGCATCGAAACCATAAACTTGAAACTTACGCTTGGCCATCGCGGCCAAGAGGCGCCCCGAGCCGCAGGCAGGCTCTAACAGGCGACCGGTGGGCCGAGGCACGTGTCGTTTGTGCAAAGCCTGCAAGAAGGCGGCTTCTTTGCGGGTGTCTTCATCGAAGACGATGTCGTAATAGAGCGGTGTTTCGTACCAATCAAAAGCTGCGTAAGTTTGCGCCATAATCTATATTCGCACGCTAAGCGACCGCGCGCGGCTTGTCGACGGGGCGGTGGATAACCGCAAACCCCGATGACCCTAAGACTGCAGCCGCTGCGAAATGAGCGAGATCGCATCGGCCAACGGCGCCTCGGTGTCAATCAACAGCCGCTGCGAGGCAGGGGTTTCCGTGGGAGGTTCAAATTCGCTTTGAATGCGCGTCAACAAACCTTCGCGCGCGTCGGACACGCCCCGCTTGCCCTCGCGTGCCTGCAGCCGAGCGCGCAAAGTGTCCTCGCTGCACGTGGTTTGTACAAACAAGAAAGGCACGCGCTTCGCCGCCGCGAGATCACGGGCCGCCTGCCGCCACGCCCGGGTACGGAAGGTGGCGTCGAAAATAACAGGGCGTCCGCTGTCCAAAACCGGCTGCGCGTGGTGAAGCAGGCTCTGCAATGTCGCGGCGTTGAACGCTTCGCCATAATGCTGAGGCTGAGCGGGATGCGTGGCCGGCAAGCCCGCGAGCGCTTTGCGCGTGTAATCGGACGACAGGCACGGTCCCTTGCATGCCAACACCAACGCGTTGGCCACAACGCTTTTGCCCGATCCCACCACGCCGCCCACACAAACCACGGCGGCCGTGCCCGCATGGCGCCCCTGCGCCGCCGCCATTGCCACCTGCCATAGCCGCTGCGCTTCCTGGCGCTTACGCCCCCGCTTGTCCGCTTCGGGCGCTCCGGCAGCCACCAGCAGGGCGATCTTCGCACGCACCAGCGCCCGGTGCATGACATAAACATCGATAAGCGGAAAGAACGCGTGATCGAACATCTCCCGCGAGATACATGACCAAAGCCACGCCGCCAGATCGTCGCGCCCCTCCGCTTGCAGCTCCATCGCCAAAAACGCCACATCCAAGGCCCAATCGCCCCAGCGAAAGGCGGGTTCAAACTCAACGCTGTCGATCACAAGCGGGTGTTGGGAGTCGCCCTCGAAATACACGTGCTCCAGCCGCAGATCGCCGTGACCGTCCCTGGCCGCCAAAGCTCTTTGCTGCAGAAGCTCCGCAAACCGTTGCAGCTGCTGCTCCATCTGCGCGCGCACAAAGCCAACCTCATCCGGCTCCAGGATGTTCCCGGCACCCATGTTCGCGGCATGCAATTCGTCGATGTTGCTCAGCCATGCACCGGCTGACCCGATGTCACGGAAGGGCTGGTCTGGCACAGCAGAGTAAAAGCCAGCCAAACGCTGCGCCAGCGCTTCAAGATGAAACGGCTGCAAACGCGCCTGGGATAAACGCCGATGGCACGCGTCGTCGTCAGCCAAGCGACGCATACGCACCACGTGGTCCACAGCTTCGCAAGCGGCGGGTGCTTCGGATGAATCAATCACGCGGGTCACGCCGTTCACCGAAAACACGGGCACAACCCCGAGGTAAACGTCGGGGGCCAAGCGTCGATTCAGCCGCACCTCTTCAAGACACGCACGATGCCGGAGCTCCTTGGTGGCAAAGTCGACGAAGGCATAACGAACTGGGCGCTTGAGCTTGAACACCTCACGCTGGGTGCGAACAACCCAGGAGATGTGCGTGGTGATGAGATCGATGCCTTCTACGCTTGGCGGCGCCAGGTTGCCCTGAAGCAGTTGCGTGAGCACTCGATCCACATCCGCATTCCCCATCACGATGGCTATCTACCAAATCGCGGGGCCTCAGCCATGACGGCACACCCCTTGCTTTGGGCTTGCGCTTTCGGCCACGCAAAACAACCGCGCCGCGGAAGGGATCGAGGGGGTGAAGCCATGATGGATGAGATTGTGCCTGTGGTGGGTCTCGCGCAAACCGTGCTGTTTCCTGGAATGGAATGCACGCTGTTGCTGGGCACGGTGCGCGCGTTGGGCGCGGTGCAAGAGGCACGTCGTTGCGTGGGAGCGGCCCGCGTTGCGATTTGTACGGCCACCAGCTTGCCAAGCGCGTTCGAGGCGCCTTCGCTTCACAAAGTGGGGGTGATGGCGCACGTGGTTGACCTCAAGAGGCACGAAAGCGGGCTGTGGCTGGCCGAATTTTGTGCGCACCACCGGGTGCACGTCCAGCAGGTTTTGCGCGATCGGCCGTTTCGGTTGGCGCGGGTTCACGAGCTGGACGACGAGTGCGAGCCCGCGGATCTATTGACCTCCCTGATCTTGACCGCCCGCCACCTGTTGCTTGAACTTTTGCGCCGGGCTCCGCAGTGCACGGTGGCCGGACCGGTGCTCACTGCCTTGAGCGAAGCGAAGCGGCTTGAAACACAGGTCAACGCATTGATGGGATGCATGGCTTTGCTGTCGCTGGAAAAACGCCAAGGGCTACTTGAGTGCGCCCAGGCGTCTTTGCGGCTCGAAGCCATCGTTGAGACGCTTGAAGCTCGCGTCGCTGGATACGGGCGTCCGACCCGAGCCGTTTGAATAGCTACTTACCTCCACCCACCTTGGCGCCAGCGGCAAAGCTTGCAGCATGGGGCTGGTTTAGTGCATGATTTTCGCGAAAGCTGTTCCAAAACCGCACAATTGAGCGGCCCGGTTTTCGCAGTAGATCCCCACCGGACTCAACATGCAACGCGCCAGAATCTTAATCGTCGATGACGAAGCCAACGCCCGCAGCGCTCTGTCGGAGCTTTTGAAAGAAGAAGGCTATGCAGTAGAAACCGCGGCCGACGGTTTCAAGGCCCTGGGCAAGCTGCCAGATTTCAACCCCGATCTGGTGTTGACCGATCTCAAGATGCCCGGCATGGACGGCTTGGAGTTGCTTCGCCGCATGCATGAGCTTCGCGAAGATTTGGTTGTGGTGGTGATGACGGCGTTTGGTGCCGTGGAGACCGCGGTGACAGCCATGCGCAATGGGGCGGCTGATTACCTAACCAAGCCGATCAACATGAGCGAGCTTGTGCTGGTGCTCAATCGCGAGCTTGAGCACCTGCGCCTGCGCTGTGAAGCGGGGCAGCTGAAGGCGCGATTGGCGGAGCGCTACAGCTTCGAGAACATCATTGGCAATGCGCCTGTGATGCAAGAGATCTTCAAGATGGTGTCGCAAGTGGCCGTGTCACGCGCGTCCGTCATGATCACGGGTGAATCAGGCACCGGCAAAGAGCTTATCGCCGCAGCCATTCATCAGCGTAGCCCGCGCGCCGCAGGGCCTTTCGTGAAACTGCATTGCGCGGCTTTGGCCGAAACGATTTTGGAAAGCGAGCTTTTTGGGCACGAACGAGGCGCTTTTACGGGGGCGCTGGGCCGCCGCGAGGGCCGGTTTATGCAGGCCAACAAGGGCACATTGTTCTTGGACGAAATTGGCGAGATCTCGCCAGCCATTCAGGTGAAGCTTTTGCGATTTCTGCAAGAACACGAGTTCGAGCGCGTGGGAGGAAACGAAACCATCCACGTGGACGTGCGCGTGATTGCGGCCACCAACCGCGATCTGCAAGCCGAGGTGATGGCCGGCCGCTTTCGAGAGGACTTGTTTTACCGGCTCAACGTCATCAACCTCGAAATGCCGCCGCTGTGCGCGCGCCCCTCCGACATACCTTTGTTGGCCGCGTTCTTCCTGCGCAAATACGCCACAGAAAACGAGCGCGTGGGCGATCGCGCGATCAAAGGCTTTACCGATGAGGCGCTCGAATACATGGTGAACTACGCTTGGCCCGGCAACGTGCGTGAACTGGAAAACACCATCGAGCGCGCCGTGGTTATGTGCAATGGCCAGCGGGTTGGCACCACGGAACTTCCCCTGCACTTGCGCCCCCGTGAAGGTCGTGGCATTCAAATTCCAGGCTCAACTTTGGAACAAATCGAAAACCATGCGATTCGCAAAACGCTAGAGATCACAGGCGGCTCAACCAGCAAGGCGGCAGAAATCTTGGGGATCTCCGTGCGGAAGGTGCAGTACAAGCTGCACGAGTATCAAGACGCCCCGAAGAGCGGATCGCCCGCCGTGATGAGCGTCAAACCTGCCTAACCACCTGCCCCGAAATTAAGACTTGTCCTACGCTAAGCAGTTCGCGTTGTTGGGCGCCTTGCTCGGCCTGTTGGCACCCGCTGGGTTGTTTGCCTATGCCCTTGTGCGCGGAGGGCAACCCGATCCTCTGCTGGTGTTTTTGGTGATGGCAGGAGGCGGGGTGCTGTGTTTGGGGGGTGCCGGCATGATGATCGGCCGCCGTGAGGACGCGCTGGCCGAAAGCAACGCCAGACTCAAGGCGCTCTCGGAACTGCTCGCGCAACAAAGCATCACTGATCCGTTGACTGGCGTGGCCAATCGGCGCGCGTTCGATGCGGAATTGACCAAGGAGGCGGCGCGGTGTGAGCGCTACCGAACGTCGTTTTCATTGGTGATGCTTGACCTCGACCATTTCAAGAGTCTCAACGATAGCTATGGCCACGTGGCCGGCGACGACGTTCTGAAGTTTGTGGCCGTCAGCCTGGAAACACAAAAGCGACGCGGCGATTCGATTGCGCGGTACGGGGGCGAGGAATTCAGCGTGATCTTGCCGCATACAACATTGAAGGACGCTTCACGTTGGGCTGAACGCACGCGCATGGCGATTTGCCTCGCCTCCGCCAACACGGTGGCCGGCCCCCTGAGTGTCACGGCGTCTTTCGGAGTGGCCACGTTTGTGCCAGGGCAGATGACAGCCTCGCAACTTGTTTTGGCCGCTGACAAGGCACTCTACGCGGCCAAGGCGGCAGGTCGCAATTGTGTCCAGCCGCCCGCCCATAGCGCAGCGTCCATGATTCCTCCCAGTTGATGCAAGCCCCGTCGCGCACGCCCACTACCCGGGTGGAGCTTCCATGGCCTCCAACTGCTTTTGCAGGCGCTCGGCTTCCGCCATCGCCTCGGAATATTCCAGGATTTTGCCCCGCCGCTGAAGCTGCATAGCCTCTTCCTGCAATTGAGCAATGCGTTGCTTCAGCTTGGCGGACGGGTCACTTCGGAGAAAAGAAAACAAGCTCATATTTAGTATAGATGCCGCGCCCGACACGCCTGTGACCTGGTGGCAATCACTAACCGTTGCAGACGAACGGTGGGCCTCGTAACCGGCCCGAGACGTGCGCCCCGGGGGCAGGGATGTCGCAAAGTCGCTGTCGACTTAACCGTGAGGTGGCACGCGGTACGGCCAAAGGATCACCCAGGCAACTTTCCTGGTTTGTTGCCGATGACCCTAGGTGCTGCCCCATGTGCCCACGCTGTTGCCGCGTCCCCTCGGGATTTCCAACAGGGCTACCAGCGGCGGCAGCCGGAGTCGACGTTGCTTTACCGTTGCATTCAGGGGCACTGGCGAACGTGGCAAGCAGATCTCGCTCTGGCTGATCCAGATACTAACCTTCCCGCGTTTGTTTCCACTGAGTTTGAAGCCTTTTTGCGCTGTGGCATCCTTGGCCACGGCTTCGTTCGCGTTCGCTGCACCTCGTGTGCCCAGAGTTTCACAGTAGCGTTCAGCTGCAAGCGCCGTGGTTTTTGCCCTTCGTGCATCGGGCGACGCATGAATGAAACAGCGGCACACCTTGTGGACGCGGTTCTGCCGCCGGTGCCCGTTCGTCAGTGGGTGCTAACGGTGCCGCATGGCCTGCGGTACGCAATGGCGCGCGATCCGAAGCTTACGAGCGCGGTGTTGAAAACGTTCCTAGGCGCCGTGTCTTGGTGGATTCGCAAACGTTTGCGGCAACAGAACGTGCAAGGGCTGTTGAAAACGGGAGCGGTCACGGCGATTCAGCGTTTCGATTCGGCATTGGCGTTGAATGTCCATTTTCACGCTCTTGTGCTTGACGGCGCCTACCAACGGCAAGCCGATGCAAGCGTACGCTTCTGGCCTGTGGCTGCCCCTGATGACGAGGATGTGGCAGAGGTAGCAATGCGTGTTTATCGACGTGTACTCAAGCTGTTCGATGGTGACAACGACGAGTTCACAGCGCGGGAGCCAGGAATGGCGGCGATTGCGGCGGCCTCGTTAAGCAAGATGGTGGCAACTGGCGGGCGCAGGGGATTTCCTGTGCGCCGCTTGAAGGCAGGCGAAAGGCCAACGTCTCGATTGATGGGCAGCCGTTGCGCTGAAGTGCAAGGGTTCAACATTCACGCAAATGTACGCGTGGCGGACAAGGATAGGCAGGGGTTGGAGGCCCTGTGCCGCTACGTTGGCAGGCCTCCGCTCTCGGACGCACGATTGCAAGAACGGGAAGACGGAAACCTTTCCTTGCAACTCAAACGCGCGTGGTCCGACGGCACCACGCACCTGCTGCTGTCACCGGGCGAACTGATCGAAAAGCTGATCCCTTTGATACCCAGACCGCGGGCTCACACGATGCGCTACCATGGAGTGTTGGCACCTGCTTCCGGGTGGCGGGCGGAGGTTGTGCCACGGAAGGGTGGGAAAACGGTGGAACTGGCCGCGCAACGAAATAGAGGCGTGGGAGAATCAATCCGCATACCGTGGGCAGATCTGTTGAAGCGCGTGTTCAAGATCGACGTGCTGGCCTGTTCGCGCTGCGGGGGCCGTATGAAGGTGTTGGCCGTGGTGATGAACGAAACGGCGGTAGCGGCGATCCTGGGGCATTTTTCGATTGATGCAGAGGCCCCGCAGATCGCGGAGGCACGGCCACCACCTGTCGACTGGGAAGCTGCGTAACTTGGGCGGGGCATGATTCGGCGTGCCCGAGGGTGTCCTGCGTCCTCAGTTCTGAAAACGAGAAGGAGGCAAGCCTGCTTCCTTGTTTTCCCCTGGGCAAACCCGGGGTAAACGGGCCAAAAGCGTGGTTTACATAAGCGTTTTTATCGGACATTTCATGACATTAACGCACCATATGTAACTTTAACGCGAACGCAAACTCAGCTTAAACCTCCTACGCACTGTACTCTAGAGCAAAGCGTTTGAGGGAACAAGGGTGGGATTCTGGCCTCGATGGGGCCTGTGAGAGGCGGGCAAAAACCGGGGAAAGCTCGCAAAAACCGGCAATTTTCCGCCAGCAGACAAGGCTACACCCCAGGGGCCATTAGCAGCCAGCACTCAAGCGACCTCAATTACACCAACCGAGCTCGGCCTGATGAGGCGGCGCCCTTGCCGAGGCAAGTCGTGGCGGCAGCGTGGGCAACCCCATAGCCCCGAGTATCTTGGCAATGGTCGCTTCTTCCTTCACCAAGGCGATGAGACGCAAGTTGCCTTGGCAGCGCGTGCAGACCACATCGATGCCAAAGGTTCTGCGAAGCAGTTCATGCCACGCAATGTACTTCGAGGTGCGGACAGGCTTGGGCGTTGCGCTGGCATCGGCGTCGTCATCGGCATTCTCTGGCGCTGCCGTTTGCGCAGGCTCAG
>JBBSJE010000106.1:0-19584 GCA_038257535.1 Polyangia bacterium
ATGCGAGGGTCCATGGCACCAAGACATCACCCACCAGGTTCAAAACGCTGGTCCCCATGAAGAGATGGCAACGTCCTTGCGGCTACAGTTTTCGGACGTGATTGTGCCGATCGTGGCAAAGCTCGATGCCATCTCAGATGGCAGCGGAGGAACCCTGCTCGACAAATGCTTGGTCTACTGGACGCAGGAGCATGGCGTGTTTTCCCATGCGATGGAAAACATACCCGTAGTGACCTTTGGCTCGGCCAAAGGTGCCTTTGCCACGGGGCTTCACCTTGATTACCGCGATCAAAATCGTTTCATCCCCAAGGGGCAGTATGGGGACACCCCTGGAGATCGACCCTACATTGGCCTTACCTACCACCAACTGTTGGGGTCGATCGCTCAAGGCTTTGGCATCCCGCGCGCCGAATGGGCCGAGAGCAACCACGGTGGCTATGGCGTTAAGCCCACCGATCTCGCAGCCGCCTCAGTGAAGGACCGCTACACGCACTGGGGTCCACAGGAATGGAACGTCGCGGGCGACAAGTTGCCTTGGTGGGTGACCTAGTACAACTGCGTGCGAATCGTCACGTGGTCGGTGCGTATTGATTCCGTCCGCGCTTTGAATCTCCGCGCGCTTGCCTTAGGCTGCGACGCGCACTTGGGTCCTTTGTCCAAGGCATGTCTAATCACTGAAGCCTTAGGACGCCCAGCCAAAGCGAATCATGCCAAACCCACACCTATTCCTCAGTACACTTGTCTTCGTTTCGCTGCTCGCGCCTAGTTGCCGCCCTCCGGGCCCACCTCAAAACGCTCAAGTGGTGGCCAAGAGAACTCCCGGCAAACCAGGGCCTGTCCGCGTGGATCCTGCAAACCCTCGCTATTTTCATTGGCGTGGAAAGACGCAGGTGTTCGTGGCGAGCAGCGAACACTATGGCTCGGTGATAAACCCGAACTTCAATTTCGAGGTTTACCTGAACACCATCGCTGCGGATGGCCTGAATCATACGCGCCTGTTCATGGGCGACTACATTGAAGACAGCAAGGTGTTTGGCATTCTCGACAACAACCTTGAACCACCACCGGGAACAATCCTGACGCCCTGGCTACGCAGCAACGTCCCTGGGGCATCCGATGGCGGCAACAAGTTTGATCTGGATCGATGGAATCCGATCTACTTCGAGCGCCTTCACAGTTTCATGCAGGCGGCCGAACAGCGCAGCATTGTTGTTGAGGTGGTGCTGTTCTTCATCGGGCCAGCCGTGGCGTGGGACCGAGCGCCCATGAATCAGGCAAACAACATCAACAACACGCCTGCTCTAAAGGCCACTCAGGTTCCAACCTTGGACAATGGCGGCCTGCTTTCGCGGCAAAAGGCCTGCGTACAGAAACTGGTCAGCGAACTGAATCGCTACGACAACATCATCTTCGACCTAATCAACGAGCCATGGTTTAGCAATCAAGACCACGAAGGCTTCACCAGCGATCCACCCCTGGCCACCCGTGAATGGATGCGCGTGGCGGCAAGCTGGGTGCGCGACCAAGAAGAATCTCTGGGGAAGCGCCACGTTCTTACTTCGGATCTGACCAACCGCGGAATCGCGATCAAACCTAGCGATCTTACAGGCGTATACGCGGACCTCGATGGATTCAACGTACACTACGATTCCTTTGGACTATCGCTTGTGATGAACCGCAACGCCCAGAGGGTGATGTGCTTCAATGAGACCGGTTTTCAAGGCACAGATGACCGCGGCTACCTCATTGATGGCTGGCGTTACCTTCTCATGGGCGGTGCGCTTTACGATCACTTGGACTATAGCTTCACCGTTGCCAAGCCCGATGGCACCCACAAGCCGGAATTCAAGGAGGGATACACGGGTGGCGGCAGCCCTGCTTTGCGCAAACAATTGGCTGCACTATTGGCATTCATGAATGAGCTTCCGCTGCAGCACATGGCGCCCGACGACGGCGTGGTGCTCGACTTTGCCGGTGGACCTTCAGTGCCCCACCACGCCTTGTCGTGGCCTGGAAAGGTCTATGCAATCTTCTACCCAGGTGACGGTCCACTAACAACCTCGGTCAACGTGCCAAAAGGGCGTTGGATAGCTGAATGGATTGACATTGAAACAGCGAACGTTGAGCACCGGGAGAGCCTTGAAGTCACTAGATGGGCCACCACCCTGTCACCCAGCCAACGCCGAAATGGCGGCAGGGTCCTGCGGTTGTGCGCAGAAGGACAAGCGCCTTGCAAGCAAAAATAGACTGCTAAGCCGCCCAAGAACAGCGGTGGCCAAGCGTTATCCAGGCCAAGAGCTCCACGTCATTCTCGAAATGAATCGTCGACACACAGCACCTCGGCAAGAAGTTTCGTGAGCAAATGATCGCTCGTGAGGTGGGCGTCCAAGGCGCACGCTTCGACGTGTTCTGGTTCCGTGGCAATGGTGATAAGACCTGCGCCTCTCGCCAGATTTCGCAGCACGTTTGCGTCCGCCGGGGCAACGGACGCAAATGTATTGAAGTAGTCGAGGTCAATGTCAAGAATGTAGGGCGCTTCAAGCACCGCCGGCTCTGCTGCGCTGGCCAGAGCCTGCGAAAAATTCTCAAGAATCGCATCGAGAAACTGTGACTCAATAACCTTGTCGCAATCCTCTCGCGATGCTTCGTATGACTGTAGGTTTTGGCTGACCGCGCGACACATGATTCTGTGTTCGGCATACGTCTGCAGGTCGGTGTCTTTGGCGTTGTGGGCCACAACGAACGCACCGGAGATAATGTTGCTCTCAATCGCCGTCACGATGTGTTCGTCGTTGCTCAATTTTTCAATCGCTTCAACAACGGTGTCGGGGTGACGAAAGTCGATCTCTGACAGCCAAGCCGCACGCAGTCGTTCGTGATCAGCGGTTGGGGCAACCGCGCGCAGGTGGTTGCGAAAGGGGCGGCTGGTGTCGGTATGATGATCGAGGGTGATAAGCCTTGGTGCCACCGCGAGTTGCGAACGAAATTGCGCCCACGCGCGCAGGGCTTTGTGGTGATCTACGACAATGTGCACGTCGCAGGTCACGATGTGCATAGGCCCCCTGCCGGGACCAAGCGCTGTCAGTGCTTTGGTCTTCACGCCTCTAGCGTACCTTGGTAGAGTCATGCCGTTTCCGAAAAACCAGCTAAAGTTACCTATTTAGGTTACATCGTGCCCCAGCAGCGTCCTCCTAACTATCTCAAAGACAGCGTCAGGCTGTTTCAGTTGGTCATGGACAACATCCCGCAGTTCATTTTCTGGAAGAACCGCGAATCGGTTTATCTGGGGTGCAACCAAAACTTTGCGCAAGCGGCGGGTGTTGAATGCCCAGAAAGCATCGTTGGCAAAACCGATTTTGACTTGGCCTGGACCCGTGAGCAGGCTGAATTCTTCAGAGCCGTTGATCGCAAGGTGATGGATTCGGGAAAGCCCGAGTATCACATCATCGAACCTCAGCTTCAGGCAAACGGGAAGCACGCGTGGCTGGACACCAGTAAGATTCCCATGTTCGACGAGGATGGCGTGGTCGTTGGCATCTTGGGTACCTTCGAAGACATCACCGAACGCAAGGTCGCTGAAGAGGCCCTGCGGGAACGTGAGGCCAGGCTTGCCACCACTTTGCATGCGATAGGTGAAGGCGTGATTGCCACCGATGCAGCCGGCCACATCACAGGCATCAACCCCGTGGCCGAAAATATGCTGGGAAAGGCTCAAGATCAGGTCATGGGCCGTCCGTTTGATGAGGTTTACCGGACCTTCGATGCCGGCACCCCAACAGACGAAGCCGCCCGCTCGGTGTTCGCAGAGCTGTACGAACACCGCAAGACAAGCGCCATATTTAACCTGAATCTCGTGTTGGCAGATGGTTCCTCCCGCGAGATCTCTGAAACAGCTTCGCCGATTGTCGACGACAAGGAACAGTTTTTGGGAATGGTGGTGGTGATCCGCGATGTGGCTCAGCAGCGCCGTATCGAAGAGCAGTTAAGGCACGCGCAGAAGATGGATTCGCTCGGGCAACTTGCCGGGGGCATTGCGCATGACTTTAACAACATGCTGGGCGGCATTCTGGGCGCCGCAGAGCTGTTGCTGCTTGAGCCGGGCCTTAGTGGGCCAGCCACCGACCTTATCAATCTGATGTCTCGCACGGCTCATCGCGCGGCTGACCTTACGGCCAAGTTGCTCACGTTCTCTCGCCGTGGGCGCATGCAAACCACGGTGGTCAACCTGCACGCAGCGGTTGCAGATGTGGTCGCGATTTTGCAGCATTCCGTAGATCGTAGAATCGTTTTAAGGACCAAGCTCGACGCACACAACGCTCTGGTCCGCGGCGATCCCGCAGAGCTGCAAAACGCCATACTCAACCTTTGCATCAACGCTCGCGACGCCATCATCGAAGAAGGCGAGATCGACATTGGCACCCGCAACGTGGTTTGGGGGCGGGACGAATGCAACGCCTCCGGGTTTGACGTGCAGCCGGGAACCTATTTGGAAATTCAGATTGCCGACACCGGGCTGGGCATTCCCAACAATTTGCGCGACCGTGTTTTTGAGCCGTTTTTCACTACCAAACCCATGGGCAAAGGCACAGGGCTGGGTCTTGCGGCCGTGTATGGTGCTGTGACAACCCACGGTGGCGCGATCGCTCTGCACAGTGAGCCCGCGGTGGGAACCACCATAACCATTTGGTTGCCTGTTTCCGAAGAAGCCCTTGCGCGAGAAGAAAAGCGCTCCCAAGTTCCACCCGGAGGTGGCACCGTGCTGGTGGTGGACGATGAAGACGTTGTTCGCGACACCTGCGCCTTGTTGTTACAGAATGCAGGATACACAGTGCTCACCGCACGCGACGGCGAAGAGGCGATTGAGATCTTCGCTGCCAACAAAGACATCATTCAAGCGGTTCTGCTTGATGTGATCATGCCGCGCATGGACGGAAGGCAGTGCTTCCATAAGCTTCGAATCCTCAAGCCCGATGTACGCGTGGTGTTGGTATCCGGTTTTTCGCATGAAAGCGTGATCGACGATGTCATGGCCAAAGGAGCCGTTGCGTTTTTGAAGAAGCCTTACCGGCGCACCGATCTGGCCGCGGCTTTGGCGCAGGCCATCTATGGGCGGGTGAGTCAGACGCCGCCGTTATAAGGCTTGTGAGCGCCCCGAGCCGTATGTGGGCCTAGCTGCGCGAGGAAATCGCGGTTACGATGGGGTCGATGAAAAAAACGATGTTAGTTGTGGGGTTGGTGACGGTGTCGAGCATGAGCGCCGGTTGCGATTGGATTTTTGGTTCGCGTACACCTCCGGCACCCGTACAGGTTGCCGCTGCGCCGGC
Organism: Polyangia bacterium; assembly: GCA_038257535.1. Classification (GTDB taxonomy): domain Bacteria; phylum Myxococcota_A; class Polyangia; order Fen-1088; family Fen-1088; genus JAGTJU01. Next base: position 5,325 of record JBBSJE010000106.1, read on the forward strand.
TCCGGCGCCCGTTCAGGTTTTGGTTCCAGTTCCGGGACCTCCCGGTGCGAAGGGTGAGAGTGGTGCAGTGGGCGCGCAAGGCGCCACAGGAACGCAAGGTACGACGGGAACAGAGGGCGCCACGGGCGTACAAGGTGCCACCGGCATACAAGGTGCTACGGGAACACAGGGTGCCATGGGGGAGCAAGGGTACGAGGGTGTCCAGGGCGAACAGGGGTACACTGGCGAAACCGGCAAGACGGGTAACACCGGTAACACGGGTAACACCGGTAACACCGGCAACACCGGCAACACCGGGACCAGCACGGGGAAGACCGGCAAGACGGGGAAGACTGGCGCCACGGGGGATACCGGCGCCACGGGGAATACCGGCAATACGGGGAATACCGGCAGTACTGGCCTCACGGGGAAGACCGGTAACACGGGAAATACCGGCAACACTGGGAATACCGGCAATACTGGTAACACCGGGAATACGGGCAACACCGGCAATTAGTTAGCCGTGACCTGGCATCAGGTCCAAGAGCGCTCCTTCGTATAGGCGAGTGGAGCGCGTATCCTCGTGTGAGGTGCGTCTGGAAAGGCCGCGACATTCACGGGTCAGAGGGTTTATGCGGGTCGCTGTTGTTTCAGCGCTCGTCATTGCCGCGCTGATGCTGCTACCAGGTCTGCTGCTTCGTGGGCCGCTGCTCGCGTGGAGCGTTAGGCAGGTCTCAAAGCGCCTTTGTGGCGAGGTAGCGATATCGGGAGGGCGCGTAGACCTCCTGTTTGTTCCCCGGCTTCTACTTCATAAACCTATTCGTGTGCAGCTGCGGGATGTCCAGGTGCACTCCCCAACAGCTGAGGATGTTCTGAGGGCGCAAAAGTTGGAACTGCGCCTTTCCTTATTGTGGTGGCAGAAACGGCTTTTGGTGCATTCCGCTTCTCTGCAGAGCGGACATTGGCTCATGGCTGCACCAGCGCCACGGCAGCCCATAGGTTTTCTGCGCGCCTTTCGTTTCGGCGCCAAAGATGCAACTGCGTGCATGGTGCTTGCGCCCAAGGGCCAATCGACGCACGTGCAGGCCACGTCTACAAAGCCGCTTTGGCCAATTGTTGTCGAAGACATTCGGCTGCGCGATTTTACGCCCACCTTCGACTTCCCGATGTGGGGGCTCACCTTGCAGAGTGGGTCGGCTCACGGCACCTTCAGCATGGTCGACCATCATGGCAGGCCGCGCGTGTTCTTCGACATCAGAGATTTTGTTGCTAACCGCGGGGGGACCTTGCGCCTGGGGCGCGCCGGAAAAACTCTGAGCGTAGAGGCCCCCTTCGATCATGTGGTGGTCTCGCGTGTGGCTGTTACAAAGCAGGCGCCGTACGACGTGATTCTCGAGCTAGAAGCAGCTGAAACGGGGCCAGCGAAGCTCTCAGGAACCGCGGTCTTCATAGACGCGCTGATGCCAAGACCTTCGGCTTCCGCTGGCGGCATTCGCGTCGAAGGCACATGGGACCAGTTCGGCCATGTCCTGCCAATTCTGTTGCGCTCAGCAGAGCTTGAAGCCGACAAGGTGCCCAATCTGGAGGGATCGCTGCGCGTTTCCATCAAGGGGCCCTATCGTGACTTGTTAGGAGAGCTCAGGCTTGAGGATCCTCGGATCCGCGCCGAAGTGAGCTTATTGCCCGAGCACCTCATGCGCGCCCAGCTGACCTTTAGCGAGATGCCCGCGGAATGGCTGCTGCCCTCAAGCCTCGAATCACGCGCGGCGGGAAAGCTAAGCGGCCACCTTGGCCTCATCGCGCGGTTGCAGATCGCGCCCACAGCACAACTTACCGCTCGCATCAGTTCAGCCGCGTTAGACTTGAAACGTCCGAGAAAGAGCCCGGGGCCGCAGCGGCTTCAGATTCGTATTGGAGAGCCTAGCGAGAAGGGATCCAAAGCCAACGGCTCTGCGGTATTAACAATGCGAGAAGCACGCTTCGACGGAGGCGCTTTGGAGGCCACCGATGTGGGCTTGCGATGGCCTGGGCTTAGCTTGGCTCATGGCGAATTCAGCTTGCGCTTTCGCAACCACGACGGCGGTCGCAAATTGCAGCAGCCAGTCCTGCGCGCGCGGTTGCCCAAGATACGCCTCTCGCTGGATCGCCTCATTCCGGGCGCGCTTGCCACCGGCACCGTGCAGATGATGCTGGCGGCCCAAGGACCACTTGATGCCATTGCCCTCGACGTGACCTTTTCAGACGCGGAGAAATTCGCGCTCAAGCAGCAGCGGTTTGCGCTGCCCAAGACGCTCGCGCTTCAGATACATGACCTCAATGCCGTGCAGATCCAGCGGTTTCAGCTAAGGCATTTGCCCGAAGGCGTCGTGGAAGCGTGGGGGCGCGTGAAGCTTGCGGGGCCGCTTGATGTGCATCTCGTTGTTTCCAAGTACCCGCTGCATCAGTTGGCCGTTATGGCAACGCCAAGCATAACGGATTGGATCAAGAGCGACACGTTGCGCGCGCTTGCTCTGGACGTGGGTGAATCAGTGCAAGGCCAGGTCGATGCTTCACTTCGCATTGCAGGACACCACTCGCGCCCCAAGGTACACGGCCAAGTGGCTCTGTCGAACGTTGTTGTTGCGGGGCAGCCGCTTGGCAACGGTGGCCTCAGCGTCTCTCACCTGGGCGGCGGCAAGCACGGCCTTCACGTGCAGGGCCGGCTTGTGACGTCGCTTGGGGTCGACGCGCAGCTGGCCTTTGGCACAACCAACAAGCTTCGCATTCAACTTGATCCGCATCGCTTTCCCGTAGGGGCTTTCGTGTCCGAACCCGGGGCGCCGTTTGGGGATTTGATGCTTTCTGGAACCGCGCGGCTTGGGTTCACGCCCGGCGATACTGTGCACACGTCAGGGCTTGTAACGCTTGATGGACAGGCGGCGAACCTCGCGGTTGGTTTTTCCACGCCAACGGCTTCGCCTTCCCTCAATGTGGAGGGAACGATCTCTGTCGCCCCGCTGTTGGCCGCGCTGCCCGGAAAGTTCACGGGCCAGGGGCTGCTTGGCCTCAACATCGTGCTTGAAAGATCGCCAGATACCAACCTTTGGCGTCCACGCGGACGCGTTTTGGCCGCCGGCCCCATCTCGCTGTCGCCCCCGCAGCTGCCGTTTGCGGTGACTTTAGACTCGGGTTCGACAATGGCGGTGCAGGGGCACGATCTCACGCTTGAGGATGTTGTGTTGCGCAGCGAAGCGGGCGTGGTGCGCGTGCTTGGCCGGGTGGCAGGGCAATGGCCATTCTGGCAACAAAGCCAGCTGCAGCTCCACGTGGCGGGCGATGTAGATCCCGGCGCCATCGCGGCCTGGACACCTTCGATCACAAGCGCATCGGGAACGCTCGCGCTGGATCTGAACGTGGAGGGGCCGGTTTCGGAACCGACGCTGCAGGGGCAGGTGATGATGACGAGATTCGCCCTCTCATCCCCGCTTTTTGCTGCCGTGCAAGGCGTGACGCTCGACGGGGTGGTGCATGCACGCGGGACCAGCTTCTCGACGACGGATCTCAAGGTGAAGCTGGGGAGCAAAGGCCAAATGCTTTTGGGGCGACAGGACGCGCCCGCGGTCATTGAGCTAGAAGATTTGCAACTGCTGCAAATCGGCAAAGTGGATGTTCCTCTACGTGGATTCAATCTGCACACAGCGCGCGCGTTTCGCGGCCTGAGCCTTCGCGGTGTGAACCTGGATCTGCGCCTGCTGGGACAACCGCGGTCAGGGTTTCGCCTGACGGGCGAGGTTCAAGTGGATCGTGCGCTGCTCAATCCGCAACCCACGCAACGCCGGAAGCTTGCGCCGGCGGCACAGGCGGTCAATGACGCGTTTACAGACCTCGCGCGTGAGCTTGAGCTTGATGTCCTGCTCCAGGGGAAGGGAAAGGCCCTGGGTGTTGCGGTGCCAGTGCTACCCGACGTCGATGTCACGTTCCGATGCCACATCAAAGGGCGGCTCAATGATCCCAATGCGGCCGGAAAATTGAGGGGCAGCGGTGCGTATTCCCGGATTGCGGTGTGGCTTTACGATCTATTTGCCGCGCGGGCGGTAAGCAGCTGTGATGTGTTGCCGGGCTAAGACGAGCCTTGCGGCACTGGGGATCTAGGTTCCCTTCGAACGCGTGGTCCATCGTGAGGCGCGATAAAGAAGCCGCGCTTGCCTATGCGCACGGGTGGATCAGTCACGCTAAGGTTGATGTTTGAGAAAATGGTGGCCAGCACAACCTTCATTTCGGTGAGCGCGAACGCCATTCCTAAACAGCGGCGGCCCCCTCCCCCAAAGGGCATCCACGTATAAGGCGGCGGTTTGGAGTTTAGGAAGCGTTCAGGGGCAAACGTCAGTGGACTTTCATAAAGGTTGGGGTGGCGGTGCAACACCACTTCCGAGTTGGCCACGAACACGCCGGCCGGTAGCCTGTAGCGTGAAAGCTGCAACTCCTGCCGCAACAAGCGCGCCCCCGCCGTTGGCATGATGGGACGCAAGCGCATCGATTCTTTGATCACGGCATCAAGGTAAACCAACTTCTCCAGCACAACGGTGTCTAAGGGGCTGTCACTCATATTCGTTGCCAACTCGGTCCTGAGGCGCCCCAAGGAATCGGGCGACTCGAGCAAGCAACTGCACGACCACGCCAGCGCGCTCGCGGTTGTTTCATGGCCTGCCAAAAGCTGAACGATAAGTTCGTCGCGCAGAGCCTCGTTAGAAAGTGGACGGCCTTCTTCGTCTTTCGCTCGCAACAACATAGCCAAGATGTCGGTGCGGCCTTCACCGCTTTGTGATCGTCGGCGGGCAATCTCTTGATCCAAGGCGGCGCGCGTTTGCTTGAGCAGATGCACAACTTTTCCCCACGGGCTGAAGCGGCCGAGGTTGATCTGCAGCGGCTTCAACAACAACAGCGGCGACGCTGCGGCCTCGGTGGCCGATCGAGCCAAAAGCTGGCGAAGGTGCGCAATTTGTTCATCGCCTTTGTCCTCAAGCCCAAACACGGCGCGCAGAATCACCTCCAACGCGATCTTCTGAAGTTCTTCGTGAAGTGAAAACGCCACGTCTGTGGGCCATGCCGAGATCGCACTTTTGGTGACCTCTTCCATCAGGGAGATGTAACCCGTCATGCGGTCGCCCTGATAGGCAGGCGTTACGGCGCGACGGCGTTTGATGTGCGCCTGCCCGTCCAAGGTCAGCGATGTGTTTCGCCCGGCGATGGCGCCAAACAAGCGATGGTTAGGCTCACCCGCGTGTGCCTCATCAGGCCCTTGGTTGAACATGGTTCGCAGATCGTCAGGGTTGCTAAGGTGAACCAGGGGACCGTAACCAGAAATACGCAACGTGAAAGCATCACCCCATCGGTCGCGGCACTTTTCCAGCAAGCCGATGGGATCACGCACCAAGCGCATCGTTTGAACAAGAGCCGGAGCCGCAGGGCCTGGGGGGAGCTTCGTCGTTACCGCCAACGTCACAGTGGGCGCACTTTATCCGAATTTACCGGCCAAGTGGTATCGCGGGTGGCGGGCCCCGGCGCCCGGGCGCACGCTGGGCTCAAGTTTCCAGATGGTGACGAGCGCCTGCCCAATGTGGCGGGCTGCGTGCGATCACCCGCCACAACGCCACGCGTCTCTTGGCGCGAATCGTGCTGGGAGTTAAACGAAAATTTTGTGGCTGCTGCCATGAGGAGGATTGCATGAAGAGAATGATCGCGAAAACCGGAGTTCCCTTGCTGTGTGTAAGCTTGATGGTTGGCTGCGGGGCCAGCCGAACGGCAAAGGGCGGTGCCGCTGGCGCCGGAGCCGGAGGATTGCTGGGAGGCGCGCTTGGTCACAGGGCTGGAAACACCGCCGCGGGCGTGTTGATCGGCGCTGCTGTTGGCGGAACGGCGGGTGCATTGATCGGCCGTTACATGGACAAGCAAGCCGAGGAGCTGCGCAAGGATGTGAAAAACGCTGACGTCGAGCGAATTGGCGAGGGCATCGTGATTACGTTCGACTCGGGCCTGTTGTTCGACGTCAATGCGGCGCAACTTCAGTCAGGCGCCAAGGACAACACGAAGGAGTTGGCAAGGGTGCTCAACAAGTACGAGGACACGAAGGTCTTGGTCGTTGGGCACACCGATTCGACGGGCGACCATGACTACAACGTTGAGCTGTCGCGCAAGCGCGCAGAGTCGGTGGCGGGGCAGCTCGAAAAAATGGGCATTCAGAAGGCGCGCATCGACGAGCAAGGCAAGGGCGAAACGGATCCAGTTGCCGCCAACGACTCAGACAAGGGCCGACAAGCCAACCGGCGCGTGGAAGTGGCCATTTTTGCGAACGAGAAACTGCGCAAGGCCGCCGACCGCGGCGACATTGGCGAAGAACGCTAAAAGCCACAGGGCGGCGGCAGGCATTCGCGCCAAGCCGTCGCCCCCAGCTGGTCACGCCGCGTGGGGCAGTGGTCCGGTTCATCGACCGCTGCGCTCGTCCAGCACCTCTCGCACCTTTCTCGTCAAAGAGGCCGGGGTAAGCGGCTTTTGAAGGTACGCCACGCCGGAGTCCAAAACACCATGTTGAAGGACCGCATCATCGGTGTAGCCCGACATGAAAAGCACCTTCATCCGTGGTCGCAGGGGGGCCAATCGCTCCGCCAGTTGACGGCCACTCATCCGTGGCAACACCACGTCGGTCAGCAAGAGGTGAATCGTGGCACCATGCTTCTCGCAGATTAAGAACGCCTCGCCGCCATTGGGTGCCACAAGCACAACGTAGCCGCAGCGCCGCAGAATGTTCTGCGCAAGTAAGCGTACTTGCTCGTCGTCCTCAACAAGCAGGATTGTCTCGCTGGCGCGCGCGAACGCTACCGCCACCGGCTCTGCAGAGGCGGATTGCGCCACGCCGCTCACCTTGGGGAAGTAAAGCCTGAAGGTGGTTCCGTTGCCAAGCTCACTGTACACTCAAATATGACCTCCGCTTTGCTTCACGATGCCAAACACCGTCGCAAGTCCAAGGCCGGTACCTTTGCCCTTTTCCTTTGTCGTGAAGAACGGCTCGAACAGACGCAGCTGCGTTTCCTGATCCATGCCCACGCCCGTGTCTGATACCGCCACCATCACGTAGGGGCCAGCCCGCACGTCAAGGTGCGCGTGCGCATAGTCTTCGTCAAGTTCGACATTTTCAGCCTGAATGGTTAGCTCGCCGCCCTGGGGCATGGCATCGCGGGCATTGACGGCGAGGTTCATGATCACCTGTTCAATTTGGCCTGGATCGGCTCGAACGCTCCACAAATCGCGGGCCGGAAGTATGCTCAGCACAATGTCAGCGCCCAGCAAATTGCGAAGCATGTTTTCTATGCCGGTAACGATGTCATGCAGATCCAAAACTCTTCCTTCAAGCACCTGTTGCCGACTAAAGGCAAGTAGTTGCCGGGTGAGATCTGTGGCGCGAACGCCAGCCCTTTTGATCTCTTCAATGTCCGCGCGAACAGCATCATCAGGCTTCATATCGCCGATGATCAGCTCTGAGTAACTCAAGATCACCGACAAGATGTTGTTGAAATCATGAGCGATGCCCCCTGCCAAGCGCCCCACCGCCTCCATCTTCTGCGCCTGCAAAAATTGTGATTCTAGCTTCCGCCGTTCTGTTACGTCCGTCTGCACGCCCACAAAGTTGGTCACCTTGCCGTCGGCGTCTTTAACGGGAGAAATGGCCAGATGGTTCCAAAAAGGCGTGCCGTCCTTGCGGTAGTTAAGCAATTCGATCGAGACCGTGCGGCCTTCAGCAATGGCTTCGGCAAGCAGCGCGACGGCGGCCGGATCCGTATCTTGCCCCTGCATCAAACGGCAATTTTTGCCGAAAACTTCCTCGGCCGCATAGCCCGAAAGCCGTTCGAATCCTGGACTTGCATAAACGATCGGGTTGTCGGCAAGAAGCGGGTTGGTGATGAGAATGCCTTGCGATCCTGCTTGAACGGCACGGTCTAACATCCGCAATGCGGCCTCGTCGCGCTTGCGCGCGGTGATGTCGCGGACGTTGCATTGAATCACGTTGTGGTTGTCCACGCGATAGACGTTGCTAACAAACTCAACGTCGATCCTGCGCCCGTCTCGCGCCTGCAGGGGTAGATGTTCGTAGCGGACATAACCCTTGATTTGCAGATCGTTGAATGACTCCTTGGCGGCGGCAATGTCCTTGAAGGGACCGATCTCCCACAACCGATGACCAATGAAATCCTCAAGGCGGTAACCCATCAATTTGCATAGGAACGGATTGGCATCAACGATTTGTCCTGTGTCTCCGTCAAGGATGAAGATGCCATCCTGCGCCGACTCGAACAGCCGGCGGTACCGCAACTCACTGGCTTGCAGCGCGTGCAGTGCGTGCGTCTGCTCAGACACCTCGCGGAAAAAGGCCACAGTCAACGAATGACCGTCAACGCTGATGGGCGTGGCTGTAATGTCGGAAAAAACGACGGTGTGGTCCTTCGCAACGCACGCAACATCCTCCACCAAGGGCCGGGCGCCGGTTACCAAGTCTGTAAAGTTCATTGCCGATTGCGCCCGTGCCTCTTGGGGGAACAAATCGGCCACGATCATGTCAGGCAGGTCACTGAAAACGTAGCCCAGCAATCGCACCGCAGCGGGATTGGCGTACCGCAGAGCCTGAGTCTGAGGGTGCGCCAACAAGATCGCATCCGAGCTGTTTTGGAACAGCATGCGGTAGCGGGCCTCCGCTATCTCGTCCACGGCCGCCACCTCGCCCGGCTGTGCTGGGCGTGTAAAGTCCTCTGAACCCACGTCTGCCCCTCCAGCGCCCCAAGTTGGCGCTCCTTGATACTTTACCACTCGTCGCATGCCCTAGGGGCTTTCCGCGCGTGGGCTCCCGGGGAATCAGCGAGGCGTCACACGGCTTGAACCCTGAAGGAGGATCAGGGAGTATGAGCAAACGACGCAAAGCAATAGCGGATTTGACAAGTGATTAAGCTTCAAGTTCGTGCGGCCACCAGCCCTGCTTTCGCCGTCACCATCCTGTGCGAGGGCTACGTAATGGACACGCCAACCAGCACTACGTCGCATGTGGTGTGAGGGAAATAGTGGCACGGGCTTTGCTCGTCTTTGCAAGTTATGTCCGCTGCGCAGCTGCCTGAGGGGTGGCGTAATCTACCGTGGAAGAAACTGGCCATCGAGATTAAGGATCAAGTTGCGGAAGACAACGTGTTTCAAGGCGCGGCGGCGCTGGCCTTCTACGCCATGCTCTCGATTTTTCCTCTGCTGATCTTCCTCTTAAGCGTGGTGGCGTACTTTCCCATGGACGGGCTTGAGTCCGCCATCATGGATTTTCTTCATGATGCCATGCCAGGAGGGGCGGCTGATCTGCTTGAGGGAACTGTGCAGCGCACGGTTGCGAAACAGCAACCAAATCTGCTCTCACTTGGCATTATTGGCACACTCTGGGCGGCTACGGCCGGCATGTACGCAGCGATGCTTCAGCTCAATCGGACCTATCGCGTCGAGGAGGGCCGGCCGTTTTTGAAGGCGCGGGGCACCTCTTTGCTTCTGACTCTGTGCTTCGGTCTGCTGGTGCTTGTGGCGTTCCTCATGATCGTTTTGGGGGGCTGGCTCGAGTCGTGGATGATCAATGCGGTGGGCTTCACAGAGACTGTGGCCGCCACCTTCAGTGCGCTGCGATGGATTGTCATCTTGGGCTTTTTGCTGCTGGGATTTGCCTTGGTGTATTATCTGGGTCCGAACGTTGACCAGAAGTTCAAATGGGTAAGCCCCGGCGCGGTGGTGGGTACGGCGCTTTTGGTGGCCGCTTCCATCGGCTTTCGCATTTACGTCACGAACTTCGGAAATTATGAGGCCACTTACGGGGCCCTGGGGACCGTCATCGTGCTCATGCTCTGGCTTTATGTAAGCGGACTTGTGCTTCTGCTGGGCTCTGAGATCAACGTGGCGGTCGAAAAACATGTGGCCCCTGGGTCGCCGCGCGCGACGGGGGAGCCAGGGGCTTAACGGTATAGAAAGGGGATTCATGGCCGCTTAGCTGGTACGCTTCGGTCGATGGAGCCCTCCAAAGTCATCTTCCACCCGATGATCGCGCTCGCGCTGTGGACAGGGCTGGTCCTGTGCGTGACGGGATACAGACGCATTGGCGCGGTTCTGCGGCGCACCTTGCGAACGAGCGCCTTCAAGCTGGGGGAATCTGCTGAGGTTCCAGCTCATATCAGCGTGGGCAACCGCAACTTGATGAACCTCCTAGAAATGCCGCTGCTGTTCTATGTGGTCAGCATATGCCTCTACATCACCCATCACGAAAGCCAGGGCGTGCTTATCCTCGCTTGGGCTTTCGTGGCGCTGCGCATCCTGCACTCGATCATCCACCTAACCAGCAACCACATCTTGTTGCGGCTCGGCGCTTTTGCGGCCAGCAACCTCGTTCTGCTTGCCCTGTGGATCCGATTCGCCATGCACATCGCCTAGCGTGCCCCGTGCGCGAAGGGGTGCATTTTGTCGCGCCGTTTTCTCACAGCGGCGGTATGTTCAGCTCGTGCATTCAATGCTTCGCGTCCTTCATTCCGCGCATGCGCTTCAGGCGCTCACGTTGGCCTTGACTCTGATTGTGGCTTGTAAAGGTTCATGTACGTGTGGACGCACCACGGGGGAGTTGGCGGAGCTTGCCGTAGCAGGAAGCACGATTGAGCTTCGCAAGCGGGATAAGCACACGCCAAAACACTCCACGGCAGGCACCCCGCTGCTGGTGATCGCGCTCGACGGCATTGACCGTGAGATCCTCTACGACTTGCTAACAACCGGAAGCCTGCCCGAGACGTCCAGCCTTTTGGGCGGCATCAAAGGCGCACACGAACACGCGCACCTGGAGGAGAATCTTCTTTCAACGCTGCCGTCGATCACAATGGCCGCATGGACCACAGCGTTCACCGGGAAGGCGCCGGGGGAGCATGGGGTGACAGGCAACGAGTTCTTCATCCGGGAAACACAAACGTTCGCGGCGCCAGCGCCCGTCACCATCACGGCGCCTCACCTTCCTATCCAGACGTACACCGACGGCTACCTCAACGCCTTGGTGCCTGTGCCCACCGTGTATCAGCAGCTGCGTGCACGAGAGCCTCATATTTCTATCTGGGTGGCGATGCATGGCCTTCACCAGGGCGCTGACACTCTGATCCTCACCAGCCGGGCCGCGATGGCCGGTGCCTTTGGTGCCATGGTCGAGGAGACGATTATGCAGGAAAATCCGCAGGAACCTGACATCAGGCGGCTTTACGCTTCTTTAGATCAAGAGGTGATGGAAGAGACGCTGGACGCGATCAAGGATCGCAAGACGGTGCCCGACGTGCTGACAATCTACTTCGCTGGCATCGATCTCTACGCGCACGTGGCGCCGGAGGGGCCAGACCAAGCGCGCCGCGACTACCTCAAGGAGATCATCGATCCTCTGATGGGGGAGCTGCGTAGAGCCCTGATGCGTCGAGATGCGTTGGAAGACAGATACATCGTGATCACCTCAGATCACGGACATACCCGCGTGGTTCACGATGACGCTCATGCGCTCAGCATGAAGGGGCCTAGTGAGCCGCCTGAGCTGCTCCGCAAGCTTGGGTTTCGCCTGCGTCCGTTCGAGCAAAAGGTCTCACCAGACACCGTGTTTGATGCCGTGTTCGCCTATCAAGGCGCCATGGCCTACGTTTACCTCGCCGACCGCTCTACGTGTTCCGACAAGCCGTGTGATTGGAATCTTCCGCCGCGTTTTGAAGAAGATGTCCTGGTCGTGGCCGAAGCCTTTTACAAAAACAGCCTTGAGGGCCACTTGGTGCCCACGATGAAGGATTCTTTGGATCTTGTGCTTGCATGGCGTCCCGTCGCCGCCGCCAAGGATGACTTGCCCTTCGAGGTGTACGAAGGGGCGGGCCGTCTCACGCCTGTGGAAGAGTTTCTCAGTCGCCACCCTCACCCCGGATATTTGCGCTTTGCCGAAAGGCTGCGCGACCTTGCGACAGGTGAACGTGGTGAACGTGCAGGTGACGTCCTGCTCATCGCGCGCAACGGCGCCGAGGAAGACGTCGAAGCCCGCCGTTATTTCGCAGACGTTTATCATTCGTGGCACGGCAGCCCTTCACGTAAGGATTCCGAGATCCCTCTCATTGTGGCGCACCCAAAGAAAACCGCCTCGCAGATTGCGGCGCTCACGCGCAAGGTGCTCGGCCCGCGGCCATCGCAGCAGCGTTTAACGCCGTTGCTGATGCGACTCAGGCAAGACAAGGATGATGCCGGCCGCTAAAACAGCGCCGGAATGTTGCCCTTCACGTCACCCAGGCTGTCCGCGGTCACGCCCACCGCGTTCATCGCCGAAAGCACCACTTGCGCCGGGTGGCCGCCTTTGGTGGCCACGTGCTGACCAGGTTTCAGCCCGCCCGCCCGGCCCGCTATCAAGGCCGACATGTTCTCGGTGGAGTGGGATGAATTGTTGCGGTTGCCTTCGGGATCAAACCCATGCCCGCCCTCGAACAGCAGCACCAGAGCCGTTTGATCCAAAAGGCTGCCGTTGGCGCCGTTGGGTATCGCCTTGAGCTTCACAATCAACTTGCCCCATTGTTTCACCATCCACGCAATCGAATCGCTGATCGATTCGATGGGCCCCGCGCCGTGGGTTAGCTCATGCATGTCGCTGTCGATGCCGATCAGCGACTTCATGTTCATGTAGCATTTCCATTCTGTGATCATGAATGAAGCCACCCGCGACAGATCGCATGCGAACGCCATCGCAATCAGATCGGTCATCACATCGGCGCGCTTTTCTTCATTGTTGTAGCCCCAATTGGCGCCGGCGCTCACGGCAGGATCGGCGCCCGGATCGCCCGCCATTTTGCAGAATTGGGCCGCCCCGGGCGCGGTTCCGTCAAACTCGCCCAGCCGCATTTCCAAAGCACGAACCTCCTCCAAATGGCGCTCCATCCGGATGCGATCCGTCTGCCCCAGGCGCAGCATCAAAGCAGAGGTCTCATTGGAAACCAGATCCAGCACGCTTTTTCGCTGCTTGAGCAAAAGCTGAGCCTGCTTGTCAACCACCGGATCGGTGGAGGGCGGGGAAAAGCCGCTGAACAGTGATTGGAAGGCCAGCCTGGGGCTGGAGATCGGATCTTGCGGCACCAAGCTTCCGTTGGCGCGACGCCATGACAGCCGCCCGGCGTCGCTGAATTCCGCGGCCGCCTGCACGCGGTAAGCAAGCACGCGGTGAGCTGTGTTTCCCGCAATCTTGTCGGCCACAATCTGGTCTGCGGTGGGCCCGCGTGGGGCACCGGCACGGGTGGCCGGTGTTGCGGTGCCGGCAGCCAAGGGCCCCAGCGTGTTGAAGTGAAAGAAGCGACTGCGCCCACCCGGCGGCACAGGATCGCTGTCGCGGCTGGCCCAAGGAATGACGAGCCCACTGATCACCGACACGTCGTCTTGAATCTTCAAGTCAGCCAGCGGCTTCAAGGCGCGCTTGATGTCGTAACCAACCCCGGTCTTGTCGGGCACAAGCTGATCTGTTGGCTGATAGGCGCCGGTTGAGATTCCGCCGTACGCGAGCACGAAGCGCGGCGTGGTGGCCGCCCAAGCGTTTCGGCTGGGCGCCATGATTTCTAGGGCTGGCAACGCCAGCGCCGCGCCCCCGAGTCCTCGCAGCAATGTGCGGCGTTGCAGTTTGTAAAATGGCATGACAATTCTCCTACATCGCGGCTTTGTCTTCACGCCGATAGCGGAAGGCTTCTGCCGACACAAAATCCAAAAGCAATTCATCAAACCTGAACTGCCCCTTGGTGGCATCCAACCGTTTGGCGAACAACGCAACAAACTGCTCGTCCATCTTATCAAGATGACTGCGGCCCACAGCGTACTTGTAGAGCTGCTTGACCAAGCAACGCGTAACCTTGCCCGATTTGAGCAGCAGATCGGCTAGCTGAGCAGGGCCGTTGAAGGCGCCGACGTCGCCCAGTTCGCCCTGGCCCGATATGGTGCACGCGGGGTTGCCCACGTCATGCGTGCGATAACGCCCATTCTGATCGAACCGTTCAAGGCCGAAGCCCACGGGATCCATCAAGGCATGGCAACCCGCGCAGCCGCCCTGTCGATGCGCGGCGTATCTATCTTCTTTGCAGTTGCGTCCCATTGTATCAGGCGGTGGATCGTCGGTGGCCACATCGGCCGGTGGCGCTGGAATCTCTTGGCACAATAGAAGTTCTTGAATGGCAATGCCGCGCATGGTGGGGCTTGTGTCTCCGGCTTTGGC
>JBBSJE010000107.1:0-19308 GCA_038257535.1 Polyangia bacterium
GATCCGCGGTTTGAAAATGGGCGTCGCATCCAGGATGCACCAAGCCTTCCAAGCCTTGCGCCAGCACAAGGTCTGTGCCCGTATAATGCGCGTACCTTTGTGTGAGTGTTGGCACCAAAATGCCGCTGCCCACCCCCACCTCCAAAATGCGCTGGCCGCCCGTGGGCAAGAGGTTTAGGCCGATTTGCAGGCGATGGCGATACAGCCACCCCGTGGTGGGCTTGTAGTAAAACGGAAGCGGATCTTTTTCGTTGTTGGGCTTGATGCGCTCGCGAGGAGGCAGTTGCAAAACAAGGTCGCTCATAACGCTGTCTTAGCGGCGTAGGTGGTGGAAATCACAAGTTGCGCGGTTTTACGGCGCGTGGTGGTTGGACAAAGGGAACCCTTGGCGCTGCGGGCGCCTCGGCGGGAAGGCCCGACAGGGCGCGCGCCTGCAGATGGTGGTCGATGAATTGATCAACAGACGCCATCACCTCTGGCTTCAGCCATGTGCCATCCCCATGTCGCCCGTTGGGGACGATTTGAAGTTGCACGTTGGCTCCGACCGCTTTGAGCGCATCGGCCAGACGTGTTGATTGAGCTTCGGGCACCGTGCAGTCCTGGCTGCCGTGGCTCAACAAGAATGGCGGTGCGTGTTTGTTTACCCACGAGATGGGGCTGGCGCGCCTTGCGCGCTGGGTGCACTTTTTGACCTCACACCCCAAAAATCTAGATTCTGCAGAGCCCTCGCAGGTGTGGCAGGTGCGCTGCAAACACTTCAACCCAAAGTCTTCGTCGAATTCGGGAAACGACGTGGGGGTCCACCAACCAATCACGCCACGCACGGTGATGGGCACCTGACGATGCCGATCATCCTTGCGATCAAAGCTTTTCTCCTGGCTCGTGAGGGCCAACATGCTGGCCAAATGACCACCTGCGGAGGCGCCCCAAACGATCACATTCTCGGGGTCAAGATTGAACTCTGTCGCGTGGGCGCGAACGTATCGCAGCGCGGCGCGCAGGTCGGAAAGGGCCGCGGGAAATCGCGCTTCGAAGCTCAACCTGTAATCTACCGCCACAACCGCGTAACCACGGCAGGTTTGCCGGATGGCAAAGGTCTCCACCGAGTTGCGACTGCCACCCGCCCAGCCCCCACCATGAACCCAAACCACCCAAGGCATAGGTTGCTCCCTGGGCTTGTCAGGCAGGTACACATCAAGGCGTGTGCGCTTGTCTTTGGCGTACGCCACGTCTTTAAATGACGCCGCTATGCAGCCAGAGCTGGGCGTCTCGTCTTCTGGCTCTGAGGCCGCGGGAGCGGGCGACGAACGCTGCTTGCAGCCGCTGCCAGCCAGCACAGCCAGCAGCGGGATCAACAGTGAAAGGCTTCGCGTCCTAAACATGGCACTACGGGGTGTGGTCGGCGGGATCGGCCAGAACTTGATTTAGCGGGGCGTAGGGTTCAAAGCGCTGCCCTACCAGCAATGAGAAGGCTTCGGGCGCGTAGGGAAAACGCGTTTGCACAACCCGCTCAAGCCGCTTGGCGCGTTTTGCAAATGTGGCCGCATAGTGCTCTCCCTGCAACTGATTCATTTTGCCTTCGATGTTGGCGCGCGCTTCAGGGTCTGACGTCACAGCGTAAATCTGCTCAAGGTGCTTGATGGCAAGCTCTTGGTGGCCGTCTTTGGTGAGCATACCCGCGACCAAGTTTGCCATCCAAGGGGGCGCATCGTCGAACAAAGTGGCTTTGCGAAGCATTTCAATGCCTTCCTTGCGCCAGCCCGCGATCCGCTCGTCACCTTTTAGGAACTGCGGCAGCTCGAAATACAAGTTGAACCCCAGTTGAAAGTACAGATCCCACGAGTTGGGGAACGCCTCCAGGCCTCGACGCAGCAGCTGCGTGGCGGCCACTATGTTGTCGCCCCGCACCTCGCCCATGCCGTAAGTGAGCATGGAAGCGCCCCGAAGGTAAATCGGCTCGAAGTGGGGGTCTAAATCGACGACCGTGTTCAGGTACCACTTCAGCCAAAGTTGTGGACCCTTTGTCTCCATCTGCTCGCCGAAATAGATGTTCGTGCGCGCGGCGACGAGGTCGGCCGCCAGTTCGTGGTGTCCAAGGCTTGCCACCCGCAACGCCTCCGAGGGGGGCAGGTATCGTGTGTCCGCCTCGGCAGGCCACGTCGCGCGCTCTGCAAAGGCCTTTCGGCGCGCCCACTCCGCGCCGGCAGCCAAGGCGGCCATTAAGCTCAAGAGCCCGATCGTCAGCAGCACACCTTTGCCGCGCTTGGATCTTGATGTCGTCTCGGGCTGTAAAGACATCGTATCCCTCACGAAGACGAAAGCGATTCGTCGGCCTCTGCACCCTCGCTGGCGTCAGAGCCGGAAATGCCCAGCTTGGAAAGCCTGTAGCGCAAAGAGCGGAACGTGACGCCCAACACGCGAGCCGCCTCAGTTCGGTTGCCGCCCGTGCGCTCCAAGGCTTTGAGCAACAAGGTGCGCTCGAAATCGGAGACCACCTTCTCAAGATCGATGCCTTCTGCAGGCAAGTTCATCAGCGGCGGGCCTAGGGCGGGTTCGCTGGAGCCGCTGAGCTGCGGCAAGGCGTCTTTGGTGACGCGGTCTCCGTAAGCGAGCGTGATCGCGCGTTCAATAAGGTTCTCAAGTTCGCGCACATTGCCGGGAAAGTTGTAGTTCAAAAGCGCCGACAGCGCGTCGGGATCGATGCCGGTGATGGTGCGGCCATGCTCGGCGGCAAATTTGCGAATGAAATGCTCCACCAACAACGCCACGTCCTCGCGACGCTCACGCAAAGGGGGCACGCGAATTTGGATGACATTCAGACGGTAGTACAAATCCTGCCGAAACGTTCCGTTTTCAATTTCCGCCTCCAGATCGCGGTTCGTGGCGGCCACCACACGGACATCAATTTCGGTCTCAGAAACGCTGCCGACACGCTTCACCCGGCGCTCTTGCAAAGCTCGCAGCAGCTTCACCTGCATCGACAAAGGAAGCTCGCCCACTTCATCAAGCAGCAATGTGCCCCCATGCGCGGACTCGAACAAACCGGGCTTGTCAGTGGTGGCGCCGGTGAAGGCACCCTTGACGTGCCCAAACAGCTCGCTTTCCAGCAGCGCTTCAGGAATGGCGCCGCAGTTAACCGCCACAAAGGGCTTGTCGTTTCGAGGTGAAAGCTCGTGCAGCGCCCGCGCCAACAATTCTTTGCCCGTGCCCGATTCGCCGATCAGCAGCACGCTGGTGCGTGCCGGTGCGATTTTTTGAATCATATCGAACAGCCGCTGCATCGGTGGCGATTTGCCAATGAGGCGCGCCAGTTTGTAACGCCCCTTGATCTCATCCCTAAGAACGGTGTTCTGCTTGTGAAGCATGCGGCGCTCAAGCGCCCGCCCCACCACCAATCCCACCTCTTCAACCTTAAACGGCTTTGTAAGGTAGTCGTAAGCGCCCGCCTTCATTGCGGCTATGGCCGTTTCGGCGGTGGCGAAGGCGGTGACCACAATCACCTGCGTGTCGGGGCGAAGCTGTTTGGCGGCAGCCAGCACGGCCAAGCCACTGACGTCGGCGCCCATGCGCAGATCGGTGAGCACGACGTCGTATTCTTTGGCCTTCAGTGCCTGCTTGGCTTCCTCCTCACCGGGCACCGCTTCCACCCTGTGGCCCGCGCGTCGCAAATAAATTGCAAGGAATTCGCGCATCGAGCGCTCGTCATCGACGATAAGAATGTCACCGGTCAATTTCGTGGCCTCGGTCACGTGGCCTTCTTGCGCGCGATGAGGATCACGAATCCGCCCAGGTTGCGAACGACCGGCAGGTCACAGGCCGCGTGTTCTGCCCAAGAAAACAATTTTCCGACAGGCTCAAGTTTGAACACGGCGGACGTGGGCGTAAAGATGCGCACGCCGCGGGTGCCCACCAGCTCAACGTCGCTTGGCAAGTAACTGGCGGCCTGCGTGGGGGTGTCGTAGCGGGTGAACACGTCGTGGTCGGTGGTGCTTTGATCGATCTTGGCGGGGCCACCGAAACGTTTGCCCAGGTAGCGCAAAGAATAGGGGTTGTAAAACTCCAGCAGCAAGTGTCCGCCGGGGCGAACCAAGCGGGAAAGCTCGGCCAGCGCTTCACGAATGGGGGGCACGTGCGCCAGAACCTTCATGCTGTAAACCAGATCGAAGCTGGCGTCGGGCAAGGGAACGGAGGTGACCGATCCTTGAATCACATTGAGGCCTCGCTGTAGCGCCATGCCCAGCATGCCGCGCGATAGGTCTAATCCCACCGCCGTGCGCGCCACGCGGCTGGCCTCACGCAGCAAAAGTCCCGTGCCACAGCCGGCCTCGAACACATCGCGGTTGCGTCCGTAGCGTTCGATGAGCTCGCCCTCGAGCCCATCGATCATGCGGTGGTAGCCATGGTGGCGTTCACGCTCGTAGGTGGCGGAAAAGCGGTCGTAGTACGTCTGGGTTGAAGGTGAAGAAGGGGGCATTGTCTGTGCTGACGCAGGTTGAGTTAACGGGACGCAATTATGCTGCGGAACCCAAGAATATGCGAGCCCTCCGCGTGGGCGCCGCGCCACCGTCATCACAGGCGCGCAAGGCCCTGGCGATCTAGAACACGTCTTGGAATCGGCACAGGGTCACCCCTCGCCGTGCCAGGGCGTCCCGGATTTTGGGATCACACAACGTTTCCATTTCGAGCCGGCGCTCGTACATCCGCCGCCCCCCCGCAAGCGTGAGACTGTCTTGGGCGGTGGTGCCGGGGTGGCAAATCAGCTCATGAATCCCTGGCCCCAACCGGCCAAGAATCTCCATGATGTGCATACGGCCAAGATTGCCACATTCTCCGTAGCCCCAGCTTTGCGCCCCATGACGAAGCGCGCCCAGTCGTCGGCGTGCCACATAGCTCAGGGCGCCCAGGGCGGCCAACGGCAACCCGCGCTGTACGTCGGTAAACCACGAGAGATTGGGGGACTCCATCGCTGCGCGAATCGCACGGATCCGCAGCCTCTGAGCCACGCGCTCAAGCGCTTGCGCCACCGGCGGCAAAAAGCCCATGTGAAGGAAGGTGTCAAGATGATCCAGGGCAACGCCAGCTGTGAGGAAGCGTTGGGCTTGGGCCAGCATTTCCGTTTCGATTTCGTGAAGCTGTAGTTTTCCTCGCGCCCAGCGGGTGACCAGATCTGTGGGCGACCCGAAAAACGCACCCGATTCATCCACCAAGCTGGGAATGGTCTTGGGATCACTGACGGGCCGCGCTGCCACCAAGACGAAATGTACCCCCACACCTAGCCTTGGCGCCTTCGCCAACTCGTCACACAAACCGGGTAAGTCGGCCACGGTTCCCATGATCGAAGCGCTGGTGACGATGCCCTCATGATGTGCTCGCAGCACGCCCTCGGTAATTTCTGGCGTGGCTCCCAACTCATCGGCGTTCACGATGAGGCGAATGGTGCTGGCGTCGGTCATGAGGAGTTTGTTTATCCCACATTCGAATGCAAATGGCGCTGGTTGTCTTGGGGCGGACAAGCGCCGATTGTCGGCAGCCCGCACGCACAGGGCTTGCACAAAGCGCCTTGAAAGGCCAACCTACCTTATTGGGCTGTCTCGTTGGCCGCCGCTTGCAATGCCAAAGTCATCAAAAACGTTGTCGCCGCCGTCTGCCAAATCGTCGAAGTCTTCTTCGAAGTCTTCTTCGACATCCTCTTCAACATCCTCTTCGACGCCTTCTCCGCGCCGCAGTCTATCTGCCGCTCGTGATCGCGGCACGGTGGCGCTGCCCGAACCTTACGAAGTCAAGCGCACCCGCCTTCGCAACGGTCTTCGCTTGTGCACCGTTGAGGTGCCGTATTTGCACACGGCCACCGTGGCTTTGTACGTGCGCACGGGTTCCCGGTATGAAACCCCACGCAACAACGGCCTGTCGCACTTTCTTGAGCACATGCTGTTTCGAGGCTCAAGCAAGCATCCAAGTTCTTTGGCGCTGAACACAGCCATCGAAGAGTTGGGCGGCACACTTTACGCAGAAACCGGCCGCGACTATGCCGTGTATTCAATTTCCTTGGGACCCAGGGGGGTGTCTGAGGCGCTTGAGATCATGGGCGACCTTTTCTGTGGCCCTGCATTCCAAGAGATCGATCTCGAGCGCCAGATGGTCTTGGAAGAGATTCTAGAAGACATGGATCACAGGGGCCGCCTGGTGAACGTTCATGATCTCACCCGTAAGCTGGCCTGGGATGAGCACCCGCTTGGGTATTCCATCCTGGGATCCACCGCGAACGTGCGGCATTTCAATGTGCGCGATGTTCGTGGGCATTTTCGCCGCCACTACGGCGCAACCAACATGGTTTTGTGCGTGACGGGCTGCGTGCGGCACCAAGAGGTTGAGCCCGCCGCGCGCGCCGCCTTCGGGCGCATCGATCGCGGCAAACCCATCAAGCCCAAGCCGGCGCGTCCAAGTCTGGCGGGGCCGCGCTGGAAGACGGTGGCCACCGATGCCGCGCAATCGCAAATTCAAATGCTGTTTTATGGTTTGGCCATGGACGATCCTGATCACGCGGGGCAAGCCGCGTTGATGCGGCTTGTCGACGATGGCATGGCCACCCCGCTGCATTACCGCATCTGCGACCAAAAAGGCCTCGCCTACAGCGTGGGAGCCGAGGTGGACCACTACTACGACACCTCGCTTATCGAAGTGGACGCCGCCTGCGCGCCCGGCAAGCTCAGCGCCTTGGTGCAAGAGATCTTGAGCATCCTCAACGAATACAAAACGAAACTTGCCGAGCCCAAGGCTTTGGCGCGTGTGAAACGCCGCTATCGCGAAGACCTTGAGGCCAGCTACGACGACGTGGGCAGCCTGTGCAATTGGTACGGGGGGGCGGAACTGTTCTCGCGTCCGCGCACCCACACAGACCGCCTGCGACAAATGGAGAAAGTCACCGCCGAACAAGTGCGGCGCGTGGCGCAGCGTGTATTTCAAGCCGAGCGTCTCACCACGGTGGTGGCGGGACAATTCAGCGCCGCGCAGACGCGCAAGACCCGCCAGCTATTGCGGGCGCTGTAACCGCGCGGCCTTCAAAGCTGAGCCGAAGCCAGCAAGAACTTGTTGTTGGTGTCGTTGCGGATGGTCAAGCTGGTTCGCGCCGCTTCGGGCAACAACGCTCGCAGCCGATCCAAACGTGCCCGCTCCACCACAAAGAAAACGCGTTTGCCGGCGCTGCGACCAAGGTAAGCCTGAAGGTCTTCGGCGTTGCGGTTGCCTAAAAACACGGTGCGGTTTTCTTGCGGGCCTTCGTAAATTTCGTTTTGCGTATAGAAGGTTTCTCCGCGCCAATACATTTGCCATGCGATGAGCGGCTCTTGCGGGCCCGTGCGCTCCCGATAGTAAGTGGCAAACAGGGCCTTTTGGCTCCAGATTTGCGATGTCTCCTTCATGTACACGTTCAGCAAGAAGAACGTGAAGCCGATCGCCACCACGCTTAGTGCCACCACGCCCCAACGCCGCAGCCGAGGCCACGCCACGGCCAAGGTGGCAAGCCCCGCGGCTGCCGCGAATATAAGCATGGGCACGCGATAGTCGAGTTGGGGAGGCCACGCCCGGCCCTTGGGATCGTTGACGTAGTCGTACGAAAACAGCCACAAGAAGCGTTGCACGGCGTTTTGCGTGCGCGTGAGATCCCACGTCACCAGCGCCAACACGGGCAATCCCGTCAACGCCATGAGCTTGGCGCCCGGCAGGCGGCGCTTGTCCCAGATGTCATCGAGAAAGCACGCGATCGCCAAGGCGAGCCCCGGCAGCGAGGGCAGGATGTAGTGGTGAAACTTGGTCATCGACATCGAGACCACGGCGTAAGCGGACACAAACCAAATGGCGCCAAACCAGAAGATCTCCTGTCGGTAGGCGGGCTTCGTTGCGCTTTCGTTCTTAAAAGGACGCAGAATCACCCAACTGAGCGCGGCAGGCGCTGCGGCCACCCAAGGCAAGATCGCAAAGCCTAACTCCCGCAGAAAATAATCGAACGTGCCTCTATCGCCATGGCGCCCTAGCACCAAGCGCCGCCAGTGGTTGTCGCCATAAAGCTCATTCCAGAAGGGTTTCCCGTAGCGAATTAGCATGGCGTGATGCCAAGGGATGGCAACCACCGCACAGGCGAGCAAGGCCACGAGCAAGCCATAGATCATCTGTGGCCGTGTGAGCCGACGCCAATTCCAAGTGAAGGCGAGGTAGGCGAACAGCACGATCACAGGCAAGCCCAAGCCCGCCAAGCCTTTGGCCAAGGTGGCGATGGCGGCCAAAACGCCCGCGATGACAAGGTAAAGGGCGGCTCGTTGGCGAACGCGATGAAGGTAATAAAGCAGTGCGAAAGCGCCCGCGAAGTAAGGCAGCATCACCACCACACCGGGCAGCGTGAATGGACGCCCGCCCAACCGAAACCGCCAGATCAGCTGAATGGAATCGAGCACCAGCTGGGGCACGGCGGCGAGCAGGAACAAGCCCAACGCGATGTAGAACGCGGGGTGATGGGGCCACGACAGCTTTCCCCACGATTTGCGCGGCAGCTCGGGGCTCTCGTCAAATATGGCCAAAGCGCACAGCGCCAGCGCCAGCGTCATTGGGCCCACGAACGGCATATCGGTCATGGCCTGCCGAGCGATCAGAGAAAACATGGGCATGGTCGCCAGCACCACCGCGGCAAGCACGCCCGCGCGGCGGCTGACGAAACGAGCGGCCACCAGATAAACACCGTAAAGCGCCGTAAGCGCCATCAAGCAGAACGGAACCCGCAGGGCCCACTCTGTGGCGCTCGACAGGGCCAGCTGGCCTGAACCAGCATTGCCCAAACCTGCCAAGCTCAATGAAAAACTCATCAACCAAAATGTGAAGACAGGCTTGGACCAAAAGTGCTCTTGATCGAGCGGCGAGCCGGGCCAGTAAAGCCCGATGTAATCGCCTCGCTTCGACATTTGCCGTGCGACTTCGCCGTAATGGGTTTCCCAGGGATCCCACAGGCCGTAGCTGCCTGCGAAAGGAATGTAAAGCAGCAAACCGAAGAGCAGCAAAAGGCCCACGGTCTGGCGTTCGCTCAGGCGATCAAGCCATGGGCGGGGCGGTGGGGAGGGGGACAGGGTGTGAGTTTGGTCTGACATGCGTCGCGCTGGGGGCGGTGGTGGCCCGGAGCAAGGGGCGCACTTTAGTCGGTAGGCGCCTGGGAAGAAAGGGCCACGATCCTTTGCTGCTGCCTGTGCAACGCCACCCCCGCCAGGGTCAGGCCGCCGGCCAGCGCCAGCCCAGGCAGCCATACCTGTAGAAACTGCGGCCAAAGGTACGTTTCGGGCGCGATTCCGGGCACGTGGCGCCGCCAGAAGTCCACCTGGGCCGCCACATAGGTGGCCACCGCCGCCACGAGCGCCAGCGCAAAACAAAGTTTTGCCATTCCCGATGCGGAAGCCGGTGTGCGCGGAGGGGCTGGGGACGAGGCGGGCACGGCTTTCCTATAGCGCCTGGCCAGGACATAGCCAAGCGTCCGAGCCGCGTGAGCAAGCGCCAGCTGTGTGAGCCGCGATCGGTGTGAGTCAGATCGCCCTGGGGCCGCGGATGCGCAAATAATCGATGAGGGCGGCGCCGTCACACCCAAGGTCAGCTTGACTTTCAACCCATCCCTGCCTATTTCAGTAAACATCCGCCGCTTTCATGTTCGTTTCAGAACGCGGCACTCTGAAAACGATTACACGTGGGCCAAGTGCCCCTCAGGAGCCATTCATGAGCCAATCTCTGGACCGTCGAGATTTTTTGAAGGCCAGCGCCGCGGCGGGTGCCGCAACCGCGGTTTCGCTGAACAGCGCAGCCAGCTACGCACGCATTGTGGGCGCCAATGACCGCGTGCGCGTAGGGGTGGTGGGTTTTGCCGATCGGGCCCGCCAAAGCCTGATTCCCGCGTTCCAGGCTCACGCCAAAGAAATGAACATGGAAATCGTGGCCGCCTCCGACATCTGGTCGCTGCGGCGTGATGAAGCCACGGCGCACTTCGATCAAAAGTACAAGCAGCCAATCGTCACCACCCGCAACAACGACGAGCTTTACGACCGCAAAGACGTGGACGCGGTGATCATTGCCACGTCCGACTTTCAACACGCCATGCACTGTGTGGAGGCGGTCAAGGCTGGGCGAGACGTGTATGTGGAAAAGCCCCTGGCCAATAAACTGAAAGATGCCAAGGCGGTGTTAAGCGCGGTTGAAAAGTCGAAACAGATCGTCCAGGTAGGAACGCAACGGCGCAGCGGCGAGAACTACAAAGCCGCCAACGACTACATACGCTCGGGGAAGTTCGGCGACATCGTGGCGGTTGAGATGTCGTGGAACGTGAACCAGCCTGATAGGTGGCGCCGCCCCGAATTGGTGTCGAAGCTTCAGGAGAAAGACACCGACTGGAAGCGCTTCTTGATGCACATGCCGTTCGAGAAATTTGATCCTCGCAAGCACCTTGAGTATCGCTTGTTTTGGCCGTATTCCTCGGGCATTCCTTGCCAGTGGATGGTGCACCAGATTGACACTGTCCATTGGTTCACCGGCTACGCGCACCCTCGCAGCGTGGTGGCCAATGGCGGCATCTACATGTGGCGCGACGGTCGTCGCAACTTCGACACCCTGACCGCCGTGTTCGATTACGGCCCGCCTGATGATGCGAGCAAAGGCTTTCAAGTTACTTATTCGTCGCGCCAAACCAATTCGGCGGGCGGCACAAAGGAGATCTACTACTCCAACGGAGGTACGCTGGATCTCGACAAAAACAGCATTGAGCCTGAGGGCGGCTTGACCGACCCGCACGCCAAAGCGATGGGTATGAAGCCATTTTTGCTGGCGAAGGACAAGTTGCCCGAGATGAAGGTGGCTGCATCAGCCAACACGGGCGCCGATGCACTAACCACCGCTCATATGCGCAATTGGATGGAATGTGTGCGAACGCGCCAACAGCCGAATGCACCCATTCGCGCGGGCTATGAGCACGCCCTTGCGGTGATCATGGTCAAAGCCGCCCTAGACACTGGCAAGCGCGTCACCTTTGACGATCGAAAGCAAGACCTGCGACTCAGCTAAGGTTTTTGCTTTTCGTTGTTTGCCGCAAAGTCTACAAATGCCCGCAGCCACACAAGGTTCACCTGGTGGCATGCGGGCAGGGGCGACATCGTCGTGGTCTCAAGCGTTGCCACATACGGCGTGCCTCGGCGCCAAAAGAGATCCGTGATGGATCCATCGTGCAGCTCTAGCAGGCCGTCGCTGTCGCTAAACAGATCGTCGTCGACCTCGGCGTTGGCGGCCACGGGCAAATGTTTGGCTGAAGCAATGAGCAGCTCCCGAAACATGTCCCGATTGCCGAACACATAGGCGTAGCATCCTTGTTGCGACAGCCAAGGATCTTGGTGCACGTCTAACATCGCGTCGGGTGTTGGCAGCTCGGCCAATATGCGCGCCAAAGCCCGGGTTTCGCTGGGGCCCTCGAAAAACGGTCGCCAGGCAACAAACGCCTCCCCCGGTTTGAGTTGATCAACCCATGTTGTGTCTGCTTGGTCGCGTTTGTAGCGAAGAAAGTCATTGTTTGGGGCTTCGCCGCTGGCGTTGTAGCGGGTGCGTACATCGAAGCCCGAGGGGTTGATGCACGGGAATACGGTAAGCCCAACGTCTTTGCTCTTGGCGTAGGCAACCAACTGGGGCAGGTGGGCAAGCAGCGTCAGCGAGCCTGCGACCTCGTCGCCATGAAAACCGGCTGTGATCAGCAAACGCTTGGAACCCTCAGTTTCCGCGCGCCACAACGGGTACGTGCGCCCGCCCCCTGTCACCTCGTCAACAACGCGGAGATCGGCCACACAGCGCAGGTCACGGAACATTGCGTCGTACGTGGTCCAGTCCATAACTTAAGCGTGCGCGGGATAAGCCAAACTGTCGCCCCAAACCGGACCGACGACGCATATTACCCGAGAAAATCGAAGCTCTCGAATCGGAAATTGCCCTGAGGTTGCAAGGCCGGGGCGCTGGCGATTCGTTTCTGCCTTCGCTACCATGCGGACGTGAAAGCGTTCTTAGACCAAGACTTCTTGCTGGAATCGCCCACCGCACGGTGGCTTTACCACGATGTGGCGAAGCAGCAGCCCATCATCGATTACCACTGTCACTTGCCGCCTCAGCAGGTGGCCAGCAATCATAAGTTTCGCAACCTCTACGAAGTGTGGTTGGCCGGCGATCACTACAAATGGCGCGCCATGCGGTCGTGTGGCGTCGCAGAGCGTTTTTGCACCGGTGACGCAAGCGACTGGGAGAAGTTTCAAGCGTGGGCGCAAACCGTGCCGCAAACGCTCCGCAACCCGCTTTACCACTGGACGCATTTGGAGCTGCGCGATCCTTTTGGCCTTGAAGGCGTGTTGTTGAGCCCGCAAACGGCCGAGCACGTATGGAAGGCATGCAACGAAAAGCTACAGACGGAAAGCTTCACCACCCAAGGCTTGCTGTCGCATTTCGACGTGCAGGTGGTGTGCACCACCGACGATCCGATTGACGACCTGGCCGCGCACAAACAACATGCACAACAGGCACATCCGGCGACGCGGCTTTATCCCACGTGGCGTCCGGACAAAGTTTTGGGTGTGGATCAACCCGAAGCCTGGAACGCATGGGTCGATAAGCTTGGTGAAGCTGCCGGCATGGACATCCGCACCTTAGACGATGCCCGTGAGGCCTTGCGCCGGCGCCATACAGCCTTTCACGAGGTGGGTTGCCGGCTGTCAGATCATGGGCTTGAAACCGCCTACGCCCACGCCTACGTGGAATCCGATCTGCAACGCATTTTTAAGCATGCGCGATCAGGGGCGCGGCCCAGCGAACACGAAGTGGCGCAGTTTCGATCCGCGTTGCTTTACGAGATGGCGCTATGGGACCACGAACGCGGCTGGGTGCAGCAGTTTCACTTCGGCGCGCTTCGCAACAACAACAGCCGCGCCTACAAAAACTTAGGGCCCGACGTGGGTTTTGACTCCATGGGTGACTGGCCCATTGCTGCGCCGCTTGCGCGTTTTTTGGATCGTTTGGATGAAAGCGATCAGTTGGCCAAGACCATCCTTTATACCCACAACCCCCGCGACAATGATCTTTACGCCACGATGATCGGCAACTTTCAAGATGGCCGCGTGGCAGGAAAAATGCAATTTGGATCGGCGTGGTGGTTCCTGGATCAAAAGCAGGGCATGGAAGCGCAGCTGGATTCGCTTTCCAACATGGGCATCTTGTCGCGTTTTGTGGGCATGTTGACTGACTCACGCAGCTTCTTGTCGTACTCGCGGCACGAGTACTTCCGTCGCATCCTGTGCAATAAAATTGGCGACGAGGTCGAGCGGGGACTGTTGCCCAACGATCGGGGTTTGCTGTCCAAGTTGGTTGAGGGCGTCTGCTACACCAACGCGCGCGAATACTTCGGTTTACCTTTGGGGCATGGCCGTGCCGCTTAAAGCCGCCGGCAGAAAAAACACCAGGCGTTTAACCCACCTCACCCGCGCAGGCGATGCCCACATGGTGGATGTGGGCGCCAAGCCAGAGACTTTGCGGGTGGCCGTGGCCTCGGCGGCTGTGCTTATGTCTCCAAAAACCCTTTCCGCTGTGGTGGCGGGCAGTGGTCCCAAGGGGGATGTTTTTGCAGTGGCGCGGGTGGCGGCTTTGGCGGGTTTGAAGCAAACCAGCTCGCTGATTCCGCTTTGCCATCCGGTAAGGGTTGTGGGGGCGGAGGTTGATTTGCAGCCTGATGCGGATTTGCCCGGCGTTCGCGTTCGGGTCACCGTAACCGCCTTCGATCGCACCGGCGTGGAAATGGAAGCCATGATGGGCGCAACGCTTGCCGCCTTGACCGTGTACGACATGGTCAAGGGACAAGAACGTGGCGTCCGCGTGCAAAGCGTTCAGCTGGAAGAAAAATCTGGAGGGCGCCGGGGAGTCTGGCGCCGGGTTCCCTGATCGAGAATATTACGCTGAATCTCCCAATCCCCATGGCTACCGAAAAAGCAAAAGTTGTCATCATTGGCTCCGGCCCCGCAGGCTTCACCGCCGCCATCTACGCCGCGCGCGCCAATTTGGCGCCCGTGATGTTTGAAGGCGGGGGCGGCTACGTCGAGCCCCTGACCGTGCCAGGCGGGCAATTGATGATCACGACCGAGGTGGAAAATTATCCCGGTTTTCCCGAGGGCATCGAAGGCCCGCATTTGATGGATCTGCTGCGCAAACAAGCCATCCGCTTCGGCACCGATGTTCGCACCGCTGACGTCACCGCTGTTGATTTCAACCAGCGCCCGTTCATTGTGAGCTCAAGCGACAACCAGATTGAGGCCGAAGCGGTGATCATCGCCACCGGCGCCTCGGCCAAGTGGCTGGGCATCGAATCCGAACAGAAGTTTCAAAACCACGGCGTGAGCGCCTGTGCCACCTGCGATGGGGCGTTTTTCAAACAGAAAGAACTCATCGTGGTGGGTGGAGGCGATACGGCCATGGAGGAGGCCACCTTTTTGACCCGCTATGCCTCCAAAGTGATGTTGGTGCACCGGCGCGCTGATTTTCGCGCCTCGAAGATCATGATTGAACGTGCGCAGAAGAACCCCAAAATCGAATTCTTAACCCCCTATGTGGTGGAAGAAATTCTGGGTGAACTGCCCCGCCCGGGCGTCACCGCGGTTCGGCTGAAGAACGTCGAAGATGGCAGCACCAAAGAAGTGGCGTGCGGCGGTTTGTTCGTCGCGATTGGTCACAAGCCCAACTCCGACCTGTTTGCCTCATGGCTTGATCAAGACGAAGCTGGCTATCTCAAAGTCAACCCGGGATCCACCCGCACCAAAATTCCCGGCGTGTTCGCTTGCGGCGACGTGGCCGACAAGGTGTATCGCCAGGCGATCACCGCGGCTGGCACAGGTTGCATGGCCGCGATCGACGCAGAACGATTCTTGGCCGAACACGAATAGGGGGCCGAATGGACTTGCCCGGCTTTCGCAGTCGGGCGCCCGCGGGCATAATCATTTGGTGAGCAAGCGCAAAAAGGCCGACGGCGATCCTCTCGTTTCTGACAGCTCGCCTGAGGCGGCTTCGGGTGGGGGCACACCAGAGGCATCAGAGGATGACTTCGCCGACCTTGAGGCCGCTTTGTCCGAAACCCCGGAGGGGGGCGGTGGCAACTCAGCCTCCCCAGGTGCCACCTCAAGGCCGTCCAAGCTTCAAGAATCCCCTGTTGCGGAACCGACGGCGCCGCGTGGGCCGGCTTGGTCCACCCGTGAGCCAGAGGACCGCATCGCCCACCTTTCGCGGGTGAATATGTTTGCCGGCCTAACCCCGGTTTACTTGCGCCGCATTGCCTCGCTTTGCGAAGAAGAGGACCATTCCGCGGGCTCGTTCTTGTTCAAAGAGGGCGACCCGGGAGACAAACTTTACATTATCACCAGCGGCGCGGTGCGCATCGCGCGCCAGATCTCGGGCATGGGTGAAGAAGCCTTGGCGGTCTTGCGAGCGGGAGATTACTTCGGCGAGATGGCCCTCATCGATACATTTCCGCGCTCAGCCGACGCCTGTGCGCACGAAGACTGTCGCGTGTTGGTGATCGACAAACAAAAGTTGGAAGACCTGCTGTTTGTGGATCGCGACTTGGCTTACGACCTGCTTTGGAATTTTGTTCGCACGCTTTCTGGCAGACTGCGTCAAACAAACGACAAGATGACCTTTTTGGCTGTCACCAACAAGTTCTAAGCGGCGCCATCGCCTTTCTCACCAGGGGCGGGCCGTTTGTGTCCCCATGGCCGGGGAACTTGTGTATTTTCCCCGGGTCCTGCTTCTGGCAGCGGACCGTTCGGTTTGTCTGCCGTCTTTAATCTCCTGGCGTGGCCACAGCCCTTGATTTGCCACGCCCGGCATGTTACCAGGCAGCCGCTCATCGACCCTGAATCAAAAATATTTTGGCGTCAGGCCGGCAACACCGGCGCCGTAGGTTTGGAGATCGCCATCGCGCTTGTGATTGGCTATTTCGGAGGACAGTACTTAGACGGAAAATTTGGAACCTCACCCTGGCTCACTTGGTTAGGTTTTGCTGTTGGCATCGGCGCCGGCATCAAAGCGCTTGTCCGGGTAAGCCGGCAGTACGCCAAAGACACCGCCGCCGCTTCCTCGAAAAAGTCAGCCCCCAAAAAAACGCCTGAAAACCCTTCATGAACCCCAAACTCATTTCCCGCATTGAAGACACCAACTTGGTGTTGGGCGTCGCTGTCACAGCGGTGGCCGGTTTGGTATGGGGCCTGGGTGGCATGCTTGCGGCGGGTGTGGGGGCGGTGTTGGGCGCCACCAACTTCTGGGCGCTTCATCGCGTGGGCTCAGGCGTTGTTCGGCGGGTCATGGAGGGCTCGGCACCCGGACAAGCCGGGCTACTGGTGATGCTTCTGATGGCCAAGATGGGCGTTTTGTTTGCTTGCGTGTGGGTGGCGGTGTTTCTGCTTGATCTGGCGGCGTTGCCGTTCACGCTCGGCATTTCTGTTTTTGTTGTTTCCATTTTCGGCGCCAGCCTCACGCCGGCGCCCCTGATAGCGGCCGAGGAGGCCTCGAAGACCCATGGGTGACCACAGCACCTGGTTTGATCTGCTCCCGGGTTACGAAACCCTGAAACACAACCTCCAGATTTACCTGGGGCGCGAATGGACGTGGGAAGTGTTTCAAAGCACCCACTTCGAGCTCACGCACCTGATGGGAGGCCTGCTGGTGGTTTTGCTGCTGGCGGTGTTCGGCCTACGCTACCTGGCCGCTGTAAACAGCGCTTCTGATGGCGGCCTGGTGCCCCCAGCGAAGTTCGGCCTGCGCGCCCTCATGGAGCTTTTGGCCGACACCATTTATGCGCTGATGGAAAGCGCCATGGGGCCCAAGGATGCGCGGAAGTATCTGCCGCTCATTGGAACGCTGTTCGTTTTCATTCTGTTTAGCAACTTGCTTGGGCTTATCCCCGGCTTGTTGCCGCCCACGGACACGGTCAAAACCAACCTGGTTCTGGCCGGCATCGTCTTCGTGATGACCCACATCTTTGGTCTTAGAGAGCACGGATTGGCCTACCTGAAGCATTTCATGGGCCCCGTGTGGTGGTTGGCTTGGCTGATGCTTCCGATTGAACTTGTTAGCCACTTCGCCCGCCCGGTGTCCCTGTCACTGCGCTTGATGGGCAACATCACCGCCGATCACAAGGTGGGCGCTGTTTTTTTCGGGTTGGTGCCGTTGCTGGTCCCGGTTCCCTTCTTGGTGATGGGCGTGTTTGTGTCCTTTGTGCAAGCGGTTGTGTTTTCGCTGCTTTCCACCATCTACATTGCCAGCGCTGTGGCGCACGAGGGCCACTAAGCCACGGCGCCTCCCTGGCGATTTGTCGCTCTTTGTCCTCTACCTATGTCTTTGCCTGTTGCGTTTTTGGCTTTCACCGAATAAACAGCGTCGCAAACCCCAACGCTTCAAAAATTTCCTGGTCTACCGCTCGAAAATCCCCAAGGAGGAGTCGCCGATGTCCCGCATCAATAAGCTTTTTGTTCCCTTTGCTACCTTTGCCGTCTTGTTGCTTTCCAGCACCGCGGCTTTCGCACAGGACGGCGCTGGCGACGGCTCTCGTGGCTGGTTGGGCATTGCAGCCGCTTTGGCCATTGGTTTGGCCGCTTTCGGGGGCGCTCTTGGTCAAGGCCGCGCCGCCGCTGCGGCTCTTGACGGCATTGCTCGCAACCCTGCTGCCTCGGGCAAGATCTTCACGCCAATGATCGTGGGCCTGGCCCTGATCGAGTCCTTGGTTATCTACGGCTTGCTCATCGCTTTCATGCTTCAGGGCAAAATCGGCGGCTAAGTCGAAACGTTCCGAGCAAAAGGCGCCTGCTGCTGGTGTACCAGCGGAAGGCGCCGTTTTTGTTTCGAGGCTTGAAGGCTAAAACGCCAACGCAGCTTCTTTGAGCGTGATGAAACGCGCCGGCGCCGCGTGGCATTGGGTCAAGGTGGCGTCCAAGGCCTCCAGCTAGCGCGCCAAGGGCACGCGCAGATCGGGTTGTTTCACCAGCAATTCGGGCGCCACTTGGTCAGCGCCTGCGTCGCACAAGTCGATGCCATGCAACTCGAAGTTGAAATGTGGCGTGGAAAGGGCGCTGGCCACCAGCAGCCGTCGCAGGGCTTCGGGGGCGGTGGCCACCAAGGTGCCTATCACAGGAATTCGCAAACCCGGTGTCACAGTGACCGGCAATTCCAGCAGCGCCGCATCGCCGCGGGCATAAGGATCTTCGCGGTGAGGCCGGTAGGGCTTGGTGGGTGCCAGCAACACCTTGGGGCTGCCCAAGATGCTGCCTGAGGTTTTGCCCAGAACCCGCATGGCGCCCATCACCACCGCTTTGGCCGCGTAGTATGGGACCGACGGAAACACCGACGAATCGTAGGTGTAACCCAGCGCTTGCAGCTCATCGATCACCGTGGCGCTGACCTCGTAGCCTGGCGCACGAAAGCCCACCGGCGCCACGCCCGCCGTTTGGGCGATGGCCTCATGCGCTTGCTTGATTTCTTCGGAGATTTGTTCGCGTGGCAGGCGAACCAGATCGTAAGGATGTGTGTGGCTGTGGCTTGCCAATTCGTGGCCTTGGGCCGCCAGCTCTGCAAGCAGCCTGTTGCCCTCGGCGTCGTCGGCAAGATCTTGGCCCACCACAAAGAAAGTGGCCTTCACATTGTGTTTAGCGAACAACTCCGCAAACCGAGGCAAGCACCTGCGCAGCACCGCGAACCGCGCCGGTTCGGGCACGGGCACAGCCAACGCATGAATGCGGTGGTAACAAGCCATCGCGTCGAGATCCACCGAAACCGAAACCAGTGCAGCCACAGCAGCATGGTAGCAAACGCTCGATGCGGTTAAGGTGTGGTTATGCCCAAATCTGATCTCCTCCCGCTTGGGTACCGTGTTGATCTGTCCGCGCCCGCCCGCCACGAGCTTACGGTGACCATGGACGTGCCCGCGCTTGATTCCGCAACCTGTGTGCTGGGCTTTCCTGTTTGGACGCCTGGAAGCTACATGATTCGCGATTTTTCTCGCAACGTGTTCGACCTCAAGGTCACCGACCGCCAAGGCAAACCCTTGCCGCTTCAGCGCTTGGACAAACACCGCTGGCAGGTGGAATCTGGGGCACGGCCCTTTCGCGTTGAACACACCGTGTTTGCCTACGATCCCAGCGTACGTGCCGCCTACCTAGACGCCGACAGGGCGGTTTTGAATGGCACAAGTTTGTTTTTCTACATCGAAGGCCATCTCGAACGCCCCTGCAC
>JBBSJE010000108.1:0-19143 GCA_038257535.1 Polyangia bacterium
ATGTGCTGGCGCTTTCACACCCACACCCCGATCATGCGCAGGGCATGCCTCACCTGTTGGAACGCTTCGAGGTGGGCACGCTGTGGATGCCGGCGCACGCCGATGGCCCCAGCTTCGACGGCGCCATCACCAAAGATCTGCGCAAGCGCGCCTTGGCGCGAGGAACGCACGTACCCTGGCCAACGCCGTTAGAACATCATGGGCTTCGGCTTGTGCCCTTGGGCCCTTGGGTGGGCGATCGCATCGCGGCGCCTGAAGGCTTGTCGGTGAACGACGCTTCCTTGTCGCTGCGGCTTTCCTACGCGGGCCGATCCGTGTTGTTCGCCGGCGATTTAGAAGCGCCGGGGGAACTTGAATTGGCAGAGCTGGCGGCCCAGGGCTTGGAGGTAACGGCGGACATTTTGAAGGCGCCTCACCACGGCAGCCGAACTTCGTCGTCGCAAGCGTTGTTGCAAGCGGTGAAAGCAATGACCGTCGTGGTGTCTGCGGGCCGAGGCAACCGGTTTGGGTTTCCACATGCCGAGGTGCTAGAGCGTTACGACCGGCATCACTTGGAGGTGTTGCGGACCGACCGCGACGGGGCGGTGACGTGGGTTTGGGGGCCGGGCAGGGGGATGGAAAGTGTTTGTGTTCGGGGGTGCGGGGGAAAGCGCGGTGGCTCATGACGCAAAGGCCCCTGACATCTCTGTCATGGATAGCGGGTGAAGCCGCGTGGGTGCGCCTTGTAGGTGTGCCGCAAGTGCCTGAATTCTCGATGCCCTGCAGCGTCGGCACGAAGGTTGAATGGGTAATCGATGAGTGAATGTGGAAACGCGCCCAAACCGCGCCCAGACTTAAATTAGATAAGGTTTCATCACGCCGCACAAAGGAGGCCTCTATGCGTACCGCAACCAAGGGCAAACAACTCAGCGATTCAATTAGGCTTGAGAGTTGTGTGGCGGAGGTGATGGGAACCAGTCTCTTTACGGTAACGCCTGATACGGCTGTTTCGGCGGCGCTACGGTTGGCGGCCGACAAGCATGTGAGCCACTTCTTGGTGGTGGACGACGGCGGGCTTACCGGAATCGTGTGCGATACAGATTTGCAGAACGCGCGGCGTGAAACGTTGGTGGAGGACTGCATGACGTCCCCTGTGTTGTGCATTGGGCCCGAAACCACGATTGAAGAGGCTTCGGGCATCATGGAAGAAAACGAAGTGGGCTGCCTTCCCGTGGTGACAGGCACCTTCTTGGTGGGCATGGTCACGCGTGACACGTTGGTATCATTGGACTTAAAACTGGATCTGGACCTCGATCTGGATCTTGACGTGCCAACTCTTAAAGACCTGCAAGGCCCGCCCGGCAAACTGATCTGCGTGGGATGTGGCAGCACGCGCAAAGTGGTGCGCGACATGCGTTCGAGCTTGATTCCCATGTGCGTCAGGTGCTTGGGCGGCAGCGTGATGGATGGCAGGCCCAAGGCAAACTGAGGCCTAAGAGGGCGGGGCATCGCGCCAGGTTGTGGTTCTGCGGGCCACGAAAGTTGCGGCGGCCAGATCGCCCACAACGTTGACCGACGAGCGGCACATATCCAACACGCGGTCGATGCCCAAAATGATAGCGATGCCTTCGGGTGGAATGCCGAAGGTGGAAAGCAACACCATCAGCAGGGGAATAGATCCCCCGGGCACGCCGGCCACACCGATGGCGGAGATGGTGGCCATCACCACCACGCCCACTTGCGCGGCGAGATTGAGTTCAACGCCGAACACTTGCGCCAAAAACAACGCGGTGACCCCTTCGAACAAAGCGGTTCCGTTCATGTTCATCGTGGCGCCCAGCGGAGCCACAAAGCCGCTAACTTCGCGAGGAATGCCGAAGTCTTCTTCGCACACGCGCATGGTGGTGGGCAATGTGGCGCTGGATGATGAGGTGGAAAACGCGGTGGCCCACACAACGCGTGCGCGCCGCCAAAACGCCCAAGGGCGCACGCCTGCCAACACACGCGCCATCGCGGGCAAGACCAACAACGCATGAGCGGCCAAGCCCAACACCACGACCAACACATACCAAGCCAACGATCGCACCACATCCAAACCAAAGCGGGCGGTGACGCCGAAGAGCAAAAAGAACACGCCGATCGGCGCCAAGCGCATCACAAAACGAATGATCGCGATCATGGCGTCGTTGAGGCTCTCCAGCAGAGAAGCCAGCGGCTGCCGTTTCGCGGGCGAAAGCGAAAGCAGCGCGGCGCCAAGCGCGATCGCAAAGAAGATCACCGAAAGCATGTTGCCTTCAGCCATGGCGCCAATGGGGTTTGAAGGAACGATGTTCACGAAGATGTTGGCACCCAACCCACCTCCGCCGGCGTGATCCGCCATGGTTTGCGCGTCGGCGGCGTAGGTGGCCATGAGGTGATCGCGGGTTTCGGGCGACAAGGCCTGGCCAGGCTTGAGCACATTCACCAACAACAAACCAACTGCGGTTGACGCTGCCGTGGACGCAAGAAAAAACGCCATCGCGTAGCCACCCATGCTGCCCAAGCGACGAACGTCGCCCAAGCCCACGATGCCTCCACACAGTGACGCCAACACCAAAGGCACCACAACCATGATCAAGCTGCGCAGCCAGATCTTCCCCAAGGGGTCAGAGATGTTGGCGATTACCCAGGCCAGGCCTGTCGACGAACCCACGGCGTAGTTGGCCACCAACCCAAGTCCGCCGCCCAGCAGCAAAGACCAGAATATGGCGCGGGTTCCTTGCTCTGTTGGCGCGGATCGGGCGCTGGGTGCCATGGGCGTTTCAGGGCTGGTGTTCATGCGAGGCATGACATACCAGGCAACCCCCTTGGGGTGGGCTGGAATGCGGAGTCCGGCTGGGGCACAGAGCCTATGTGAGACTTAGTATGTCCCAGGCGCACATTGAAGCGCGGGCGACCTCAAAGTCGCGCTGATGACAGCACCGACGACCCGCCCACTTCAAGCTCTGCATGCGCCATGCGTTCGAAGCGATCAAGGCGCTCCCAGAGCCTTCGGTTTTCGTTGACCAGCCATCGAAGGTCGGCCTCAAGAGATTGCATTCTCGACGCCATCTCCGCAGCATCGATTTGCGCGGTTTTTGGATCTGCAAGCGTCAAGGCCGGTAGCTGTGTCGCAAACTCCTTGCGCCAGCGAAACAGAAGGCTCACCCCCAACCCGGACCTGCGAGCCAAGGCCGAGATGGATTCCCCACGCACCGCCGCTTCACCGAGGATCGCTAGCTTCTCGCTCTTCGAGAACCTGCGCCTGCGGCCGGATCGATATTCGGGAATCTCAACTGAACGGATCATGTTTTGCACCCCCTGGGACGGTTGTTGTCTATGGCCGACGCGGGCAGCCCACGCGGCTGCCACCAACAACGACTTCGTCGATCCACATTGTCCTCGACGCGCCTAGCGTATGCGCCATTGAAAACCCGAACGCTAAGCGATTGATTTTCGGGATCAGCCAACGCCCCATAGTGAAATCGTGCCCAGGAACGCAGGCTCCGATCCCCGGTACGGTGGCGCCCCCTGCGACCGAGGTGAGGTCGTCGTGCTTGCCGTCAATCCAAATGTCAACGTCATCGGTTTGTGCGTTGACCATCATTTCAACGCAAGCCCAACGCCCTGTGGGCAATTTCTGGGCGCCGCGGACAAAGCAGTCTTGGTAACCCCCAGAGGCGCCCCCTCCGTAGTGTGTCCACGATGTGCCAGTGGACGACCCACCAGGCGCCACCGTGACATCATGAAGCTTTCCGCCACTTTCCCCTCGAGCGTCGCCGCCCATTCGGATCCAATTCCAGTGCAGGTTGTTGCCCTGCGGGGCCGCATCGAGCCACACCATCATTCGCGCGTAAAGTTTATCCGCTGGCAACAAGCCGTTGCCTGAATGCCCCATGCGCACAACCCGGCTATCGCCCGCTGTCGCCAGAATCTTCACGGAGCGTTTGCCCGAAAAGGCGCGGCTTTCATCAACGACGATGGTACCCCCGGGTGTCTCGAAGTCTTTCCAGGGCGTCCCAGGCCTGCTTCCCGTGGTGTGCGACTCGAAGCCCTCACAGCCGGCTTGGGCCGTGCATAAAATCTCTTCAACAGGCGCTTTCCCCGCCTGGCCCCCCATGCCTGCCGTGCCCGCCATTGAACCGGCATCCATACCCACCGGCGCCGCTTGCCCCGCCTGTCCGCCCATCGCGGCATAGCCCCCCTCGCCTCCATTGTCGTCAGCGTTGTCTGACGAGTTGCCCCCACCGCCAACAAGTGTGCCGTCGTCGGTGGGGGATTCAGCGGAGTCTTCGTCATCGTCTTGAGGGTCGATGACTTCGTTGTCCATGTGCCCGTTCTGATCGCGGGGCGATGCGCATCCCACTGCACAAACATACAAGAGCGCATTCGCGATCAGAAAGGCGCGCATCGGGGCCTCTTAGAGCTGAGCGCTCAAGATTGCTTCCTTGCTAACCAGCTCCACGCCGGTGACCCACAATTTGGCGCCACCACTGCCTGGGGGAAGGAAAAGCAAATCGATGCGTCCAAGTTTTTGAAGAAGCAGAGGGCCATCGACGCCTTCTGCAACGACCAGATCGTCAAAGGGGACGACCACGCGTTCCCACTTGTCTTTGAGCACCCACAAGCGTCCATGGACCGTTACACAACCTTCAGTCGTTGCACAGTCACCTCCCGCAGGATCAGCTACCGGGACGTTGCTGGCATCAACCACTGTGACGTGCCACCCTGCCGCACGCACATCCACCTTGGCCCAAAAAGCGATTCCACCGTACGCGGAAGCGTCAAACCAATTCCACTTTCCGCTGGCCTGATCCGCGCGGAACTGGAAGCCCATGATGGCAGGCGAATAGCCTTGTGTTGGCACGTCCATATGGAAGGCGTACTTGATCCCCGCAGGCAATGCGGGATCCGCGACCTCAACCACCTTCAGATCCTGTCGCATCTCTAGGGATGATGCGTAGGCATAGCCTGCGGCTGCATCGGCCATGTTGATTTTGCGCATAGATTGTTCGGCACCCGAAAAGAGAACCCCTGGCCCCGACGGAAGTTGGGCTGGCGAACCGGCCCCACCGTTTTGCATGCTGCCGCCCATGCCACCCGTCTGCGCCGTACCGCCTGCGCCCGCTTGGTTGGCGCCGCCTTGACCTTTGCCACCCATTTGCGACGTACCACCTTCGCCGCCTGCAGCTTTGCCGGCTTGGCCGCCCTTGCCACCGCTGCCTCCGCTGCCACCGCTGCCGGCCTTGCCACCGCTGCCGGCCTTGCCACCGCTGCCTCCACCTTCGCCACCACTTTGCGATTCACCGCCGTTGCCGCCTGCTCCGCCCTCGCCATCAGCGTCCGTGCTGCTTTGGCAGCCGGCGATCGTCAAGTACGCCACCGACAAAAGGGACGTTGATGCTAGCCAGTGCCTACTTAGGTTCTTTAACATTTGTTCGTTTCTCCTTCTAACCTTCTAAGTTGAATCTCTCTCGTGTCCGCAACCGCTCACCTAGCCCGCAATCACCGGCAATGGCTCGCTCGCAATCTGGAACAGCTTTCCCGTTTCGCCTTGGTAGTAGGCCCGCGTGCTCGCATGCGGATACTCATTCTGCACAGTTCCAAAGCCCGGCTGTCCGTACCCCTTGTGCCCCCAGCGCTCGAACTCGCTGGGACGCACACCCATCGCTTGAAGCGCTGTGGCCAGAAACTGGTTGTAAAGCAGCCCGTGCATGCGCGACTTATCGTCGGCTCCAGTCGGCACCTCGTTAACGAAGTATTTGTGTGGCGACGCTAGGTTGCGATAGTCAACGAAGTACCCCGTTTTCAAGGCACCGCCAGCGCTGCCCGCTGTGATCACCGGAATCGAAACCTGCCAGTGAGTTTCCATCCCTGCCTCCTGCGTCCACACCAAAAGCGCGTCGTCCAGCAGGGTTCGCCCAGGTCCACTCTCGATGGCGTTAAGCTTGTTGGCGAAGTCTAAGAACGCGTTTTGAAAGACCGAGGTGTAGTGCTTCACCAGCCAATCTTGGGGCCCGCTGCTAAACCATTGATGAGCCACGTCTTGATGCCAGTTTCCGCCTCCGGCTGCGCGGAATGGAAACAACGACAGGGTTGCGATCCGGCTCGAGCCGCAGGCAAAGGCCACGGCAAACACGTCGTGCAGAAGGCCAGCAAAACGGGCCAAATCACCGCCAAAATCTTTGTGATTTTGCGTGGGCCTCATATGGCTGCCACAAGTGGCCAAAGGGCCTCCACTAACAAGCCGCGCCTGCGTTTCAGCCAACAAGGCCATGTGCCCATCTAGGCGCCGTCGATCGTCTACGGAAAGTCGTTTGTCCCCATTTCGCAGCCGTCGGTAATTCTCGATCACGCGATCGACGATCGGTGCACGTTGGGCCGGTTTGGGCGTGCCGTCGGGAACGAAGATCCGATCAAACAAGTCCTGCGAGCTGAGGTTTCCTGAAACGCGTTGCACGGAGCCTGACTGCGCCTGAGGATTCGAGTACCCCCAAGAAGGCCCGTACGCCATGCTGCGCATTTTCAGTCCACTTGTGTTTGCATAAACGGATGGTGACCACGCCATGATTTGATCGATGGTGGGACGATCGGTTAAACCCAAGCGGCCAGCGCCATTCGTATCGGCGAAATTCCCGAGGATGCCGCCGCGATTGTGCCCAATGTGCATCGCCGCATCCAGCCCCCGCAGCACATTCAGCTTGCCGACGATGGAGGGCGACAGCAGGTGACTTGGGGCCGTAAGGATCTTGGACAGACTCAGATTTCCACCTGCGGGCGCGGCTTTCAACTGCCCCCAGCGAACCGTATGTCCGGAACCTGCGTAGTTTGTTTGCTGGTCAAGCGTGCTTTGGGCCGGAAACATGTGGCTATCCCAAGCGCCACCATGTGCGGTCAACATCGTGTAGAAGAACTTTTGTCGTGGCGGCGCCAGATCAGCGGCATGCGCTTGCCGTGAAGCGATCGATGGCAGAAATGGCAGCCCCACCAACACGCCCCCGGTGCCCTTGAGGAACATTCGACGACTTGCAGAACCCGACCGAACAGCTTGGCGTGTACGCATTGGTATGTTTTACCGCCACCCCTGCCGCCGAAGCAGATGCGGACGTGCCCCCTGCGACTAGTTCATCTGTTCTATTCACGCCACAGCCCAATAGACCGGCTTCTGCGATAAACTACGGGGTACCTTGGGGCTTTCGACACACCCGCGCACCCGTGGCGCATGCCTTCGCTTGGGGCTTGTGGTTCTACAGACCCTCGCGGTGCAGGGGCTCATGTGCTGGCCCACCGGCAATGCGGCGTCGGCCACCGATATGCCCGTGGCGCAACGGCGGCTCACGGACCTGCCTCCCATACGAGCCATGGCGCAGGATCGCAGCGGTTTTCTTTGGATTGGCACCGAGGGCGGGCTTTACCGATATGACGGACGACGAGCCCAGCGCGTGACCCCGAGTGACTTGGGCGCCATCACATCCGTTGCCCTTGACGCCGAATCGGGACTTTGGCTGTTGGCCCACGAGGAGGACACGAAGCGCCTCTATCGGTTGACTGAAGGTCAATTGGCCCCTGCAACCAACGTGCTTGCCGCGGTAGGAACAAGCGTTGATCAAATCGTGGCGGATCGAAACTCTGGGCTTTGGATTCTTTCGGATCACAAGCTGTACTTGTACACGTCAGGCGTGACCCGCCTTGCGAAACATCAGCCAGACTCTGTGGAGTCAATCTTCGAGATTGATGGCAATCTGTGGCTAAGCACCAAGGACGCTGTCTATCGCCACGAGGGAGGTGCTTTCATTCTCAAGCACCGCATCAGCGGGGTGATACGCGCCGTTGGCACTGACTCTGTGGTTTGGATGCTCACCAAGGACAACAAGTGGTTCCGCCAGGATGTTGAACTGCCGAATGAACTCATGCGACAGGTCTCGGGTCCGGTGAATGCCTTGGCGGCGTGGCGAGATGGCCTGCTCATTGGCACTGACGACCGCCCCTATTGGACTGATGGCGTGCGTGTTGTGCGGCCACAACCGTTTGACGCCCTACACGCCTGGATCGTGAATGGTCTTGCCGTTGACAAGAGCGGAACCGCCTGGATCGGGACCGACTTCGATGGTTTGTTTGCCCTCCAAAGCAAGGCGTTGGTGCAAACGTTGGACGCCATGGGCCCCATGCAGATGGGCCGCGCAACGTATTCTGTCACATCCGACGGCGCCAACGGCGTGTGGGCCGTGAACAACCATTCAATCTCGCATTGGCAAGACGGAGTAGAAACGCAGATCCCCATCCCTGCCGACTTTCAGGTCTACTCGCCTCGCTCCATTAGCGTTGGCCCAGACGATAGCGTGTGGGTGAGCGCGGCAGAGCGAGGCGTGTTGCGACTCGCTGGGGGGCGCTTCGATCTCCAAAATCAAAAGCACGGCTTGCCTGAATCCTCCGTGGCTGCCGTTTTTCACGATGCCCATGGTAGCTTGCTTGTGGGCTTCGAGGGCGGCGGCTTCGCCAGGTTCGCTGATGAGCGATTCGAGATGCTGCCTGCCTTCGAACGGGCTTGCCCCGCAACACCCACCGCCTTGTCTTTGGGCGCAAACAACGAACTCTGGGTGGCAACACAAGGCGCCGGTTTGTGCCACTGGGATGGACACAATCTGACCCGTTTCACGGCGCACGATGGGTTGCCAGAAGACGATCTTCGATCGGTTTATGTGGACCATGAAAACCGGGTGTGGGTGGGTGGCAATGAACGAGGCTTGGCCGTTCGAAGCGGCGCACGGTTTTTGCGCGTCCCCTTACAGGTACCGTTGCACAAAGAGGAAATCTCCGCGATCACGGAAGACGCAGACAACCACCTTTGGCTGGGTACGCCTCGTGGCTTGC
This sequence comes from Polyangia bacterium, assembly GCA_038257535.1. GTDB lineage: Bacteria > Myxococcota_A > Polyangia > Fen-1088 > Fen-1088 > JAGTJU01. Next base: position 8,869 of record JBBSJE010000108.1, read on the forward strand.
TTCGCGTGTCGCGCGCGCAGGCCTGGGCAGCCGCACACAAGCCCACAACGGCCCTGCCCGTGCTTCGGCTTGGCATGCAAGCGGGCCTGCCCACCGGCACCTTTCTGGCGGCGTTTCCCCCCAGCGTCGCCAAAACACGGGATGGAAGCCTTTGGTTCCCTAGTTTGAGGGGTTTGGTGAAAATTGCGGAGCCCGAAACGGTTGCCGCTTTGGGGGTTCCCGTACCTATCCTCGAAAACATCCAGATAAATGGAGCGCGCCTGTCAGCGGCTTCCCCACCGGTCGCATCTCATGCTTCGCTTAGCGCCACCATCAGTCTGCCCGCTCTACAACATCCCGAACGCTTTGTTCTGCGCCACAAGTTGCACGGCATTGATGAAGACTGGCAAGCCACGCCTGAATCTGGCGTTGTCCAATACCAGCGACTTCCGCCGGGTCGCTATCAGTTTCAAGTGCTGGCCCACGTGGAGGGCGCTTTGCAAACGCAGGAGGCCAGCGTTGCCTTTGTGCTGTTGCCACCGTTCTATCGGCGCAGCTGGTTTCTTGGTTTTTGCATCCTAGGGTTATTCTCGGTCCTGTGGTCAATTCATCGGCTGCGACTTTGGCGACAGCGCGACAGATTCGAGACGGTGGCCGCCGAGCGCGTGAGGATCGCGCGCGACATGCATGACACCCTAGAACAAACTCTGATCGGAATGCGCATGCAATTGGAGTCGATTCGCAAACGCGCGGATGACACGCAGTTGATTCAAGAAAAAATCAAACGCATGGAATCTCTGCTTGACCAAGGGCTCCATGAAACGAAACAAACAGTTTGGGCCCTGCGCATGCCGCTTCTAAAAACCCTTGAGTTGAAAGATGCGTTGGCCCTCACCGGCGGCAAGACCCTGCGCGGCACTGATGTGGTGTTTCTTACCAAGAGTACGGGCAAGGCGTGGCCCACAGGGCCGCAGGTACAAGCGCAGCTTGCCTCGATTGTTCAAGAAGCCACCAACAACGCCTTGAAGCATGGCAAAGCCACTGAGATTCAGGTCAACCTGCAATACGCGTCCACAAAGCTAACCCTTACCGTTTCGGACAATGGCTTGGGCTTCGATGAAGCGCTGGCGGCCGGCCCAGACACAGGACACTTTGGCCTCTGCGGCATGCAGGAACGAGCCAGCTTAGTGGGAGCAGAAATGCGCATGAGCAGCCGCCCAGGCCAGGGAACCAAGGTTTGCATTGAAATCCCCCGGACTGTCAGCGCAACCAACTCGAAAAAGACTCGGTTTACAGAATGAATGAAAAGACAAAAGTTCGGATCGTGTTGGTGGATGACCACGCGCTGGTTCGTGATGGCGTTGCATCCCTGCTTGAAGATGAAGACGACCTGAGTGTGGTGGCCGCTTACGACAACGGCGAATTGGCGCTTCAGAATCTAGCGAAGGATGATCCTGATTTGATTCTGCTTGACTTGCGCTTGCCCGGTCTCGACGGACTGAGCATCCTTTCGCAGATCCGACATCGTCGGCCCACGCAACGGGTGGTGATGCTTTCCAGTCAGGATGGCGACCAAGCGATTCGCAAGGCGCTTCAACTGGGCGCTGTGGGTTATGTTGTGAAACATCAACCCACCAACGAACTGCTGGCGGCGCTTCGGGGGGCCATGCGCAACCAAGCGGTGCTGTCGCCGGCCGTGGCCACGGGCCTGGCGCGAACGATGGCATCGGATGATCTCACCGCTCGTGAGATAGAGACTCTCAAGTCCATCGCGCAGGGGAAGAGCAACAAAGAGATCGGCGAGGCGCTGGGTATCTCTCACAACACGGTAAGAAACCATATTGTCAGCATTTTGGCGAAGCTTGGCGCCGCCGATCGCGCACATGCTCTAACTTTAGCGGTTCAAAAAGGCATCATCGATCTTTAGCGCGGTCATCGGAAGCCGTCTTGGTCGGTATAAACGGGATAGTAAAACAGGCGACCACCCGCGACCGCGATGTAGCGGGCATTCTGGTTATCCCGGCTTACGGACGAGATGGGACCACCCACGTTGTACCTTTGCACGATAGCTGGCGTGCCGCCGGAGACGGTTCGCTGGTTTACCACGAACAAATCCCCTGCTTGGTTGCCCACCACAATCACACCCGTGAAATAAAGGGGCGCCGCCGTAATGATGGAGCCGGTCCCCGTGGCAAGTTGCAGCGGAAACCCATCAATCAACGTGCCGCCAGTGCCATTTTGCCGAACGGCGTAGAGCCGGCCTGAAGCGTCGCCCCAGTAGGCGCGCGGGTACGTCGCCGTATCGGGAAGGTTGAAGCCCACCGTCAGGTTCTCAAACTTGCACGTGGCCACGGCGCAGGCGCCCCCACCAGGCGCGGTGCCCTGGTAGCTCCACAAAGTGGGCAAGGTGCTATTGGCCGCATCTTTGACAAAAAGCCGGCCCTCATCGTCACCAAAGTATAGCCGCGAGAAGAACACGCCCAAACGGCCGTTGGGTTGGGTGGGGGGAGCGGCCGTGCTATCGACCACGGCCGACCACGAGGTCGCATCCAGCCGGTAAACGCGGCTTTTGGCGGCAAAGAAGGCGTAAAGGGTATTCGAGATCACGGCCAGCGCGGGGTTCGCGGTCATGGCGTCCACCTTGGTACCTGAGGATGAGTATTGATAATTAGCAGGCCCCGCTGTGTTTGGGTTCGCTGCAGTGTGATCCAGTCTCTGCAGGTAGCGGTCGTTTCCCGAGCCATTGGCAGCCCACACGAGAAAACTATTGCCAATGCCCACGCTTGTGGTGGGCGTGTAGACGCTGGTATAGGGCCAGTTGGCCACAACTTCGAGCGCGCTGCCCGTGTTGCGAAGCTTGTAGACCTTTTTCCCGGTGGTGATCACGAAGACGATGCGATCGGTGCCCTCCTGAATCCAGCGGGGTGCGCCGATGAAGTCTTCGCCGCTAGGTCCATCCCAACTAAAACCTTGCGAGGCGCCATCCCCACCGCGCACGTAGATGCGATCGGCGGTGCCATTGGCGTCTTTGATGGCCACATAGGTGCCGTAAAACTGAAAGGTATTCCAATCGAACGCGGGGGTGGGAAAGCCGATGACAGAAGCGCCCGTGACGTCGGTGTAGTAGGTCACCCACTGAACAACGGCGCCGTTGGTGCTTGGGTTGCTGGAAATGCCATTGCCGGCGCTGTCGTCATCCAGGTCGCGCGCTTCGCCAGCGCCGTCGCCGTTTGTGGACGCGTTCATGTTCTGGACTGTCAGCCTGGTGGCGCCATCGCCGTCTCCATTGCCTACGAGGTGCACGTTGTAGGTGGTGGCCGTGTCGAACTTCAGGCCCTCCATGAACATGCTGAGGGCGTTCTTCGTAATGGTGAGATATTTGGACCCGGTTGTGGTGATGCCACCCGAAAACTCAGTGTTGGCAATGCGGGTGATGGTAACACCGTTGCCGATGTTGATCCCGTTTAGATCTGTGTGGCGGATGAGCATGCCATCGATGTCAATGGTGCCACCGGTCATTGAAAATCCGTAGTTGCCGGAAGCACCTATGCGGGCCATGTTGGCGATGGAGCCGGCGCTGCTCGTGAAGGTTCCCCCGCTGATGGTGGTGGTTGAACCGTTGCCCAGGGCCAAGGTGCCGGTAGAAGTGAGGCTCAAGGTGCCAGCGGACATTGTTAGCCCGCTGGTCAAGCTGGCGGTGCCCGTGCCCACCAACAAGGTTGCGCCAGAGATTGTGGCCGCGGCGCTGTGCGTGTTGCTGAGGGTGCGCGTGCCCACGTCTAACGTGCCGGCGGTGAGCGTTAGAAGGTTTGCGACGGTGACGTTTGCTCCTAGCGCCCAGCTGCCGCCTGCGCCATTGAGGGTGAGACGATAAAACGAGCTGGCCCCGGGATTAATGACATGGCTGCCCGACGTACCCGTGAAGGTTACGGTACCCGAACGCGCGTTGAATGTACCGCTGTTGGTGAAGCCTCCGGCGATGTTCAATGCGTGGTTGCTTGCGGTCACATCCAAGGTACCCGCCGTGATGGTTACACCACCCGTGATGGTCAAAGCAGCGCCCAAGGTCCACGTGGCGCTGGCGTTGTTGATTGTGAGGTTGTGGTAGGCAAGAGCGGGTAGGGCGCCGCCCGATCCCGTAAACAGAATCGTGCCGGTGCCCGGCGTGAGTGTGCCGTTGTTCGTGAGGCTACCGATGCTGAGCGTGTGCGTTCCCAAGTTCAATTCGTTGGTGGCGGCAATGGTTAGGGTGTTCGTAACTGTCACGTTGCCGTTCAGAGTAATGACAGCGGGAGAAGTCTCCGAGGCCGCGGCATAAAGCGCAGTCACATCGGTAGCGGAGAGGACTGTATTGTAAATGCGCACGTCATCTAGCAGACCGTTGAAGTATCTGTGGGTGCCGCCGGAATTGTTGTCGGTCATTCTACCAATCGCGGCAAAGGGGGAGGTCTTGTCCCCTGTCGCGGACGTGGCCGTACTGTTGAGGCTGCCGTTTATATAGACTTTCAATTCTCCCGATGTTTTGTTGCGGGTCAAAGCCACATGGTGCCACTGGCCATTGTTGATGGCGGCGGTGCTTTTCGCAGCAGCAGCATCCTCGACTTGAAGGCCTATGCGACCGGACCCATCAATAAAACCCCAGAAAACATCGCCGCCTAACGAACTTTCGCTGCCTGTTACGGCGGGCGCTTGCCACTGGGTATTGTTGCCAACTTGGGTGGTTTTGATCCAAAAGGACATTGAGGCGGTGCCACCCAAGGTGCCCGCAAGGGCAGAGGTGGCGACGTATTGCGAACTGGCGCTGCTGAAGCTTAGCGAATAGGGGTTCGTAAATAGAATGGCCGTCGGCTTATCGGTGCTCCAGGAGGGGCCGTTTGTGAGGGTTCCGGTGTTGGAACCCACGGAATCCGCCGTGGTGGTTCCCGTTCCTTCGTCGAACCTCCAACGCGTGACTGGCGTGGGTTCGCTACCACCACTGCCGCTACCGCCGTCGATCGTAAGATTGTAAAATGTTGTGCCACCGCCCAATGAACTTGATACCGCAAGCACCACCGTGCCGCTGTTGTGGGTAAACGTGCCGCCCGTGCGGGTGAAGGGCCCATTTACGGTCATGCTGCTTGGGGCGACGAACGTGCCACCCGCAAGACTAAAGCCGTCACTGCCTATGGTCACGCTGGCCGTTGTGCTGGTTCGCAGCTTTGTCGATGGGATGATTTGCTTCGTAATGGACGGCCCCTGATAGCTCAAGGAGGCTTCGGCTCCCCCTGTGGCCTCGTAGTATTCCATCTTGATGCTGTACCACTGGCCGGCGGTCAAACTGATTGTGCCGCTCCACTCTGTGGCGGCTTGGTTCACCCATTTGTCTACGAGCAAGACATTGTTGACCCACAAGCGAGTGCCATCGTCGGTGCGCGCATAGAAGGTGTACGTGCCGGTGTTGTCGGCCAGTACCTCACCTTCCCAGCGCACCGAGACGTTGTCGCCTTGTCCCGTCCGCGTCACTAGTGTGGGATCGAATGCCGAAGATCCTACCCAGTTTATGGTGGTATCAACCCACTCGCCCTTATAGGTGTTGTAATTGGTGCCAGTGTAATACTTGCCTCGCAGGCCTGATTGCGAAGGTGAGTCTGCAACGGTGCCGGTAAAGCCAGAGGCAAACGTCATTCCCTTCACAGCAATGGTGCCAGAAAGCAGGGCCCCAGTACCTGTTGTAAAGTGCGCCACCTCGGAGGCTCCAGGCACCCCCGCGTTGTTGCTGCCCCCGGCCGTGGTTGACCACTTTGTGGCGTCGGAGAAGGAATCCCCGCTTGATCCAATCCAATAGCGATTGGCACTGGCTACCTCTCGTACGTTGATGCCCACTGCGGCCTCTCCCTCCGCCCCGGTGGCGCTGGCCAGGGTCCATGACACTGCGGTTGAAGTGGAGTTCGTTCGATGCTGAGTTCCGGCATAAAATTGACCGCCTGGCTTGTCGTCGCTCTGTTCGGTGAAGCTGCTGCCCGAAGTGAAGCGCCCCGCCACGGGATCGTTCCAGTCGTGGTGGCCCACGATGGCCAGCTGGATGTCGCCCGTAAGGGGCGTTGCATTCAGGGTTAACGAGATGGTTCCCCCGGAGCTCACCTGCGAAGACACCGTGCCGGAGCCTTGAACCTCAATGGTGCTGGAGGTCGAGGACGAAATCTTGTGGACCTCGACGAAACGTGCTGCCCAGTCAGTGCTCGTGCTGACCGTTACCGAACCGGATGCGGTCGTCGCTTGAACGATGGCGTAGAAAATCGAAGTCCGCGTTGTTTTAGTGCCAGTGTTAGCCCGCAGTTGGGTGATCTGCGTCCAGGACAGCGTCCCCATGTTCGCGCTTGATATGCTGAACGTTTCTGTAGAGGCAACAAACGTGAATGACGTTGCCGTCACGACGATCATGTCGCCGGCGCTCACGTTCAGCGAGCTCACGGAGGTCGAGGCGTTATAGGTCGACGAGGCCTTTGCAAGATAGGTCCTGGTGAGCGCTGCCTGGGCGCCCGGGGTCCATGCCAAGATCGCCAGGGCAAACACGACGACGCCCATGAGTAACGTTTGCCGAAACCCATGGCGGTTCCCGCCAACCTGGCCACGTCGCCGCAAGCATGCGTTTTTCGGATCTGCCACCAACTTTGAAGCCTCCCGCAAAGGCCAAGGAGCCCTAGACGCAACTCGACCCAAATCGATCAATCGACCAGTCGCCTCTGAAAGCTGAGGGAAACAGAAGCAAATGCCGCAATTTGACTTAGGCGGGCTCAGGTTGGGGCACTTGCGCCGTGTTGGCCGCGCCGTGAAACTCACCTACACTCGCAGCTCCCTTGCTTTCGCGCGTTCTTGAAACCATTCGCTTGCAGGCGCTGATTGCGCCCGGCCAATCCGTCTTGGTGGGGCTGTCGGGGGGGCCAGATTCGTGGGCGTTGTTGTTGGCTTTGAAGCGTCTAGACTCGCGGCTGCAGATCACCGTCGAAGCCGCTTGCGTGGACCACGGGCTGAGGGCCGAATCGGCCAGCGAAGCGGCGCAGGTGAAGCAGGCCTGCGAAGCGCAAGGCATTCGGTGTGCGTGCCTGAAGGTCAACGTTCGCGAACGTCGCACCGCCCACGTGTCGTGGCAAGACGCCGCCCGGCGGGCGCGCTTGGACGCGCTGGAAGCGTTTGCGGCCCAGCGGGGATGTAACGCTGTGGCGCTGGGGCATAATGCCGACGATCAGGCTGAGACGCTGTTGTTTCGCATCGTGCGGGGCACAGGGCTTAAGGGTCTGGCCGGCATTCCTTACAAGCGCGGAGTGTTTGTGCGCCCGCTGCTTGATGTGCGTCGCAAGCAGATCGAACGCTTTGTGGCGCGGGCCAAAGTGGTGCCCATCAGGGACCCGTCGAACGAAAGCGACCGCTTTGCCCGGTCGCGGGTGCGGCACCAATGGCTGCCGTTCTTGGCGCGCGAGAATCCCAAGGTGGTTGAGGCCCTGCTGGCCTTGGGGCAAGAGGCGCGGGCCTGGGCTGCCGATTCCCCCCTGGGCCCCCCCGGCGCCTCAGCCAACCTGACCGTCGGGCCAGCGGTGGGGCAGGCCCTGTCGCGGCGGGCGGCAGCGGCGGTCGCCCGGCTTGCCGCCGCCGGGGGCAGTGGGGCCGTGAGCGTGCCCGGGGGGCGCGTCGAGGTAACCTACGGGACGCCAAGATTTGTTGCGGGAGCGTTGCCAATGTCGCCCCCTGCGGCCCCGGCGCCCGTTGTGGTGAAGTCGTGTACACGACGCCGCAAGATTGCCCTTTCGGCCGCGGCGCCCGCGCTGGTGCTGCAAACCCTGGCCCCGGAAAAAAGCCCTACAGGGCAAGGCGTTTTTTTATTCGATGCCCACAAGCTTGTATGGCCGCTCACAGTTAGAACTTGGGAAGCTGGGGACCGGATGCGCCCGCGGGGTGGCCAAGGAGGGCGCAAACTGCAAGACCTCTTCGTAGACGCCAAGGTGCCTCGCGCACAAAGGCGACATCTTCCCGTGCTCACGGATGCCGAGGGTGTCATCCTGTTTGTGCCTGGTCTTCGGCCCTCGGGTCATGCGGTGCCAGGCCCTCAAACCCGAGTGTGTCTGGCGGTTGGGCTTGAGAAATCTACCCTGATCTCGCCTAAGTGACTGGCAACCCCGGCACGTTGACGGCATCGTATCCAAGAAGAATACTACTCGTTCGTTCGTTCGTAGAAAGGACTCTAAGTGCGTCAAAGTCACAAGACGTTTTTGCTGTGGGTCATGCTGATCCTGGCCTTCTTTGTCGTCTGGCAGCTGCTGGGCCGGCAACCCGCGCAAAACCAGGTGGCGTTCTCCAACTTCATACAGAAGGTTGAGAACCACCCCGAAGAGATCAAGGCGTTGCGCGTTCGCATGAATGGCAACTTCGCCGAATTCCAGGGCACCGAGAAAGACGGCGTTCAGTTTTTAACCACTGGCTACATTGGCGAGGGGTTGCTTGAAAAGCTGAACAAGGCCGGCGTGCAATATGAAGTTGTGCGCGAAACCGAAGGTGGCTTCTGGCAGCAGGTGATCATCACGTGGTTGCCTATGATCGTGCTTGTGGGCTTGTTCCTTTTGTTCATGCGCCAGTTGCAAGTGGGCGGCGGCAAAGCCATGAGCTTTGGCAAGTCGCGCGCAAAGCTGCTGAACGAAAATTCGCGCAAGATAACCTTCGCCGACGTCGCTGGCATTGAAGAGGCCAGTGAGGAAGTGGAAGAGATCATCTCATTCCTGCGCGACCCCAAGAAGTTCACACGGTTGGGCGGGCGCATTCCCAAGGGCGTTTTGATGATGGGGCCTCCGGGCACCGGCAAAACGCTGTTGGCGCGCGCCATTGCAGGCGAAGCGGGCGTGCCGTTTTTCTCGATCAGCGGCTCCGACTTCGTGGAGATGTTCGTGGGCGTCGGCGCCAGCCGCGTGCGTGACCTGTTTGAGCAAGGCAAGAAGAACGCCCCTTGCATCATCTTTATCGATGAAATCGACGCTGTGGGCCGGCACCGTGGTGCGGGTCTAGGTGGTGGCCACGATGAACGCGAGCAAACGCTGAACCAGTTGCTGGTTGAGATGGATGGCTTTGAATCCAATGACGGCGTGATTCTGATCGCGGCCACCAACCGACCTGACGTGCTTGATCCCGCGTTGTTGCGTCCCGGTCGCTTTGATCGCCGCATCATTGTTCCGCGCCCCGACGTAAAGGGCCGTGCGGGCATCTTGAAAGTACACACCAAAAAGGTGCCACTTTCGGGCGACGTGGATTTGGACATCCTGGCGCGTGGCACCCCGGGCTTCTCCGGCGCCGACCTTGAGAACCTGGTGAACGAAGCCGCTTTGCTGGCGGCGCGATCCGAAAAAGACCGCGTGTCGCATTTGGATCTGGAGCTGGCGAAGGACAAAGTCCTCATGGGCCCCGAGCGCCGATCGCTCATTATTAGCGATCGGGAAAAGCGGGTGACCGCCTATCACGAAGCCGGACACGCTCTGGTTGGCAAGATGGTGAAAAGCACCGATCCCATCCACAAGGTGACGATCATTCCTCGTGGTCGCGCGTTGGGCCTAACCCAGCAGCTTCCCGAAGAAGACCGCCTGAACATGTCGAAAGACGCCGCGGTGGATCAAATCGCCGTGGCCATGGGTGGCCGGGTGGCCGAAGAGCTGGTCTTTGGGCAAATCACCACTGGCGCCTCGAACGACCTTCAAGTGGCTAGCGATCTGGCGCGCAAAATGGTGTGCGAGTGGGGCATGTCCGATAAGCTGGGGCCGCTGCACTTTGGACGCCGCGAAGAAATGGTTTTTCTGGGACGCGATTTTAACGAGCAGCGCGACTACAGCGAACAAACCGCCATTGAAATCGATGCGGAAGTTCGTCGCATCGTGAACGAAAATTACATCCGGGCCAAGCAGATCGTGGCCGAGCACCTTGACAAGCTCAAGTCATTGGCCGAAGCGTTGCTTGAGTACGAAACGCTTGACGGACCTGACATTGACCTGTTGTTGGGCGGCAAGCCCCTGGGGCGTCCGCCTGTGCCCCGCACGCGGCCCGAGAGCCACGACAAGTACGTGAAGAAAGAAAAAGAGACCCAGGACGCCAATCCAGGGTTTTTGCCTGGACGGCTGCCCGAGCCTGAAAAAGCCTAGGCCGTAGCGCCAAAGCCAAACGCGAACGCGGGGATCTTCGGATCCCCGTTTTCGTTTGGGGACCGCTGCGATAGGCTGGCCCCGTGATAGCGGACGCGCTGCTGGTTAGATTTCGCCCCGATGGCCGGCCGTTGGAGGTGGGCCC
>JBBSJE010000109.1:0-19013 GCA_038257535.1 Polyangia bacterium
AAGTTGAGTTCGTGCATTTTTCCGATCCCGATAGCTTGGGACACAAGGAAGGCTGGATGTCTGAGGGCCAACGCAAGGCCGTGCAGAATTCCGACCGTTGCTTGGCCACGTTGATCGACGCTTTGGCAGCATCACCACTGGCGAAAGACACCTTGGTGTTGGTCTCGTCCGATCATGGAGGCATTGGCCGCAATCACTCAGGTTCACGCAAAGAGGATCGGCTCATTCCTTGGCTTGCGTGGGGCGCCGGGGTTCGACCAGGGCACAAAATTTTGGGCGATGTTTCCACGCTCGACACAGCGGCCACCACGCTGTGGGCGCTAGGCCATGCCCCCACGGCACAAATGCCAGGACGCCCTGTAAAAGAAGCGTTTCGTGTGCAGTAGGGCGATGGCGTCTAGTAAAGGCTGAACAACAAGTTTAGCCCGCCGCTGGTCCAAGTTTCGGTGGAGTAGCGACCCAACATGACAGCTGCTTCCAGAGACAGCGCCACGTTGGCACCCTGAACCAGGTCCACGCCCAAGGCACCTTGAAGGGCTAGACCGTTTTGGTCCATGTAGATTTCATTGGCGTCTTCTTCGGTCTCGTTGGCGATGCCCATGGCGCCCCGCACATAAGCAAGTTGTGACACGAAATATTGCAAGCCCAGCAGCAAAGCATCTTGCGACGCCAAGGTGCCGTTTTTGGTTGCGGAGGTGCCTTCAAAACCCATCGTAAAAATGAGATCCGGTTGTATGCCAAACCCAAACCGCAAGGCGTAGGAAATGCCCCAGGCCGGGCTGGTGTCCAAGCCGTTGTTCAACCGAAGAATTCCTGGCCCTGCGCCCAAGGTGAACGAAAACGGCCGGTAGACCCCGTCGGGGGGAGGTGGGGGGTAGCCGCTGCCTTGAGTGCCGTAACCTTGGTTTTCGGCATAACCGCCAGGTGCGGCGCCAGTTTGCGGGGGCGCGGGAGGAAACGGGCGTTCATCCACCGCGGTGGTGGCTTCAGGGCCCGCGGCATTCGCGGCTGGCGTTGCCGGCGATGGTTCAGCTGCTGTGGGCGCTGCCTCAGCAGGGCCTGCCTCAGCTTTCGCCTCGGGTAGCGCTTCGGGCCTTGCCTCAGGCTCCTGCGCGCTGGCTTCCTGCGCAAAAACGATTGCCAGGCCCAAAGCCGTCGCCGCGAAGGACCCCTTGAACCGTCGTGGCAGCCGAATACGCACCAAGTCAAGCATGTTCTGATCCTCCGTTCTTGTGGCCGTCACACCCCCATCCCAGACCCGAAATCACCTGCAGTGGGACGTCTTTGCCGCCGCTCTCATTTCATACCGCGTGCAACCTGAAAGACAAGCCAAGGCGCATAGGGGTGGTTCGTGAGCAACCCATGTAGGATATTTCATGAAAGCTCCGACTTTTCCGCTTACAATGAGACCGGTATGGTTCAATCAAGCGCTCCCGAGCTCACCCAAGCGTTGGCCGCGGCCATGCGTTCGGGCCAGGATCGCTTTGCGGTCCACGCCACCGATTCCGCCGAAGCCACGCGCCTCATTGCGGCGCTCGCGTTTGAGGGACAAGCCGTTGGCGTTGAAACGTTGGCGCGCGCGTTGGCGCTGCTGTCCGACAAACATTTGGACCTGGCGGTGTTGGATCCTCAGCGCGAGCCGCACGATGTGGATCCGCTGGCGGCTGCGCGCGAATTGGGCTCGGACGTTGACATCGTGACGTTGATGGACGCTGACCCCGCCCGCGTGAGCGAGGCCTTTGCCAGTGGTGTGGCGGCGGTTTTGCCGCGCCCTTTGCCCGACAACGACGCCCTCCTGCGGGCGCACATTCGTTGGCTGGCGTCGATGCGGCGCTCTCGCGCCCGTGCGGCGGCTTTGCGAGGCGCGCTGGCGCGACACCAAGCCGCCCTGAACCATGCGGATCCCGGGCTTTTGGCCGCGCTTTCGCCGCTGTTACAAGACGCGGGCGCGTCGCCGAAACTGCTGGTCCTGGGCGATGCCGATCTGCTGCGTGCCGCCGGGGGGCTGGCAGCCGAAACCGCTCCGGATGTTGTGGTGGTGGCGGCGGGCGATGCAGACTCCATTGAAGCGCGTTTGTCAGAGGCGCGCAAACGTGCGCCCGGCGCCGCCGTGGTGGTGGTTGACGGCGCTGCCAGCCCGTCTCGCGTGGTGGCCGCGCTTTACGGCGGCGCGCGCGCCTACATCGATCGCGGGCGGCTGGACGATTTGCAGCCCGCGTTGGCGCACGTGGCGGCCCGTCGCCAGGGCGAAAGCGCTGGCCGTCGTTTGGTTGAAGGCCTGGCGCGTTTCGGCTTGTTCGATCAGCGAACGACCACGCCTGCGCCCTCAGGCGACGTTGACACGCGTTTGATCGCCGATGTGGCCAGCAAAGGCAGCGCGTTTGTGCCCAGCGGGCACGAGGTGCTGGTGGTCGATGATGAAATCGTTGTGCTCACCGTTCTGCGCGAAGCGCTTCGTCGCGGTGGCTACAACGTGAGCACGGCGGCCTCGGCCGAAGAGGCCATTGCCCAGCTGAAGCAACGCAGCTTCGATTTGGTCCTCACCGACAAGAATCTCTCCGGCGCCTCGGGCCTGGACGTTTTGCGGTTCGCCCGCACCTTGGATCCGCCGCCCGCCGTGGTGTTGATCACTGGCTACTCGTCTTACGATTCCGCCGTGGAAGCGATGGAGACGGGGGCGCTTGATTACATCGAAAAACCCATCAAAGACGTTGAACTGCTCCGTCAGCGGATCCGACGGGCGTTGTGTCGTCGTGACGAGCAAATGTCCAAAGCGCGGCTTGACGAATTCGCCCCGCACCAACCCCGGGTGTTGTTGGTGGAAGAACAAGAAGAGCGCCGCAAACCGCTTGCCGACTTTTTGGGTCGCAATTACCACGTTGTGGCGGTGGCCAACGGCGCCCAAGCGCTGGAAAAGCTGAAACAAGAACGTTTTGATGTGGTGCTGGCCGACCGCAACCTGCCCGGCATGACGGGCAAGCGCGTGATCGAACAGGCGCAGCAGCTGCTGCCCCATTGCGCCTCGGTGCTCTACACGGCGTATCCATCTTATGCTTCCATTCAAGAGGCTTTCGAGGTTGGGGCGGACGCGTACTTGGTGCGTCCCACCGAAGACATGAAAGCGCTTGAGGAAAAGGTGGCCGGGGCTTTGCGAAGCCACGGCATTCTGTTGGGCTAAACCGCCACGACCCCTGGTCGCTCAAGGCCACGGGCCTCTGGCTTTCCTTCATATCCGGCCGCCACCGCCTCGGCTACAATGCCCCCTCAACCAAGCGTTGCCGAGGATCCCACACGTGAAGATCGCGTTTACCTACAATTTGCGCCTGTCTGACAACGAAGACGAAGCTGAATTTGACACCCGCGACACCGTTGAGGCGGTGGCCGCCGCCTTGGTGTTAGCAGGGCATGAGGTGGAGAAGGTGGATGTGGCGCGTCCCACGCCAGATCTTGTGAGCAAGCTGGAATCGTTTGCGCCCGACCTTGTGTTCAACACCGCCGAGGGCCGGCGTGGGCGCGCGCGCGAAGCGTTCTACCCGGCGTTGTTTGATGAGCTGGGGTTGCCCTACACAGGTTCAGACGCCTACGTCTTGACCCTGACCCTGGACAAGTGGTTGACCAAGCTGGCCGTGGCGGCCGAGGGCATCGACACCCCACGCGCACGCTTGGTGACAGCGGAATCCTATCGACGGCAAAAAGCGGGGCTGGGTGCACGCTTGTCATTTCCTGTGATCGTGAAGCCCAATTACGAGGGATCGTCTAAGGGAATCACCGACGAATTTGTGGCCGCGGATGAGAAAGCTTTGGCCCAGCTGCTGCCGCGCGCGCTGGGAAATTATCCGGCGGGGGTGTTGGTGGAGGAGTTTGTGCCCGGCGTGGACGTGATGGTGCCGTTTTTGGAGGGCCAAGCCGACGATGGCGTGCTGGAGCCCGTGGATCTGGTGGTGGACGCGTCGGCCCGCAGCCGCCACAACATCTACGATTTTCGCCTCAAAATTCGCGAACCCAATTGGGTAAAATTCCGCTGTCCTGCCGAACTGCCGCGCGACGTTTTGGCGCGCTTGATGTCGCTGTCGCGGCGGATTGTGCATGTGCTGGGGCTCAAAGATTTGGGTCGCATTGATTTTCGCGTGGGCGACGATGGGCGGCTTTATTTTCTTGAAGCCAATGGCATTCCCAATCTGGGCCGGGGTGCGGCGATGTTTGCCGCCACCGCGCGATTGGGCCTTACATACGACGGCACAATTTCGGCTTTGGTGTTGGGCGCGGCCCGCAGGCGTGGCCTAAAAACGCCTGCGGTTGAAACCAAGACCCGGCCGCGCGATCGTTTGCGCGTGGGCTTTGCTTACAACGTCAAACGCGTAGACACCAAAGGAGGCAACGACCAGGAAGCCGAATACGACGCCCCCGAAACCATCGACAGCATTCGGCAAGCGCTGCAAAGCCATGGTCACGACGTGGTGATGTTGGAAGCCAACGCCGAATTGCCACCCACGCTGGCGGATGCCGGTGTTGATCTCGTGTTCAACATCGCTGAAGGCGTGGCAGGCCGCAACCGCGAAGCCGCTGTGCCCGCGTTGTGCGAATTGATGGGCTTGCCGTACACCGGGTCAGACGCCGCCACACTGTCAATCGCGCTTGACAAAGCCCTGTCGAAAAAGGTTTTGCTGCAGCATGGAATCAAGACCGCCGAGTTTCAGGTGATGGAGACCGGGCGCGAGCGCTTGTCTGCAAAATTGCGGTTTCCGCTGATTGTTAAGCCCAATCAAGAAGGATCATCCAAGGGCGTCAGCGCGTCAGCCTCGGTTGTGGATGACGAAGCGCAGCTGCGAAGCGTGGTGCGTGAGATCATTGATCGCTATCGGCAACCGGCCTTGGTTGAAGATTACATAACTGGGCGTGAATTTACGGTGGGGTTGTTGGGTGAACGTCGGCCGCGCGTGTTGCCGCCTATGGAAATTATTTTCAAGGACGCCACCAACAAGCGCCCGGTTTACGATTTTCAGATTAAACAAGATTGGGAACGCCACGTGGCCTATGAGTGCCCCGCGAAGTTGTCGCCAGCCGAATTGCGTGCGATCGAGAAGACCGCGCGTGAGGCCTTCATGTCGCTTGATTGTCGAGATGTGGCGCGCGTGGACCTGCGCATGACCGCTGCGGGCGAGGTGTTCGTGATTGAAATCAACCCGCTGCCGGGGCTCACGCCTGGCTACTCTGATCTGTGTTTGATCGCCGCCGCCGCGGGCATTGATTACCGCGACTTGATTGGTGAAATCTTGGCTGGAGGGCTAAAGCGGATGCGCCAACGTCGTCGTCAGCAAGCGCAAGACAGCCAGGATTCCAGCAAGCAATCGAGGCGAGATTGATGAAGCGCTGCCGGTTTCGCGACTTGGGCTTCGCCATCGGTCGGCTGCCGCCAGGACCCGACAACTCCATCACGGATGTCGCCGGCGTGCGGGTGGGGCACACCACGATGATCACAGGCGAAGGGCCCTTGATGGTGGGCAAGGGGCCCGTGCGCACGGGTGTAACCGCGGTGGTGCCCCCAGGGTCCATTTTTGACGAACGGGTTTTGGCAGGCGCTTTCGTGCTTAACGGGGCGGGCGAAGTTTCGGGCCTCACGCAAGTGGTGGAGTGGGGCTTGCTGGAAACCCCCATCTTGCTTACCAACACCATGTCGGTGGGCAAGGTGTCCGACGCCACCGTGAAATGGATGACCAAGCGCCATCCCGGCATTGGCACCGAGTTCGACGTGATCATTCCGCTGGTGGGCGAATGCGACGATTCATGGCTAAACGACGCCGTAGGCAGGCACGTGCGCTCAGAGCATGTGTATCGTGCCATCGATCATGCCACACGGGGGCCCGTGGCCGAGGGCTCTGTGGGCGCGGGCACTGGGCTCATCACCTGCGATTTCAAGGCGGGCATTGGCACCAGCAGCCGTCGTGTGCCTTCGGAAACCGGGCATTACACGCTGGGTGTGCTGGTGCAGTCGAATTTCGGGGTGATGCGGGCCCTGCAGGTGGCGGGCGTGGCCGTGGGGCAAGCGCTGCTGCCCGATTATTCTGGCGTTAACAAACGTGTTCACAACGCTGGGTCGATCATTTGCGTGGTGGCCACCGACGCCCCGCTGTTGCCGTCGCAAATCACGCGCTTGTGCAAACGCGCGGCTTTGGGCATTGGCCGCACAGGCTCGTTTGCCGCACACGGCTCGGGCGAGATCATCGTAGGCTTTTCCACCGCCAACAAAGTGCCCCGCGAAAGCACGGGCATGACCACGAATTTGCATGTGCTCCTAGATCCTGCCTGCGACGGGCTTTACGAAGCCGTGGTGGAATGCACCGAAGAAGCCATCATCAACGCACTGTGCATGGGGGGGGACATGGAAGGCCAATCGGGACACTTTGCGCCTGGTTTGCCGCTGGATCGTTTGTCCGAAATCCTCCGGGCTCACGGGCTGGGCGCCGCTGGCGTGTGACTTTGCGCGCAACCCACATCACTGTTATGCGATTCACCTCAGTCAACCCTTTGACTGAAAACCGCAACATGCATTACTCTTGAAAAAGCGTGAGTCATGGACGGTGGCCGGGTGGCCCAGAAGAGAGTTCAGAAGGAGCCATTCCTCAAGCGATTCGTATAGACGAAGCCTCTGTGCCGAACCCGCCCACGCCGCCGGGACCCATCCTGACGGTCCCTTCGGATGAGATCAGCCGCTTCTTCGTGCGCGCGCGGCGCGACCAAGATTGGGAGCGCTGGGACATTCGTCTCGACGGGGCGCTTCGTGAAATTTTGGAACGCGCCAACGATTTCGTGCCCTCGGAAGCCGGTGGAATCCTGTTGGACGATCCCCGTGCAAAGCTAGCCGGTGTGCGCACCCCGCGCCTTACCTTCATTGCGGCTTATGGCCCTGCCGCCAACGAACGGTTGGGCCGCCGTGTGCCCAGCGATTTGGGGTTTGTCGGCGATGTGTATCGTTCGGGGCGCCCCCGCCGTGCCGCCGATTTGGGGCCAGACGATCCCATGGTGGCGCTGTGTTCCCCGCGCAGAGACCGCACCTCGGCCGTGCACTCGATCGTGGGCGTGCCGGTTATTGTGGGCGAATCGATCTGTGGTGTTTTAACCCTGATCAACCGTCGATCTGGTGGCCCTTACACATCCCGTGATGGCGAGTTGTTGCGCATCTTTGCCGGCTACATGTCGTCGTCGATCCAAAACGCCTTGGACGCCATCAGAGCGCGCGCGCTGTCGCGCTTGGACCACTTAACGGGCCTGTTCAATAGCCGGTATTTCCACGTGCGTTTGGAAGATGAGATCGCTCGCTGCGATCGTGATGGGTCGGAATTGTCCGTGTTGTTTATCGATCTTGATAATTTCAAAGCCATCAATGATAGATACGGCCACCTTGCAGGCAGCTGGTCGCTGCGCGAGGTTTCGCGGGTGCTGACCGAGAGTGTGCCGGCGGCCTCGATTCTCGCGCGCTACGGAGGCGATGAATTCGCCGTATTGCTGCCGGGTAGCGATTTGGAGCAGGCACGCAAAGCGGCTGAAGTTCTGCGCGAGAACATTTACCAACTGGCCTTGTTCGATATGGAAACCGAGCCCGATGGTCCGGGGCAGCGTTTGCCATCGGTGCAATGCTCAATTGGCGTTGCGTCTTATCGCGACCACTTGGGTCCCGGGGGCAGCAAGCGGCGGCGCGAAAATGTGTTGCTGCGATTGGCAGATGCCGCCATGTACCGGGCAAAAGCTTTGGGTCGCAACCGCGTGGAAGTGGCCGAAGCGGAAGACTAACGCTAAACCACGCCGGTGCGCATTGTCTCCAGGTTCATGAACTGCCGCTTTGCCAGCGGCTTGTGGGTGTTGTTGGCCTTGGCAGGCTTGCCGGCGTGCAAGCCGAAGATCGAACCCGCTGAGGAGAAGGCCGTCATGCTGGAACTGCGCGGCGCCGATGGGCATCTGCGTTTGCAGCTGGCGCGCGCTGGCGACAACTTTGGCGACGAACGGCTCGCGTGGTACGCGGGGCCGGACGTGGGCGGCCGGCTGCAGCGCCTGCCCAATCAGGCGGGCACCACGGCCTTGGAGGGCCATCGCGTGGGCGTGCGGCGCACGCAGGACGACGCGCTCGTACTGTCGCGCAATGGCAGCGCGTATTTGAACCTTGAGCGCCGGGGCGAAACCCTGCGGTTGGGCAACGGCGACGGATTTCCCACCGGCCGCATTCAGCGCGAGGGCAAAACCGCAAGGCTTTCGGGCGCTGGCGGCGAGCTGCAAGCGCAGGCGCAGCTGGAAGGCGATCGCGTGGCGGTGACTGACCGAGACGGTCGCGCGCTGGGGTATGTGGTGGGCGCCGCGGGGCCCGAGGAGGCCCTTGTGGCGTTCTTGCCGGGCCTGCAACCAGTGGAGCAGGCCCTGCTGCTGGCAACCCAGCTGCCAGCCTCAAAGTTGGTGAAGCCTTAACGCCCCGGCTGCCGGAGTGTAGGCCCGCGATTAGCTTTCGCCCGGTCGTCGAGCAAAGGCGCGGCGCAAGATGCGTTCAGCCAGTTGTTCGGGTTCAACCCTGTAGCGACCCGCCGCCACCAAGCGGCGAAGGTCCTCCACGCGGGAGGCCCGGGCGATGTCTTCGCCAGAGCGGGTGGAAAGATACGCCTGCTTGTTGCCAGCCGGCGCGCGTCGTGGTGTGAGCCTACCTGTGCCCTTCATGCACACAATCATCGGTGCTCCAGCGCCACGGCTTAAGAAAAAAAAGCAAGTTTTCGAAAACCGCAGACAAATCCAGCGCTTGGCTTGGCAGTTCTGGGGCCCGCGGGGTTGCGCTGTGGACGTGCGCGGCGATTTTTAGGCGGCGGCTTCGTCCAGATCGGTCAGCGTCTCGCGCAGGCGACGGGTGGCTTCGCCGTGAATTTGGCAAACGCGGCTTTCCGTCACACCCAGAACGCTTCCAATCTCTTTCAGATTCAAATTCTCGATGTAATAAAGCGATAGCACCTGCTGCATCTTGTCGGGAAGGCGACCAATGCCCTCAACCAAGCGGCCCAGGGTCTCGCGGTGCGAGGTCAGCTCAAACGGATCTGGCGAGCTCTCATCACAGGTGCGCTCTAGGAAATCAGGACCTGCGTCGTCAATGCCCACCACCGACGAGCCTGAGAGCTTCTGTTGGCGTGCGTAGAGCTCGTCAACCTCAACGCCCAAGATGGCGGCCAACTCTTCTTGGTCGGGGGTGCGGCCCAGCTGCGATTCAAGCTTGCGTGTGGCTTCGCGCAGCTCGTTTGACAGGCGGCGCATGTCGCGGGAGAGGGTGTCGCGTGAGCGCAAATCATCCAGCATGGCGCCGCGGATGCGGAACTCGGCAAAGGCCTCGAATCTATCAACGCGGGTGGGATCGAAGCGGTCGGCTGCCTCCATCAAACCAATGACGCCCGATGACACCAAGTCGTCAATCTCCACGTGGGCGGGAAGACGGCGGGCCAACCGGCGGGCCACCTTTTCAATGTAGGGGAAAAACTGGGCCGCATATTGACGACGCTTGTCCGCCAACAACTCTTCTGCGGTCTTTTCCGGCGCGCGCTTGGGCTTTTTGCGCTTGCCATCCGACGCTTCGCTTTTGATCTCTGCGGCAGCGGCAAGCACCTTCTTGGCCTCTGCCTTCGCTATGGAATTGGCGCCAGCGGCTTTCTTAACCGGGGCCTCAACCACCGCGCTTTTCATCTCCGTTTTCGCGGCCACCTTCGGCGCCGCTTTGGCAGCCAGCTTGGGAGCGGCTGCGGCGCTCTTGGCGGTGGGCGTTTTGACGCTGGTCGATTTGCTGACGGGCGACTTGCGGAGTTGGGCGGTTGCCATGCGGCTAGGGACTGCATGGTTTATGCCACGATGGGACTCACGAGAATTCGCATACTTGGCGAAGCACCGTGATGCGGAAGTGCCCGAAACCGTCATCGCGATGACGATCTCTGTCAGGGGCACCCGCCATCCGGTTGACGGCGTTGGCGTTTATGACAGCGAATTTGACGTTGCTCTCAGGTGCAACAGGGCAGCTGTGCCAGACATTCCCACCGGCAGGTGCATGTCGGTATTTTGCGTGCTTTACGCGACGTTTCGACGTCGAAGCTTCTCCACCAGCGTGGTGCGGTTAAGGCCCAAGAGCTCGGCCGCACGGTTCTTGTTTCCGCCTGTGCGCTTGAGCGCTTGTCCTATCAGACGGTCTTCTAATTGCGAAAGCAACAAACGTAGATCAACACCGCTCGCAGGTAGGTCTAAGGGGGTGTTGGCCAAATCCAAAACCGTTGTGCGCAAATTGGGCGGCAGGTCCTCAAGGACCATGGTGCGGTTGCCTGCCACAATGACCAAGCGCTCCACCACATTGGCCAACTGGCGCACGTTTCCCGGCCACTCGTAGCTGCGCAGACGATCCAGCACATCGGCTGAGAATCCGGGCACGGAGCGGCCGTGGCGCGTGTTCATCTCCATCCGGAAATGCTCTGCCAACAGCGGAATGTCCTCGGGGCGTTCGCGCAGCGGGGGCAACTCGATGGGAATCACGTCCAAACGGTAAAACAGGTCTTCACGAAACTCGTCGTCGCGGACCATCTGCTCAAGGTTGCGATGCGTGGCTGCGATGATGCGTACATCCACCGCCACCTGCTCTGAACTGCCCAAAGGTTGCACCACGCGGTCCTGCAGCACGCGCAAGAGCTTGGCTTGCATCGCTTTGGACATGTCGCCAATCTCATCTAGAAATAGGGTTCCTGCTTGTGCGCTGGCAATCTTGCCCACCCGGCTGCGATCGGCTCCGGTGAAGGCACCGCGGCTGTGCCCCAAAAGCTCTGCTTCGGCCAGCGCTTCGGGAATGGCCGCCATGTTCACGGCCACAAACGGCCCCGCCCGCCGCTCACTCGCGGCGTGAATTAGACGCGCCACAACTTCTTTGCCGGTGCCGGTTTCGCCGCGAATCAGCACGCTCGCGTCTGTGTCGGCCACCTGCTCGATGCGTTCAAGCACCAACCGCACGGCGGGATGCTCGCCGATGAGCGCTGCGCCCTGCGTGGGCCGCCATCCCGTCAGCGGCTGTGCGCTTTCCAAGAAGCGCTTCACGGCGGTTTCAACCGCCACGGGGTGAAAGGGTTTCGACAGAAAATCAAGCGCCCCAGCCCGCAGGGCGCCGATGGCGTCGCGAACCTGTCCAGGGCCAGTCAGCACGATCACTGACACCATGGGATGGCAGCGTCTGGCCGCTTCCAACACGGCGAAGCCATTGATTCCCGGCATGGCCAAGTTGGTGAAACACAGGTCGAAGGTTTCCAGCCGCAGCAGCGCAATGGCTTCGGCACCACCAAAGACGCAGGTGGGCGTGTAGCCCAGCGCCCCCAGCATGTGGCTTAGAGTTTCGCTTGTGGCGGCTTCGTCGTCGACGACCAGAATCTTTTTGCCCATTGGCTTACGTTTCAATCGGTGGAATGCTTATGTCCCTGAAGGCTGAACGGGGCGGCTTTCATTCCATCCCTGCGCTCCACGGGCCTTGAAACCCCGCGCGGCTCAAGACCATGGCGAATTCTTTTTTGTTGGGCGCCTTGGCGTAGGCCTCCGAGGCCTCCACCACGTTGTTGCGCACAAGTTCAATCATGGCGTCGCTGATGGTTTGCATGCCGATGCCTCGGCCGGTTTGCATCACCGACGGAATTTGGAAGGTTTTGCCTTCGCGGATGAGGTTCGCCACGGCCGACGTCACCACCAAAATTTCCAACGCCGCCACACGCCCGCCGCCCTTTTTCTTGAGCAGCGTTTGCGCCACAACCCCCTTGAGCGATTCCGAAAGCATCAAGCGAATCTGGCTTTGCCGATCCGTTGGGAATTGGTCTATCAACCTATCCACGGTGGAGGGCGCGGTGTTGGTGTGAAGGGTTCCAAACACCAAGTGACCAGTTTCCGCGGTTTCGATGGCGATCGCCACGGTCTCAAGGTCCCGCATTTCGCCCACCAGAACGATGTCAGGATCTTCGCGCAGAGCTGCACGTAGGGCGCTTTTGAAACCCTTGGTGTGCACGCCCACTTCACGCTGATTCACCAGGCACTTGATGTCTTTGTGAACAAACTCAACCGGATCTTCGATGGTGATGATGTGGTCGTTCCGGTTCTTGTTGATCCAGTCAACCATGCCCGCAAGCGTGGTTGATTTGCCGCTGCCCGTAGGGCCGGTTACAACCACCAAACCTTTGGTGTGCTGACACATGTCGATCACCGCTTTGGGCAACCCCAGCTGTTCGGCGGTCAGCACTTTGGAAGGAATTTGCCGAAACACCGCGCCCATGCCCGAAAGATCGCGAAACACATTGCACCGCATACGAGCGCGCGCGCCCAATTCGTAAGCGAAGTCGGTGTCATTCGTGTCGGCAAATTCCTGACGGTTGCGGTCAGGCATGATGGGTTCGACCATGCGCTGGATCTGCTCTGAGCTGAGCGTACCGCGATTGGGCATGGCCAGGATGCCGCCGTCCACACGCACCATGGGCACAATGCCGGATTTCAGGTGCATGTCCGAAGCCCCCATGTCCAGCATGTGGTTGAAAAACGCGTCAATGCCGTGGGCAGAGGCGCCCGCGCTCACGCCCAAGCTGGGCGTGGCCATGGCCAGTTCGGCGCTGTCGGCGGGCGAGATCGAAATCGGCGCTGCCGGTGGCGGTGCCGGGCGTGCAGCAGGTGCCGCGTTGGCCATGCCATTGCCGCCATGGGCGCCGTTAACGCCGTTGGGACGGCTGGCCGCGATGGGCGGCGCTGCGTTGGCCGTCGAGCTGGGGGCGGCATGGCCACGCCCAGGTTCGATCATCACCACAATGCCCTGATGGCTTTCGTTGACGGTGATGTTCACCAACCCACTGGGGGAGGGGTAGGGAAACACGCGCGAGCCCGTGAGCCCTGGGGTATACGCCGAGCCCAAAACCTCGGCCAACAGCGCTACTATCTGATCTTCGGTGGCGGGTCGCGATGACACGGGCTTCGAGGCGCCCGAAACCACCATGGCTACGGGAGCGTCGGCGCGGAAAACCAGCGCATCCGCCCGATGTTTCGTCATTGCATCAAGGTATCGATCTAAAGTGGCCATGCATCCTCGTCGGGGGTCGCGGCGCTCAACTCAGGCGCCGCTGTCCTTCAAACTTCGACGCGCACGCGCCGAAACTTGAACGCTGGCGCTTGTTTGGCCTACGACGCATTTTGACAGGCCAAGAAGATTCCCCTACCGTGACTCCGGTGACCGGAGTTTCCACCAACGTTTTCCCGGTGCCTTCGAACGCGCTGGAACTGTGGGTGTTTGTGGCCGTGGCGTTGGCCACTTTGGCGGCCGCGATTGTGGCCATCACCCGCCCAACAGCTTTGGGCGCCGCGGTGGCCATGTTTGTGTCGGCGGTTTCGTGCGCGGGGCTTTTTGTGGCGGTCTCGGCGCCGTTCCTGGCGGTCGCGTTCGTGCTGCTGCTGGGCGGGGGCTTGTTGGGTTTTTTTGTGTTTGGCGTGATCATGCTGAACCGCGCCGACACCGAACCCGTTGCGCTGCGGTCGCTCGTGATGCGTGGGTTAGGCCTGCTTACGACATCGCTCACGCTTTTGTACATTGCGCGCTGCCTGCCAGAGGAGGAGCGTCTGGCGGTGGAGACCACGGCCCTGTCCAAGAGCTTCGGAAACACCGCTTCGGTTGGCAAAGCTTTGTTTGTTGACCTTGGTTTTGCAACCCAGATTTTGGCCGTGTTCCTGCTTGTGGGCTTGATCTCTGCTTTGGCGTTGTCGCGGGTGATCACGGTCTTGCCTGGCAAGGAATGAAGCCATGCCGCTGACGTATTTTGTGCTTGTGGGTCTGGCCTTGTATGGGCTGGGATTCGTGGCGCTCTTGCTGCGAAGAAACGCGCTGTTTGTGGTTTTGGGTGTGTTTATCCAAATGGCTGGCAGCGGCTTGGTGTTCGCCTCAGCCAGCCGCGCCTTTGCCGATATCAGAGGCCAGGGGGTGGCGTTCATTTTGATTGCGGTTGGAATGACACACGCCGTGGTGGCGTTGGCCGCGTTTACGGGCTTGCATCGGCAGCAACGCGCCCCGCATTTGGATGCGGCTCGTCGACTGCGAGGGTAACGGCGAGATGGAATCCGCGTTTCTCTGCGCCTTGCTTTGTGTGCCAGCGGTGGCGGCTTTGGCGGGGTGGCTGGCGCTTCCACATCATCGCGGGCTTTCGAACGCCTCGTTGTGGGGGGCACAGGGGCTTGTGGCGGCAGGGCTTATATTTATCTCGGCGATTAGCCTCCCTGCCGCTGGGGAGCTTCACGCCTTTGTGACTGCATGGATGGGGGTTGCCGATGTGTTTGTGGCCCTCGCCTTCCAGGTGAATCGGGCAACCGCGGTGGCGATGTGGGCGGTGTGGGGGGCCACCGTTGTGGCCCTATGGCGGGTGCGCCACATGCCCAGCGGGGAGCGCCTTCGCGTTGCCACAACGGCGCTGCAAGCCCCGGCGCTGGCCACACTGATGTTCGATGCCTTGCCCACCACGCTGGCCGCGTGGGCTTTGGTTGGGCTGTGTTGCGAAGTCTGCGAGCGCGTGGCGCCAAGACCTGGCGATACCTGGCAGGGCCGATTCGCACTTAACCGCGGCTCCGACGTATTGGGAGTGTTCGCGATTCTGATTTTGTCCGCCGCCTCGTCGACCAATGCGTTGCCCGAGCTGCAAGGCACTTCCGCCAACGACTTGGCGTCCGTCACGCCGCTTGTCTTGTTGTGTCTGTTGGCGGCCTTGGGATTGCGTGTTGTGGCCGTGTTCTGGGCGCCTCAGGATCGAGTGCGCTGCGTGCCGCAAGCGCTTGTGGTCGTTTTTTGCGGTGCCCAAGTTGTGTGGCGCGTGGTGGCCGCTCTGGCGGCGGCTGACAGGCAAGCGTCGTGGCGATTCGGCCTTGTGGGCGCGATCGTCGTGGGTGCTCTACTGGCGTGGCAGCTGCGAAAAAGGGGGCCACTATGGCGCTGGGTGCTGTCACCACTGGCCGTGCTTTTGACCCTGAGTGCGCGCGCGGTTGTGGCCCTCGAATCTTGGATCTTTGATGGCTTGTTCTTACAAGCGCCCGCCGTCGTGTTTGACGCTGGCGCGCGCCTGCAACGCGTGCTTCAAGGCGGCGACGTTCAACGCTACGTTGGCATCGGCCTCGTAGGTTTCGGCGGCTTGGTTTATGTGGCCACCCGCCCGGCCGCGGCGCCCGAGCTTTCGGTGCGCACCGATGGCCTTACCGTTCGTGTGCAAGCCGGTCGCGGCGCCACCTCGTCACAAAGGCTTGAGTTTGATTACGACTTTGACGGAGACCAAGTTGTTGACCGTCGCGCCGCCGGACCCAGTGCCGCGTACACCTATGCCGTGGCGGGCACCTACAGTCTGACCGTGACTGTGCGTGATCCGTTTTGGCACACCCAGCGGTCGTTACGCGAATTGGTAAAGGTTCAGCCCTGATGCTCCTGGCGATGATGGTAGGCCTTCCGTTTGTCACTGCGGTGGCTGCTGCCGCGGTGCCGCAGGCTCTGGGCCGGCTGCGCGAGGCGGTTGCAACGGTGGGGGCCGGCGTCACCTGCTTGTTGGCGCTGGCGATTGTGGGTGGCTTTGCGCCCGTGCTGTCGGATCCCCAGCACAGTTTTGTTTATCCTTGGGTGCCCGCGTTCGGCGCCAGCTTTGCCCTGGGCATCGACGGAATTTCGCTGGCATGGGTGCTGACTGCGACGGCTTTGACGTTTGTGGTTTTGGCAATGCCCCGCGCCAACAGCAATTTCACACCCGCCACCTCTGCGGCACTGCTGGTTTGCGAAGGCGCCCTGTTGGGGATCTCCACCGCGCAGGACATGCTTTTGCTCTGGGTGTTTTGGGCCTTGTATTGTTTGGCGGCGTTCTGCCTTGTGGCCGCACGCGGCGGCCATCGCTGTTGGCTGGTGGCAACCAAAATGGGCATCGTCAGTTTCACGAGCTTGGCGTTGATGTTCGGCGTGTTTGTGTTTGTGGCGCTTGAGGTGCAGAAATTGACTGGGCACCTGACGTTTTCTTTCGTCGTATGGGAGCGACTTGTGTTGCCGTTTCGTCAACAACTGTGGTGCTTCGGCGCGTTGGCGCTGGCTTTGGCGTTGTCACTGCCGCTGCTGCCGTTTGTGGGATGGTGGCAAGGCGCGCACCAGGAATCGGCGCCCGCCGGTACCGTGGCGTTGCTGCTGGGGCCATCGGTGTTTGCCTTGATTCGCTTCGTCTTGCCACTATTTCCGTCCGCAGCGCACCACGCCTTGCCGTTGGTGTCGGTGGTGGCGGTTGCCGGCGTGCTGCTGTCCGCGCTGGCGGCCTCGCAGGAGCCAAACTTCCGTCGCCAAATTGCCTGGGGCGCCTGGGCACAAACGTGCCTGGCCGTGGCGGGTGTTGCCTCGCAGACGGCTCAGGGCGTGGTGGGCGCAATCGCGCTGTCGCTCCTTACCAGCGTGGCCCTATCCGCCTTGCTGTTGTGCCTAGATGATTCTGCTTCGACGGCCGCCTCCCCCGGCTCTGCCTCCGCGCCAGCGCGCACCAAAACGTTGCCCACGTTGTTTGCGCTGTCGGTGGCCGCCATGCCAGGTCTTGGCGGATTTGCCGCCGTGTTTGTTTTGCTTTCGGGCGTGGCGGCCACCTTGCGCTTGCAAGATCATCACGGGCTACCGCCCTCCCAGGTGGTGGTGGAGCCGCTTTGGTTGGCAGTTGCTGCCGCTGCCGGGGTGGTGTTTGTAGGCGTGGCTTTGGTTCGCTCTGTGCGCCTCATCGAAGGGGGACCCGTGTTTGCGCGTTGGGGGCTGCGTGGGTGGCCCGTGTTTGCGCTCGCGGTGGCTCTGGTGGTGATCGGTGTGGCGCCCCAATGGTGGTTACGCGGCAGTGAGGCTACGGTGAATGCCTACGTTGTGAAACATCACCGTCGGGTGCGCCACGCAATGATGGCGCCGGAATCCCCCGCGCATTTTTATCCCGACGATCGCATGCCGTGGGCCACACGGGGCGACCAAAGGGAGGGGGCCGTTGCCCAGAAAACACCATAATGGCTAACAGCTTCATGGGTCAACTGGCGTACATGGCAATCTGCGCCGCTTCGGGTTTGGGTTTGATCGCCTGGGCTTCGGTCACCAAGGTGACCGCGCGATCAATCTCGTTGTTTGCGGTGATGCTGGCCGCGCTGGCCGCGATCGCGGGCATGGCTTCGTTCCCCACAACACAAACAAAACTGGTGGTGTGGGGTGGGGCGCTCGTCATTGATTCGGCCTCTGCGATGGTGGGCGTTTTGTGCGCCTTGTCCGCGGTGGGTGTTTTGATGGTCTCGTCCGTCACCGGTGGGGCTGTTGCCGCGGTTAACCGCGAATGGCCGGGCTTGGTGCTGTTGGTGACCGCCGCATCTATGCTTGCCGCATGTGCCGCCGATCTTCCCACCTTGCTGGTTTCTGTGGAAACCGCTGGTTTAGGGATGAATGCCCTGATAGCGCTGGGGCGACATCCGGGCCGCGGTGCCGAGCTGGCCGCAAAAGCCTCTGTCGTTGGCGCCGCCGCCATGGGATTGCTGGCGATGGGCGCGGCGCTCATCTACGTGGGCAGCGGCGGCGGCCTCACCTATCAAGAGTTGGCGGCTGGCTTTGCTCCCAGCGGGCCCAGCGCACTTGCCACCATTGGTTTCTTGATGGTTTTGGTGGCGGTGCTGTTTCGCGTGGGGGCCGCGCCGTTTCACCTTTTGCTTCCTGACTTCTTCGAAGGCGGACCGCTGCCGGCTGTGATGCTTTTTGTCTCGGGCTTTCGAATCGCCGTGTTGGCCGCCATTGCGCGTTTGTTGTCTGCGGGGTTCTTGCATCCGGCGGTCACCGCCGATGGCTCTGGGATCACCGCGGCTTTGGCGTTGGTGGCGTCGGTCAGCTTGCTCGTGGGGGCGGTGGGCGCGCTTCGCCAAGACGGCGTGCGCCGGATGTTGGGTTATCTATCGATCGCGCAGCTGGGATGGATCTTGCTCGCGCTGGCGGCCGCTTGTGCGGGCGTCAGCGGCGCCGGTTTGGCATTTGGAGCGCTGTCACTGGCTTCGCTCGTGGGCTTGCTGAGCGCGCTCGCTGTGACAGCGTACGTTCCATTGCAAAGTGAGGGAAAAACCTTTGTCGATGATTGGATGGGGCTCGGCAAACAGCGTCCCTACCTGGCGGCATCGATGAGCGTAGCCATGTTGTCACTTTGTGGAATGCCGCTGACGGTTGGGTTCCTCGGTTTTTTCACAGTCACGAAGGCGGCCGTGGCGTCGACTTGGTTGTGGTCCGCCTTGGCGTGTGCCGCGCTGGCACATTTGGTCGCCTTGTTCATCACCTTGCGGTTCGTGGTGATCATGCACGGCCGCCATCAGGTTCACGCTTGGGAGGGCGACCATAAACCGGCGGTGGCCGCGTTGCTCCTCGTGGCCACGGCCTCCATCATCTTGTTCGGATTGGTCCCCGATGCATGGCTGGCTTGGGCGAACGCCTTGAGCCTTCGCCCTTAGGGTCTACGCGATCGTTTTTCACAACTGGCTCAGCTTCGAGCGAGGCGTACGCAGCGAGATGGCTGGGGAACGAGACGCTTTAGGTGTTTGCCCCTGCGCGCCGCGCGCCCGCGTGATTTTTTTGCCGCCTACTGAAGCGCATCGCGCGTTCAGCGGCGAAACACCTTGGCCATATCCTTTGCGTTTTGGTCATGGCACAGCGTCAGCTCGACGTTGAGTCGCCCATTTGTCACGTGGGTGTGGCTATAGATCGCAGTTTTTCACGCTGTTCATGACCTGGTTGCTCGTCTCCTCAGCGCGACGATGCACGCCTCGAGCATGCCTTGTTTCGGCGCTACTCGACTGCTCTACTCGTCGTTCGATTCACCTATTGTGCGCCAGGACGCCTGGCGAAGGAGAATGTCATGACCTGAAAGTGAGACAGAAACCTTCGAATGGGATCTTGCGGGTGAAAATCCCGCGCGGAAAAGGGTGGTCGCCAACCGCAACCGAGTCTTGCGTGG
>JBBSJE010000110.1:0-18967 GCA_038257535.1 Polyangia bacterium
ACTGGAAGCACCAACAATCAGCTGGCAGCCCTGGCTCCCCGAGGGGACGTTGCAAACGTTGACGACACCGACACAGGTGACCGCAGAACCGCCCCGACCCACTCGCTTCAGGGTCGCGCCTGCCATACGCACTTTTGGGTTTCTTGCACTGGTGGCAGTTGCGGTATTGGGCAACCTCGATCGGCTGCAGCGGATTTGGTACCGGCTTGCGCCTCCGGCCGATGATGTGACTTTGGACCAGGCGATTCCACAGATGCTGTTCATTCGTTCCAATCCCCCCGGAGCCCGCGTGTTCTTGAATGACCGCGCTGTTGGTCGCACACCGTTTGCGCAAGGCTATTCGGATGCGGGCGCGAGGATGCACGTTCGCATCGAAGCCCCTGGATATTCTGCCTGGCGTTCCACTGTGGATCTCTCCGACGACGGTGCGCGGCTGGACGTGAATCTGAAGCGACGGCCCCGCCGCGACCTGCCGGCGCTCGCCCTGGCGCAGGCACAGTGACGTACGACTCAACTGTGCCTCCAACCTGCCGATAAGCCTTTGATGAACCGTCGCGTCCTTCTGAGTGGCTTGTGTTTCGTAATGGTGCTGCTGCCCAGCCTGACGGCTGAAGCCAAAGGCGGAAAGCACAAGCACCACCCTCACAAAGGCAAAGGGGGCAAGGGCTGGCAACCTCCTGGCCAAAAGCGGAAGATGAAATGCAAATCGCAAGCCGCACCGCCGGAGCCTCGATCCGAGTCAAGACCACGTGCACCTTCCTCGGGGCACGTTTGGGTGCCTGGATACTGGACGTGGACCACAAACAGGCATGAGTGGGTGACGGGCGTGTGGGTCTTGCCTCCCCAGCCAAACGTGGCCTGGGTCGAGCCCCAATGGGTGAACGAAGGAGGGGCCTGGCTGCTTTTCGAGGGACAGTGGTCGTTGTCGGTGCGCTGACCACCAACATCAAACCAGCGCTGCGATTTTCTCTGCCAGCGCTTGTGGTTTCGTCTGCGGAGAGAACCGCTCGATGACATTGCCTGCTTTGTCGACGAGGAACTTGGTGAAGTTCCACTTGATGGCTTCGCTGCCCAAGAAGCCCTTTCGCTGCTGCTTGAGGAATCGATAAAGCGGGTGAGTGTTTGAGCCATTTACCTCGATTTTCGAAAAAATCGGGAAAGTCACGCCGTAGGTGAGCCTACAAAACTCTTGAATCTCTTGCTCCGAACCTGGCTCTTGCGCGCGAAACTGGTTGCACGGGAAGCCCAGGATCTCGAGACCGCGCGACTCGTAGTGCTTGTAAAGTTCCTCGAGGCCTTCGTATTGCGGCGTAAAGCCGCACTTGCTGGCGACGTTGACGATCAGCAGCACCTTGCCCCGGTACTCGGACAGGGCAACGTCGCGCCCTTCGATGCTTCTCACGGTGAAGTCGTAGATGGTGGACATGGTCAATCTCTCCTTGGCTCCTGGAGGGTCGTCGTGGCCAGTGTGGCACGAGAAAATGAAAATGGCATGTCCCTTGCTGATCCACTGGAAACGGTGGCATCCGCATGTCCGCGGAACGCCGCATGCAAGGAGGATTCACCATGGCAACTGCACAAGATGAAAACCAATCCGAAAATCTTGCGCGTCTCAAGACGCTGCGGGACGAGATTCGGGTCAGAATCCACCTGGGAACCCGTGACCTCAAAGACGAATGGGATGAGATCGAGCGAGAGCTGCGGACCATGGGCAACCAGCTGCAGGATCTGGTCTCCGCGACCGAGGGCAAATTCGATTCGCTGCTGGGTCGTCTCAAGCGCATTCACGCCGGCCTGAAACAAAGCGCCAGCACTAGCGAAGCCGGCCTTGTTCGCGATGTAATGAGCAAGGACGTAAAATCGGTCCGGCCTTCCGAAACGTTACGCGAGGCCGCCAGCCGCATGTGGGACGCCGACGTGGGCGCATTGCCTGTGATTGACGACGATCACCGCGTGCTGGGAATGATCACCGACCGCGACGCCTGCATGGCCGCGTATACGCAAGATCGAGCGCTGTCCGAAATCGCCGTGAGCTCGGCGATGTCACAGGCCCTGTACCTGTGCCAAGCGGGTGATGCGCTAGACAAGGCGGAATCCATCATGGCAGAACGCCAGGTGCGTAGGCTACCGGTGGTTGATGAGGAGGGGCGCCTGGTGGGGATCATCTCGCTAAACGATCTCGCCCGAACCGCCGTGGCCTACACGGAGTCGAACACGCGCAAGCAACACGAATATGATGTGGCGCAAACCTTGGCGGCGGTCTCGAAGCCGCACCCCCAACGCATCCACTAACGTTAATGGACACCCTAACCGAAAAAGCAACTCTGCCTTGAAGCTGGGTACTTCGGCGGTAGCCTTGAGGATAGGCAGACCATCAAGAAGCCAAGGAGGGATCATGCAAGGACGTCAACAGCATGAAAACGCGCGCAAACTCGACCAAGCGCGCTTAGGAAAAACCAAAGAGGGTGGGGAGTTCGAAGCTGAGTTGGAAGCGGGACAACGCAAAAAAGGCGTGCCGCCGCAGTACACGGTGGGGGGCGGTGGTGAACGCGCCGGTACCATGGTGGACGATCCAGAAACCGACGAAGCGGAGGTGCAAGGGCAAGTGAGCAACGTTTCAGGTGCTGACATTGCACCCACTCAGAAGGCACGCGAACGAGAAGAAATCCGACACGCAAAGGAGAGGGAGCTGGGCCGCGCGCCCGCGGGCCATGATGGCAAGTTGCGCGACCACCGAGATGATGATGTCACCCGCGACGACCTTACAAAGGCCGGTCGCGAAGCTGACGCTGAGGTGAACCAGAAAATTTCTTAGACTCGAACCTCATGCCCTGCTCGTACTGGACGGTTGTTTTGACCGGACAGTACGGGCAATATTGCCGGTGCCCCCGCGCTCCAGACTGTAACCCCCGCGCTCCAGACTGTAAATCGTGTTGGGACCCAAAAGATCCACGCCCGCCGAAGCCCTTAGAGGAACCTCGCGCGGGCGCGAGCCGCGTCACCCTGTGACAGCTTCAGCGTTGCACGCCCTGTTGCACGCCCTCCTGATGCACGCCCTCTTGATGCGCGCCCTCTTGATGCTTATCTTGGCCCGAGACGTTCAGCCGCTCGACGTCAATCTCGCGACGGACGGTATCAACCTCCACGGCTTTTCCAGCGGGAGTCACCGTGGTATCGGTTTCGAGCTCCGCTTGAACGTTGACAGGCTTCGTGGCTTTGAGGTGCTCTTGGGCGGCCTGCACCTGTTTGTTGTGCTCTAGCGCCTCTTTTTGCGCTTCCCGCACCTCTTCCCGCACTTCTTCCGTGCGTCCGGAGACCGTCTCCTTGAGTTCCTGGCGTTCCTCAATCACCTCGTCAGTTACGCCTTGACGTGCCAGTACGAGCTGTTCCTCCAAACGCAACACTTCGGCTTTCGCTTCCTCTAGCCGCTGTTGAAGATCGGCGGCAACTTCGCTGGTTTGTGCCCGCGCCTCCTTCAAGTCCTCAATATCACTCTGAACCTCACCTTTACGCTCGCAGGCGACGGTCAGGAGCCCAACCCCTAATACACATCCAATCCATAGTTTTTTCATGATGCCTCTCCTGTTTTTGATGACGGCGCCCACTCCTCCAGCATCAATGGTAACGCCTCAGTTTTTGCAATATAGAACTTCAAGAATCGCGCCAGAACTTGCCACGGGCCCTCGCGAATCAAGACGCACGTCGACACCCCCCCAAGGCGTCCTCTAGACTCTACGGATGAAGACCCGAGCGGCGGTTGCATTTGGGGCGGGCAAGAAGCTCAGCGTGGAAAACGTGGACCTCCAGGGCCCGCAGGCGGGTGAAGTTTTGCTGGAAATCAAAGCCACAGGCGTTTGCCACACCGACGCCTTCACCTTGTCGGGGAACGATCCAGAAGGAGCCTTCCCTGCCATCTTAGGTCATGAAGGCGCTGGCGTTGTGGTGGAGGTGGGGCCAGGGGTCACGTCGCTGCGGCCAGGTGATCATGTGATTCCGCTCTACACACCGGAATGCCGCGAATGTGACTATTGCCTTCACCCAAAAACGAACCTTTGCCAGAAAATTCGCAGCACGCAGGGCAAAGGGTTGATGCCCGACGGCACCTCTAGGTTTTCCTTCGATGGTGCGCCTCTGCTGCATTACATGGGCTGCTCTACGTTCTCAAACTTCACGGTGCTGCCCGAAATCGCGGTGGCAAAGATTCGCCCCGATGCGCCTTTCGACAAGGTTTGTTACATCGGCTGTGGTGTTACCACGGGCGTGGGTGCGGTGGTGTTTGACGCAAAGGTGGAACCGGGCTCGAAGGTAGTTGTGTTTGGCCTTGGCGGCATCGGTCTCAACGTGGTGCAAGGCGCCCGTATGGTGGGCGCTGATCAAATCGTGGGCATTGACATCAACCCCGCACGGGTGGAGATCGCGAAAAGGTTCGGCATGACCCACTTCTTAAACCCGCAAGACGTTCCCAACATCGTGGACGCCATCGTTGAGCTTACAGGTGGCGGCGCCGACTACAGCTTTGAATGCATTGGCAACACCACCACCATGCGGCAAGCCCTGGAGTGCTGCCACAAAGGCTGGGGCGAAAGCGTGATCATTGGGGTGGCGGGTGCGGGCAAGGAAATCTCCACGCGGCCGTTTCAACTGGTCACCGGGCGCGTGTGGCGGGGCTCTGCTTTCGGAGGCGCGCGCGGCCGTACCGACGTGCCCAAGATTGTTGAGTGGTACATGAACGGCAAGATCGACATCGACAGCTTGATTACGCACACCATGCCCTTGGATCAGATAAACGAGGCTTTCGAGCTGATGCATGAAGGAAAAAGCATCCGCAGCGTGATTACGTTCTAAGATGCGCCATGGAAACTTTGTCACAGCATAAATGTTTTGGCGGCACGTTGAGCTACCACAAGCACGCGGCCACCAGCACCGCCTGCGACATGCGCTTCACGGTCTTCGTGCCACCGGCGCTGGATGAAAATGCAAAACGTCCGGCGCTGATTTTTTTGTCGGGTCTAACCTGCACCGAGGAAAACTTCACGGTGAAGGCCGGTGCCTACCGCGTGGCGGCCGAGTTGGGACTGGTTGTGGTGGCTCCTGACACTTCGCCACGCGGAGAGGGTGTGCCTGCCGGCGCGGGTGGCGATCTTGGCACGGGCGCCAGTTTCTACTTGGACGCAACGGCCGCCCCGTGGGCACGTCACTACCGCATGGAAAGCTACATTACGAACGAGTTGCCAAGCGTGCTCGGCCAACACTTCGCCGTTGACGGAGCCCGCATGGGTTTGTGTGGCCACTCGATGGGTGGACACGGCGCACTGACCCTGTTCCAAAAGCATCCCGGGCGATTCAAATCGCTGTCCGCGTTGGCGCCAATCTGCGCGGCTTCTCAATCATCGTGGTCGAAGAAGGCGTTTAACCACTATCTGGGTGACAATCATGCGATCTGGAAAGCGCACGACGCTTCCGAGTTGTTGCTGAAGCAAGGACCGGTGAACGCTCCCATCCTCATCGATCAGGGTATGAACGATCCGTTTTTGGACCGCCTGCAGCCCGAGGTGTTCGAGGCGGCGGCCGCGCAGGTGGGGCAAGCGCTCACGCTACGCCGGCACGATGGCTACGATCACGGCTACTTCTTCATCCAAACTTTCATCGAGGATCACCTGAGGCACCACGCGGCGCAATTGGCATGATCCAAGGCTGAGGGCCTACACCAAGACCTACCCATCGCCCCGGGATGGCTGACACTGCCCTTGCCATGGCCCGAAGGGACAGGGCGTAGGCCAAAGCCAACCGTGCATGGTATGATCATAATACACATGAAACGTACAAATGTTGTGTTGCGTGATGATCTACTGGAGGAAGCAACGCGATTGGCAGGCGAACGGACCTATTCCCGGACCATCGAGCGGGCGTTGGAAGATTTTGTACGAAGGGCAAAGGCCAGGCAGATCCTGGAGCTGGCCGGCAGCGGCCTCTGGGAAGGCGACTTGACGGAAATGCGATCGGATCGGCCAAAGGCCAGAAAGCGGTCGCGTGTTTCTGGTTGACACCTCGGTGTGGATCGCCACTTTCCAGCGGAACCCAACCCTGCGCCTGGAAGATGTCACAAGCATCGATGAAGTTGTGACGTGCCTGCCGATCATCCAGGAGGTCTTGCAAGGTTTCCGCGATGAAAACGCCTATCGTCGCGCACGGGATGCGATGGTGGCGTTTCCTTGTTTGGAATCACCCTTGTCGCTCCCGGTTTTCGAGGAAGCGGTTGGGTTGTTTCGGGCCGCCCGGAGATCGGGTGTCACCATCCGTTCATCCATTGATTGCTTGATTGCAGCAACCGCGCTTCGCCACGGCATCACGGTTCTACACCGGGACCGCGATTACGCCAACTTGGCCACGATCTCCGCATTGAAAGAACGGGGGGTTTAACCTCCCCCCACACACGCGGGCGCCTTGGGTCGCCTTGCGTGGCGTCCATACTCACGCACTCACCCAAAGGAGCAAATATGCCATGAGAATTCCCATTGCCTTTATGGCGTGGTTGTTAGGATTATCTGCTTGCGTTCCCCGACATGAACCAAGGCGGCATCCAATGACGATCGAGTCTAACGTCACCATCTCCACGCTGGAGCAATTTCTTGCGGCTTTCAACGCCCACGACCTCGACGCGATCATGCAGTTCTTCGCCGACGACTGCGAATTACTCATGCCCCGGGGAAAGCAACCTTGGGGTACACGCTACGCGGGTAAGGCAGCAGTGCGCGAAGGACTAGCCACTCGCTTCGCGGGACTTCCCGACGTTCATTTTGGCGAGGACAGCCATTGGGCCATCGGTAACCTTGGGGTTTCGACCTGGCTCCTCACAGGCACCGCCAAGTCTGGGGAGAAAATTCAAGTTCGTGGTGTAGATCTTCTTGAATTTCGGGATGGCAAGATCGTCAAGAAGGACTCCTACTGGAAGAACGTCGAGAAGTGAAAGCGCCGGCCAACTCAGCCATTGCACTGCCGTCTGCGGTGGTTCGCGGGTAACCATTTCACCCTTAAAGAAAGTTGGATCTTTTCGCGGCTTTAGGTAGGGGATCGGCGGCCATTTGGCGGCGACACGCGGTGATGTGGCAGGGGGAAGCGTTGGCGCGCGGTCGACGTCGGCGCTAAGTGGCGCACCTCCAGCGCCATGCAACGAAACGCGCGTTCGTAGGGACGTCGGCAGCGCCAGAGTGAGGGTAACTGGACCTTGCATGAATGCCGGGCCGCGGCAGCGAACACGCGCCACCAGAGCTCGTGTGGACGAAAACGGCAACTGCGACTGAAAAGCACAACGCGTGAACACCACGGGTCATTGAAACACCTCGCTAATGAGCAAAACACACGACGGGGGAAAACGCGACTGTTCGATTCCGCGCCACTCAGTATGCAACGACGGGAGCAGGGCGCGGATGTCCTAGTTTTATGGATGTGAACTACGCATGGGCCGCCCCAACCGAGCAAACCGCTGCGGCACAGTCTTTGCTGTTCCCAGTGCCATGCTCAACCGCTCTGCTGCCGCGTTTCACGCTTCAATGAGTTTAGCGACCGTACTTCTTGCCTTGCCCCCTAAAGCCGCAGCGGAATCCGCTGCCGTTCAATGCGACTTCAGTGATCGAGTTTTACCGCGCGTCACGCAACTGCCGGCCAATGCGCCCGCCATCGTGGTTCTGCCGCCGCAGTTCCTGCCTGCGCAAGACGCCGGTGACTTCGCATTTGCTTTGACCACGGCGGCGATGACACCCGTAACCACTACAACCGACATCGACGCCAGCGGCGCCTACCTGCTTAGGCCTGCAACGCCGCTGACAGAGGGACACCA
Source organism: Polyangia bacterium (assembly GCA_038257535.1). GTDB lineage: Bacteria > Myxococcota_A > Polyangia > Fen-1088 > Fen-1088 > JAGTJU01. Next base: position 7,838 of record JBBSJE010000110.1, read on the forward strand.
CACGGTCCGGTTCCAAAACGTATGCGCGTATTGGCAGCAGTCGAACACAACCAAGGAAGAGAAGGTAAACGTAGGCCCTGCAGTGGATCTTCCTTCGGCCGTCGCCACCACAGCCGGCGCCACCTTCCAGTACTTCAACTCATGCTATCCGATGCGCGGCAATGTGCTGGTTTCAGTGGCGTTGACTCCGCAGATGAAAGCCTATCGAGAAATCGCGCATTTCACCGCCACCTTCCAAGGCGAGCGTGCATTTGCCCCCTACGGTGACTACAACACCATTGCCACTGGCAACGGGTTCTTCTCATTCGCGGCTGCTTGCCAGAAGGATCAAGCTTCGATCACGGGCGAGCTTGTTGTTTCGGCCCATGTCGCGGGAGCGCTTGCCGATCCCACGCCCTTTGCAGCGACGTTGCGGATCCCTTGCCCCTACTATGGAATCGATGATCCAAACAAGGTCCCGGTTTGTGCACCAATGCCTGACCCCGCGCCGATCAACCTCGATGCAGGCGTTGGGCCGCAGCCTAACCTTGACGCTTCGACGGAGCTGCCGAGGCGTGATGATGGCGGCTGTTCCTATGGTGGTGGCCGTGAACGTTCCCACGGATTGGCCGCGTTGCTGATGATGATGGTTATCGCCGTGCAACGGCACCGGGCGGCACGCCGTAGATTGTCACGTTGAGCGCGGGGTTTTGGGCAGGGCTGACCTGTGTTATACGGCCAGCACGATGCAAACCATGTTCTCGGGTTCTCTAATTCTACGAATGCTGCGCACACAAACGATTGCCGCCGCGCTCATCCTCACGGGTTGCGACGACGATAGCTCGCTGACGGATGCGGCTGCGGCGGATGCTGCACTGGACGGCATGGAAAGTGGAAGCGACGCAGTCGTCATGTCAAGGGACGCCGCGCAGGACAGCGTCGATGCTGCGACCGACGGAGGGGGCGTGTCTGATGATGGTGGCGTCGTGTCAGATGATGGTGCCGCTTCTCCCATCCCTTTTTCGAAAGTGTGCGCTCAGTTCAATCCCGACGCCAGCGGGGGAGGTGTCGGGCTGTCGTCTGAAACTGCGATCGGCTGGAGGGTGCATCTCGCTCGCCGCGCGCGCATCCGACGTATGGCGGTGTCCGTTGAGGGTGCTCTATCCTACGGGGACGCCGGCATGCCCGAGCTCACGCTGGGCCTGGTCCGGCTAGACGGTCCGAACGACGAACCTGATCGTCCACTGCTTGCGGGACCGGATACGGTGGTCACGGCAGCGCTGCCGTTGCCGCGCACAGATGACGAGGCCGTGCTCGCAGTGACCTTCGGCGCCAATGAGGGGGCCGTTGTTGCCGCGGGTTGGTACGCGATCCTCGTGACCACCAATGTGGGGGATAGCACGTGGGTGCCTGTGACAGTCCCGTCACAAGATCCCGTTGCGAACACCCGGTGCCAAGATGGCAGCTACCCATTTTCTATCTTGGCAACAGGCTCGCTGATTCTGCAATCAGCGTCCCCACACCTGGTGCTCGAAGGCGATCTTCTGTAACTCGCTAGGGAAACGGTGGGCGCTTCAAGCTTTCGTCTAGAGGCCGGTCGCGTTTTGTCAACTTATAGGTTGCCAACTCATAGGTTGCAAACTTACGAGTTACAGAGCGGCCGCCCAACCTGCCGGCGCGATGATGGCGGCTGTTCCTTTGGTGTTGGCCGTGAACGTTCCCACGCATTGGGGACGCTGCTGATGTTCGCCACCGCATCTCATGGTGGGCGTCATCCAAACATGGGCCACGTCGTGGTTTTCTCCATCCGGTTTTTCAGTTCCAGAAACTTCGCCTTAACGTCAACCATGGGCCGACGGTGCCTCAGTCGCGCGAAGACCAATGGCACTGATCGTTTCGACCCAGGCGTTCACGGCAGGTTCAGCAGAGACAGGAGCTGATTCACAAAGCCGACGACGTCGGCTTGCAGCTGATCATCCGGACCGCCAGTGATGAAGGCTGCGACACGCATTGGGCCCACACCGCCAACTTCGGTGAAGTCTCGCTTCAGGATACCGAGTGCGCGCTGCGCATCTAGATCGTCGAACAAGGGCTGCAACTTGGCGGCAACTTCCGCAGGCCCTATGCCATCGTTTTTTAGAACATAGAATAAGTCGTAGGCGTCCTTGTTCTCCCCCCGGCTGTCGAATGCGAGGGCCTTGAGCACCACGTACGCCCCGGCATCACACACCCAGATATCTCTCGTCGCGCTTTCGCCGAACAAGGTCTTGCCCTTGAGGGTGACCTGCTTGTGATTTCGGAAGGCGCAGCGAAGCCCCGGGGCAATGATGGCTGCGAAATCCGGTTCGAGATCGCGGAGCCTACCGCCGCGGTCACCTTCCAGCGCCGCAGGTGATGAACTTTTGCAGCTCGGCGGTCACGTGGTGGGGCAAGCTGCGGCCGTCGGCACTGCTTTGCCACTGCTCCAGGAAGGAGGCGAGGTGAGCCTGCTGGTCCACCCGAGGACATCGGCGCCAGCAGGGCCGGGGTTGCTCGCATAGCGTCGCCTACCATACAAGTGGCCTGCTGAAGAGCCGGCGTGGTGAAGTTTCGTTTTGCAGGGCAACCGCATGAGGTGCCGCTGAGCGCTTAGACGCACCGGCGATGGTGTTGGCCTGTTGACCTTCGACATTCGACAGGCATCAACGGCAAGGTCGCTGGGATTTCCGTCATCGGGGGATAGGGATAGGGCGCTGGTCGCTTGGTGCGCGAGGTGTTGGAACAACAACGGCCGCGAGAGTCGCGCGGGTACAAGCTCGCACCCGCGCAACTCTGGGTCGGAACGTCTTTGCTCCTTAGCGCTCCGCCACTTCCGCGGTTGCGGGAACGGCATCGGCGCTTGAGGCCACTATCGTGATCCCCTTTGTCGCTGCGATCGGCAGCTGCGCCGTGCCATCGCTGCCAACCGGGCTGCGTGCCAACACCTCGCCATCGGGTGCCAAGGCCACCACAACCAAGTCTTCGGGAAGCGCTTGATTTTCGGTGGCGCGCACTTGAATCTGTACGCCCGCTTGCGAGATCAGGTTCGCCGCAAGTGACAAGATGGTGGGTCCGTTCGTACGGTAGTCGAGCGTGGGATCGCCAAGCAGATTGTAAATCACCATTTGTTGAGCCAAGTCGCCCGCGCTGTGGCCCCGTGACTTCACATAGCCCTTTGCGGCGTTGAGAACATCGCCCAATCTGCGGATGGGAGATGCTGAGCCGTACGCTAGGTAAGCGGGGGTCAACGCGTCGAACAAGCCCTTTGCGATGTCGTTGTTCAACACCGTGCTGCTTGAACGCGTGTCACCCACGATTGCCAGTGCGCCGTCGGCCTTGCGTAGGAATTCCTCTGCCCAGTAAACACTGCCAACGTTGGGGCCGTAACCTGCACCGATTCTGTTGGCTGGCAGATCCACCGTTTCATTGTCGAAAATGCCGCTGGCGCAGTTAATGCTGAACACAATCGGAAACTGATTTCCACTCACGGCCATGCTGGACAGGTTCGTTGTTGACAGCGAGGGGGTGCCCCAGCCGCTCCACCAACCATGGTTGCGGTGATAGAGAATTGACGTTCCTGCGTTGACCGCATTGATGACCTCGGTGGTGGTGCCATTCCAGGGGAAGTGGGGCTTGCGCAAGTACCAAGGCACGGCGCCGCCGTCACGCCACAACGTGGGGCTGCTGCCCGCAGGGGCACGGTAGATCCGCTGCACGTTGCGGCCTAGTCCCAATTGGTAGCCGCGAATGTGTTCAGAAGTTTCCGCGAACCAGCGATCAGCTTGCCCGTTGAGGTCGTCGTCCTGGAACTCTGCTGCAAAGGTTTGGCGTGCGTAGTATGGATTCGTAAGCCCAAACGGAGGGCTGTTCTCAAACGCCTTCACCTTATCAACCACCGCTTGCGCTTGCGCTAGCGTATCAACGGGCATGCGGCCGATGCCAAACACCGGCAAGCTGGTGGCTCCACCTAGCTGCCCGTAGAACTGGTCGCCAGCGTTGCGCGCGGTATCCCACGCGTTGGCAGCATCGTAGTGGGTAGGAATATGTTCTGCGTCGCCCATGAGCAACACCCAACGTGGACGGATCCACCAATTGTTGTAAGCGTTTATCAGATAACCCTTGAGCGCCGTGTCGGTCAGGGCGGTTGTGGCCGAAATGGCCGTGGTGCTGACCACGTGGGTGCTGATGCCGCGAGCCCCTTTGTGCGCCTTTAGGCTGTTGGCCGCGTTCAGCAGAGCAGGCGGCGCCACAATAACGAAGCGTGCACCAAAAAAGATAGGCTGGACGATCACCGGGCAGATCTGTGTAACGAGCAACTCGGCATTTACCACGGGGCGAAGTACGGTGGGTGGGTCGGCTTCTATGCGTTGGTCAATGGCGTCCATGTCGAACTGGCTAGCCACGCGGGTTGACCTAAAGCAGGATGAACCTCCTGAGAAGCGCACATCCACGAGCAACGAAGAATGTTGAACAACACCGTTGGGGCTCACATCCAAAAGGTTCAACGATAAGTCAAAAATGTTGGAATCGCCTCCAGGGCTGCTTTGAAACGACGCTGGCTTGCGCACATCCACACTGGTTCGCGCGTAGATCGCTTCGTCAAAGAAGAACTTGTCTCCGTCATTGGGGTAGGGATCTCCCGGATTGAGGCCCGTGGCTGCGCGCTCCGACTTTTGAATCGGGTAAAGGCGCAGGTTTCGTACAACAGCTTCGCCTTCAGGCGTGATCGCAACGTCGGCTTGTCCGTCAAGAGGCAATGCGATCGACGTGGTGAACACAGGCGTTTCGGGCTGCCCCACAAATTCGTTGCCGTGACGAAGTGCTATCGCACTGTCTTGGCGGACAATGCGGTGAAACTCGCCGGCTGGTGTTACCTGCTTCGCAAACTGAAACGGTGCTGTACGCAAGCGGAAGGTCAAACGTTGGGTGTTTGAAACAAGGATCTCCACGCGTGGGTCCAAGATAACTGTGGCCACAAAGGTTCCAAGCGCCGGATCGGCCGGATCCGCCAACAACACAGCGTTCTTCACCGCTTGTCCAAACTTGGCGTGTTCGCATTCCAGCCGGAGCACGCTTGTGGCCGTGGCGACCGTGACCTCGGTATCGATGACTCCGAGGGTCTTTGGTGTTGCGCCACTCAACGCTGTGGCAATTTGAGCGTCTTCATCAAAAATGTGACAAAGAGCCTGCGCGATGGGGTTTGACTGGGCGTCAACCACTTCGGCGTGCAACTTGCGACTGAAGCGGCTGGTGCCCCGCACGATAACAGAGCCGGTGTTGCCTTGCGAGCCTTTGGCCGCCAGGACGAGGTCAACCAAAGTGACTTTGCCTCGGTCAATAACAACACCATCGGCAGCGCCGTGCCAATCGCCTTCGGCGAGCGCGGGGGCGCAGGTACCGTTTTTAAAGATTCCAAGCTCCACCTTACGATCAGTGCCAACAGGAATGTTCGGCACAACCGTTTCAATCACCACGGTGCCTGCAGGATAAGTTTGCTCAACGCGAATGGGCGGAGCGAAATCAGCTGCAGCCACTGTGATGCCCACGCAAAAAGGCGCGACAAACGCCTCGGGGGCTTTCAGGGCAAAGGAAATGCGACCAACGTCTTCCGTGGTGCCCGTGCCCGTCGTTGTGCCCTTCGATGCGTCGGAGCAAGCGGTGCTTGCCGCTATCAATCCAAGCAATAATCCGTAACCCAATCTTTGGTGCCTCATCAGTGTCCTCCTTTATGGTTTGTGGAGCCGGCACCATAAATGTGAATGGCGAGGTTGCGCAACCCTCAGTTGTGCAACAAGCGGTTAAAAATGAATTGCAATGATTGCGTCGTTAGGTGGCACACATAAACAAAGCGGTGTGTTGGCCACGCAGCTCGGCGGTCACGTGGCCATCTTGCCGAACACTACCAAATGCAATTTACGCCGTGAAACGATCGGATCTCGTTGTCTTTCGTCAACAGTGGAACACCACAATCTAAAGCTGTAGTCACAATCACGCGATCCGCTGGATCAGCATGATCCCATTTAAGATCTGCGCTTCTCACCCAAATGTTCACATCTACCGGAACCACCGTGAGAGCACCCGTTCGAGCCGCCGGCAGCCAAAACTAAAAGTCCCATGCTCCCGGAAGTGCCGGCCGCGTTTTCTAAGTGGTTGTTGAGGCGTTGTGATCCGGCACCCCGCGGCTGATCATCGCGTTTTTGGCCAAGAATCGCGCGACACCTTTCGCGATGGCGTCTGACCTCTGAATATGCAGAAGATGGCCCACATCGTCGACCTTGAGCTCCTCCACGTGCGGTACGTTCGAGCGAAGGAACGCGGCAACCTCGACCCACAGTGGCAGCGTCCCGGAGCCTAACACTGACAAAACCGGCGCCTTGATGGCCTGAGCTTGCTTCTGGCCGAAGCTCCACTGCGCCAGGCTCGGTAGCTCGACGCCGAAAAACGTGTCGGCATCCTTGATGGATTGCTCCACCATGCCCGGCACACGATGGTCGAGCAGCGCACGACAAGTTGGCCAATCCATGCCACTCACCGCGCTCATGAAGGCCGCAAAAGCGCCTTCGTGATCGCCGCTTCCGTAGGCCTCGAGAACCGGACCCGCACCCTGCAAAAAGGCTTGCCCGTGGGGAAGCGAAAGCGGCGACAGCTCCAGCAAAACCAGCGTCTTCACCATACTTGGCTCCTCGATCGCTAGCTGCACCCCTACGGCTGCCCCGCTCGAATGGCCTGCGATGTGTGCGCGCGAAACTCCAAGGTGTCCCAGCAAAGCGGCCGCGTCCGCCGCGTGCTCCGCAATGCTAACCGGGCCGGGGGACTTCGTGCTGCCGACCCAGCCGCGCCGGTGATAGTGGATCAATTGGTAGCGTTTCGAAAGGGGGGGCTCCTGCATCAGCGGCTTGAAGCCGTCGGCCAGAACCGAGTGGATGAGCAGCACCGGCTCCCCCGTTCCGAACAGCTCGTATTCCAGCTCCACTTCATTGACCTTTGCTCTTTTCATGGTTTTTCCTTTTCTAGGGGTGTCGTTTTCCTAACTGGAATGCGTAAATGCTGAGGTTACTGGGGTAACTTCCGGCGTTACGGAGACTAGTAATGGCTGATCCCAAGAAACCAGACGTTGTTCAGCAAGCGCGCGAAGCGGCCGCGCGCGGGGCTTTTCAAGAGGCTCTCGACCTGTTTTTGGTCGCGGAGACGGACGGCTTGCTGGAGACGCCGGATCTCCCGTTGCTGGCCGACATGGCCTACGCGACAGGCAACGTGGATCTGACGATCACGGCGTGGGAGCGCGTCTATGTCGCTTACAAGCAGAGCGGCGATTCGGTCGCGGCGGCCGGCGCGGCGGCACGCATCGCGATGCATTTGCTCTTTGACACAGCATTAATGGCGCCCGTGCGCGGGTGGCTTTCACGAGCGGATCGTCTACTTGAAGGCCAACCGGATACGGCTGCCCACGCGTGGTGCGCGGTCGTGCATGCATATGAGCGGCTGTTGAGCGGCGATCTCGAGGCCGCTCTGCCGTGGGCGCGGCGCGCCGTGGCAGTGGGTTCGCAGCAGGATGCGGCAGCATGTGCCATCGGGCGGGTGGCGGAAGCGCGCCTTTTGATCTTGGGTGGGGAGGTAGACCAGGGGCTTGCTCAGCTCGATGAGGCAGGCGTTTCGACGGTTTCCGGTGAGCTCGATCCGCTGTCTACCGGCGTTGTCTACTGCGAGCTCGTGTGTGCTTTGCAAGGCCTTGCGCAGTATGACTTGGCTCAACAGTGGACCGAAGCGATGGACCGCTGGGCCCGCACCAAGGCCATCGGCAGTTTGCACGGTCGTTGTCGTGTGCATCGCGCGGAGATCCTCAGGCTTCGTGGCGCTTGCGACGAGGCAGAGACGGAAGCCGTTGCCGCGTGCGAGGAGCTGCGTCCATATCTGCGCCGGGAACTTGGGTGGCCTCTGTGCGAGATTGGGCGGATCCGGCTGCGAAGAGGGGACATTGACGGCGCGGAACGAGCCCTGTTGCAGGCCCACGATGCAGGATGGGACGCACGGCCGGATTTAGCTCTGGTTCATCTGGCGAAAGGGGACATCAATGCCGCATCGGCGATCATCCACGACGCGCTGGATCGTCCCATGCGGGTGCCCTCGAAGGAACGGCCTCCAAACAGCGGCCTGCAACGGGCACCGCTTCTGGAGGCCCAGGTCGAAATCGCCATTGCGGCCAACAACCTTGATCGCGCTCGATCCGCGGCTGATGAGCTTGCCGCGATTGCTGAACGTTTTCAAAGTGCCGCATTGGTTGCCAGCGCCGTGCTGGCACGAGGACGCGTGCGACTTGCAGAGGGCGATGTGATGGAGGCCGAAGCGCAGCTTTCGAAGGCGGCGCGGCTGTGGAGTGAAATCGGCGCTCCTTACGAAACGGCACAAGCGCGAACAGCTCTCGCGAAAGCTTATCTGCTTGCGGGGAGCGAGCACTTAGCTGCCCTAGAGCTTGGGGCTGCCCAGGCGATGCTTAAGCAGATCCAGAGCAGGCCCGACGATGCCCCAGGGGTGCCGGTGGATAAAGCGATGCCTGCGCATCCCGCTTCCAAGGCTCACAATGGGTTCCATCGCGAAGGAGACTATTGGTCTGTGATTTTCGAAGGGCATGGCGTCCGCATCAAGGACCTCAAAGGAATGCGGTATTTGGCGCACCTTCTCACCGAGCCGGAACGAGAATTTCATGTGCTGGACCTAGTCGCTTTGGAGACGCGCTCATGCCCGCCCAGCGCGCAGGGTGCTCCGCCCGCCTCCCACCTCGGACTAGGCGACTCTGGCGAAGTTTTGGACGAACAAGCCAAAAAATCGTATCAGCGACGACTCGACGAAATTGACGCCGACCTTGAGGAGGCGCAGGCGATCGGCGACCCGATGCGAACTGAACAAGCCACCAGCGAGCGAGACTTTCTTCTTCGCGAGCTATCGCGCGCATTCGGCCTCGGCGGCAAGGGTCGGCGGGCGGGCTGCAACTCCGAGCGGGCTCGCGCCGGCGTAACCCGAGCGCTCCGCCAAGCCATCACCCGAATCGCCGATCATCACCCGTCGCTGGGAAAGCACTTGGACCGTGCCGTCCGCACGGGCACCTACTGCTCCTATCGGCCCGACGCCTTGATCGCCGATTGGCGCTGATGCAATGAAGCGCGCATCAATGCGGCCGTTCGGTTGAAGAGGGCGTGGCAGATGGCACAACGCATGTGGTGTTTACGCCTGAGGAGTTTGTCGAAAAGTTAGTTGACCAGAAGCTCACGGGCGTAGAGGAAGCGCCCCTGGTGCAAGCGCTGCTCAAATAAGCGATGCCGAGGCGACCATATTAGGGCAAAATTGTCGCCGTACCGGCCGCACTTGTGCACAGAACCAACGCCGGCAGCCGTTTTCGCAGTGGCACCGGCTTTGCTGAATTTGCTGAAGCAGGCCTCATGCTCAAAACTTGGTCACTTTGCCACCTGCTGGTTCCTCCTATGGCCGCTTTGTCTTTCGCTGAACTGGCTCCGACTTCGGCGCAAGCGTGCGCGCCGCCGCCGTGCACCCCGGCCGTTCTGATTCCCGCGGAACTGAGCACTGTGCCCGCGAACGCTCCCGCCTTTTTGTTTAAGGCTAGCCACAATCATTTGAGCAACGAAGCCCCCGATGCTTCGGGGATCAAGCTTTTGAACGCCGAGGGCCAGGTGGTTCCGGTGGACATCGCTGCCGTGTCTCCCGGGTCCAGGGACTTTCTCGTGAAGCCCCAGTCCGCGTTGACCCCGGGGCAGGCTTATACGGTGAAATTCCCTGATCTATGCACCGCCACAGAAAAGGTCCTCAACATCACCGCGGGGGTGAGCGCTGAGTTGCCCACGGCGCTGGGCACGGCAACTTTCGCTGGTCATCGCGTGGGCACTTTGAATGTCCCTACCTCATCGGGTAGCTGCACGGCCAATGTGCAGGCGGCGATGGCGAAGATCTCGTTGACGCCCACACCGCAGCTGCGTGCCTATCTGGCCTTGTCGAGCTTCCGCGCAACCGTCGCAGGCCAAACCACGCCCCTGGTCAACCACAAGCCACCGACGGCTGATGGGCCCCTCGAGTTTGAGGTGCATTCAACGTGCACCACTTCGGACAGCTTCGCTGCCATGGGGCTTGCCCCGGGGGCTCACACTGTGCAATTGCACGCAACGCTGCCGGGGGCGTCGGCACCGACACCGGCCGTGGTTGACGTTCTGCTCACGTGCTGAGAGCGTGCAAACGTTCAAACGGGCTCAAGCCCCAGCGCGAACCTTGGCCTTGGAGCTAGATCAGCCACTGGATCAAGCCGGTTTTGTGCCGCAGTTCGTGTATCTCCTAGCGCTGTGGAATTTGTCCGCATTCACAGACAAGCCGGCAAAATTGCCGCTTCAGACGCGCGGGCTGCCCTGTCGCCCCAAGGGCTGCAGGCCACTTCGTTCACCTCTTAGACTTATACAGACGAAGGGCTGTGCGAAGCTTTGGTTCGGATATTTGGCGCCCAAACGCAAAAGGCGGGATCCATCAAGATCCCGCCTTCCATCACGCACAACGTTGATGCACCGTTTATGTCTTGATCACGACGTCGTCGATGCAGTGACCTTGTGGGCCCCTAATTTCAACCTTTATCAGTCCATCCCAGTTCAAGTTCACCTGGGTTCCGCTGCGCGACGGGTAAGGTACCGACACAGCCTTTACCGTGGTGCTGCCTTTTGAGTAGCCCTTGATGGTCAAAGTGGAGTTCTCTCCGTAGTACCCAACTTTGAGATTTACGAGCGAAAATGGCTCGCCAGAGTTCTTTGTGATCACAGTGTGCTCGCCCCAGTGACCTGAACAGAAGCGACGGCCGCCCATGACGTCCTCGATGCTTGTTCTGCCTGTTGCGAAGCTCCAAACGGTGTTCTTGAACTCCATGTTGTGGTGGGTGGTCCACACATCAGTGCGGCTTTGGGTGCGCAGGCCAGGTGCTTCGCCGTCGAAGTTGAGAGTGCCATTCTGCATCTGGTTTCTGCAAGGGATACTCCCGAAACGGCAAAACGCGGGTGACCGCGCGACGCAAAGCCCACGGGGCTCGGGTTAGGTGTTGCGCGCGTGTGATGGCGCCTCCCCCATCGGCAGTCTAAGCTGTAGGTATAT
>JBBSJE010000111.1:0-18844 GCA_038257535.1 Polyangia bacterium
GTGACGCACTGGGAAAATCCGTCAAAGCCAATGGGCGCCCTGATGCAGTGGTTGAACGCTTGAACAGCGACTTGGCAAGGATGCGGGCCGTCATCGCTGAGATCACAGCCGAGAACCTGGAGTTAAAAAAAAAGCTATGAACCTGGGCGAACTCAACCGAGTGCCTGCGGAACTCAAGGCTGAAGTTCTAGCCACCGTGGATCTAACGTGCAAACGCTCTGGGTGGACTGTGCGCGAGGCTTTACAGGCGCTCGGCATTCCCAGAAGCGTTTACTTTGAGTGGCGCAATCGTGCTCGCTCAGGGCAGCTGGTCGATGCAATATCAATTGCACCTCGATTGGACGCGCTCACCGACGAAGAGGTCGTGGCCATAAAGGATTTCGCGCTCCTGCACCCGCGGGTGGGTTATCGAAAACTTGCATGGATGATGGTTGACCGAGACACTGCGTATGTTAGCGAAAGCTCTGTATATCGGGTTCTCAATGCCGCAGACTTGCTGCATCGTTGGAAGCGCTCTGAGCCGTCTGATGGCGAATATCGATTCAAACCGACGGGCCCCAATCAGCAATGGCATACGGACGTGATGTACACGTGGGTCTGTGGTCGCTTCTACTTCTTGCTGTCGTTCATCGATGCCTTCAGCCGCTACATTGTGCACCACAAGCTCCTAATTGACTTGAACGGACGCACGGTTGCAACCGAGCTTGAAGCAGCGCTTGCGAAGTGCAATGGCGCCAAACCCCGGGTAGTGCACGACCATGGCAGCGAGTTCATTAATCGTGATTTTCGCGCAGTCACTAAGGCGCACAACTTGATCGACATCAAAACACGTGCTCGGCACCCTGAGTCCAACGGCATCGTTGAGCGATTCAACGGGACCGTGCGGGATACCACAGACAATGACTTTGGCGACAACTATCTGGAGGCGGTCAATACGATAGACAAGATGGTAACCTTCTACAACAACGAGCGGCTGCATGCGGCACTGGGTTATATTGAGCCGCACGAGGCCCATTACGGCGACATTGAGGCCAGAAGAAACATGCGTTCCGAACGATTGAAACTGGGCCGCGAACTGCGTCGTGAGAAGAACAAACTCAAACTTTTGCAAGCACCAAACAGCGAGGCAACTCTCCTAAGTTGACGGGCACTGAAAGTCCGGATTGACGAGAAGCGCGACACCCGCCGTCGTTCCAGTCTTCGTGCTGCCTGGCCGGATTACCGTGGAAGTCCGGGCGCCAAACCACTTTGAGCTCAAGGAGCAGTACACGAGGAAGGAAGGCGAATCCGTGGAGGTGCTCGCTGAGCTACGGCGCCGGGAGCTTCAGATCTCACGCTCAGAACAAGATCCACTTGCAGCCTCGCATCTGCCCTCTGCTGCGGCTGAAACGCCGCAACAAGGATCAAGGTCGCTCCGAACCGCTGGCCTGGTCTCTGCGGGCGTCGGCATTGCTTCATTGCTTGGCGGTGGCTATTACACAGCACGGGTAAACACACTGTCGGATGAGGCACGGAATGCGCCAGCCTTCGATCCTGCTCGTAGCGAGCGGCTAGACTCTGCGGAAACACGGCAATACGTGCTGTTGAGCGTCGGACTTGTTGCCATCGTGGTAGGTGGGGTGATGTACTGGATAGGAGCCAAATGAAAATTCAACTCATAGTCGCCTTGACTCTTCTTTCTGCTGTCTCGTGCCGGAATGACCTGCCGGCAAATGGTACCCAGCGTTGTGCGCCCGAGGGAGACCAGCGTTGCCCAAAGGGCTACGAGTGCAAAGCCGACCTCTGTTGGCTGCCCGGCACTGGGCCGGCCGATAGCGCCGACGCTTCCGCCTTCGAGGACGCGTTGGTTGAAGGGGGCGCTGATTCGTCGGTTCCGCAAGAGGCGGGGGCTGAATCCTGCGTCTTGGGCAGTCTAGGCAATTGTGGGCAGTGCGGGGTCTCATGTCGGAGCGATCAGACCTGCGACGACGGCCTTTGCTGCGCGGCAGGATTGAAGAACTGCGGGGGCAGGTGCGTTGACGTAACCCTCGATTCACTGAACTGCGGCATGTGCACGAACGCTTGCCCGAGCAGCTCACAGTGCAGCAATGGCCTATGCAAGGCCTTGGACGGGCAACCATGTGCCGGACCAACCGACTGCCTATCCGGCAAGTGCACCACCTTCTTTAAGGACGACGACGGCGATACTTATGGCACTGACATTACAGTCGGCCGCTGCACGATCACAGAGCCGCCTGCCGGTTATGCAAAGCGCGCCGGCGATTGCTGTGACGACGCTTCAACCGAGATGGCCCGCGTCACCGCGGCGAAGATTCACCCCAACGCCGACTGGCAAACGCGTAGCGCTGGCGGTATCTGCGGTCGCACGTGGGACTTTGACTGTGACGGCAAGGTGCTGAGCAGCATCGAGAAGCGAATGGGATGCTCACGCACATCGCCCCCCTGCGACGAAGTGGCAACAGGGCCTGCGCCCGAGCAGTTGTGCGGCAACTCTTATTATGATTGCGGGGAATGCAAGCAGGCCGCGGCGTTCCCAGGACAAACACCGAGCTGTTATCTCGACACCTCATCGAATTGCGTGGACAGCACCATCCTCTGGGAATGCCGATGAGCCGCTAGCGGTACACGTACACCAGAAAGCCTTCGACGTAGATGACCGTCGCGGCGACGAAGCACGAAAAGAAGGTCCACAACGGCATTCTCTGGCGGCTGAAAACCGCCAGACACAGCGAGGCAATGACGAGGACTATGGAAAAGATCCAGGACGCTCTGCACATCAGCACTGCCACGTCGAACCGAACCCCGTTCAGCGCCACCCCTAGGTGCCAGGCAAGCAAATTCATCACGCAGAGCACGAGCAGTGCCAATGCTCCTCGGTTATAGGTTCGCTGCAGGGAGGTTGTCGTGGCTGCCAAGAAGTTATCGCTCCAGTCTTTCATAAAGGGCGCCCGCCTTCACGGACTCCCTACAAAGTTTCTCCAACGAGTAGACGGCAAGTATGAACTGAAAAGCTCGGGCCCGGGAGGGGAGGATTTGTTTCGCCCCTTCCTAGGCCAGCTGGTGTTGAGCGCAGAGACGGCCGAGAGAACATCGTCCCTTTCGTTCGAGCCTCCGATGAACGAAGCGGGAGGCATCCAGGCCATCTATCACGAGGCCACGCACGCGTTCCTTGCGATGATGAAGCAGCAGCCAGACGTCGCCGCCCTTATTAGAGAAGGGGAGCGGCACTACAAAAAAGCACCGCTCACCGACAAGTCAAAGGGCGGCGATACTGAGCGGCTGTTCCAAGAAGCCATTTCGGAATACGTGGCCCACCGTGCCGTCGCGTTTTGGCAAGCGGGTGAGCAACTCTTCTTGGCGGAAAAGGCTCACAAAGCAGGCAAAGCTTCGGGTCGCGCCTTCTGGGACAACTTTCGGCGCATCCCAAGAAATTACGAACAGGCCATGGGCCAGCGTGTGTTCGGGTATCAGAACAAAGGATGGCCTTGGGCGAGGTCTCAGGTGGAGACCACCAAGGCAATCTCAGGAAAGATGAAGGACTTTGCCGACCGGGTGATCCTCGAAGGTGCGATTCCGGATCAGTTTGCGAGGGTGAAGCGCTACGCGGATAGCTATAAAGGCATCTGCCGCAGTGTGCCGGGCTTTATTTGCGAGTTCTAAACCGCGGACCTTTACCATCGTGCACTGACGCCCGACGACGGGCGACGCGCACGATTGAACCGTCGAAGCGCGCGTGAAGGTGACGCTGACCTGTGCAGCCGTTGCCGGGTGGCGATTCAATCCATAACGATCCGAAACCAGCGTATCGAGCGCTTGCCCGCTGGCGCCATCAAGGAAGGTTTCACGGAATTTCATTCCAGCGAAGCGGATCGATGCATCCGCCATAGTGCCGCTGGCGTGCAACATCGCTTCCGTGATGTCGCCTTCGGCGAATGATAGATCGGGGCGCCTTGACTGGGCCTCGGCAAGCCCTTGGTCGAGTAGGTCGTTGAAGCTTGGTGCGACTGTTACGGTCATGCCTCGCAGTGTCGAGCGTGGCGACAGGCGGGCTTGGTTTGCGCGGCCATTCAGCCGCAGAAGCGGCGCAAGCGCGCTGGTTTAAAGCATGCTGGGCTCATGGAGAACACCGACCAACCCAACACCACGCCTTCGCCGTCCAGCGAGTGGGCATTTTTAGACCTACAAGACGCGGAGATCGACAGCGCTCTAGCTGACATCGAAGGGGGCCACGATGGGCGATGAACTCACCCCAGAGCAGCTACGCGAACAGCTCGAACGCCGCGCGCAGTTTGAGCGCGAGCAACACGAGACTGAGGAATTTATGAAGCAACAGCTCCAAGGCGGCACCGTCTTGGATGTTCTGTTCGGTGGTGGCGCTCAAGGTGGTGACCTCGCGGCCATCGCGGCAAGGCGGGCGCGACAATGAAACGTTCAAAGTCGAAGAACGTTAGCCAGGTGGAATCGCTCGAAGCTCGCATGGTCGCGCGGCATGAGAAAATCATGCACACCATTTTGGACGCCGAAGAAGCGAACGTGCGGGACTTCACCGCCGTTTTCATGCGGTGTGCGCGCGCCGATGCGCGGGAGGCTGCCCGGGCTGCTGCCCGGGCCGAGACGGCCAAGGCCAAACGAGCCGGGGCCACGAAGGCGAAACCAGCCAAGACCGTCACGTCGTCCAAAGCCCCCAGGAAGCCCGCTAAGGCATCCAAGCCCGTGAAGGCACCAGCACGGCCGAAACAGGCGAAACGGGGCAAGCCGGACCGGGCTGTTCAGGCCAAGGCCAAGTCGAGGGGGTAAGGCATCATGGCTGCTGAGAGCAGCGGGGAATCAGCGTCGCCCGAATCGCCCAAGAAGGCGCCCGGGCGTCCGTTTGCCAAAGGTAAAAGTGGCAATCCGGGCGGGAGGGCCGCTTGGCGGGATGAGCTGGTGGGGCAGCTCAAAGACGCCGCGCCAGACGCCCTTGATCGCTTGTTGCTCTTGTCTCGCGGCCAGGCTGCTGGCGGCAAGCGGCCTGGGGTCAAAGAACAGTTGCGAGCAATCGAACTTATCCTGAGTCACACGTTGGGCAAGCCGCGCGAACGGGTTGAACTCAGCGGACCCGAGGGCGGGCCGGTTCAAGTGCAAGCCGGGATCGATGTGAACCTTGATCTGCTCAGCACCGGTGAGTTGCGAAAAATGCGGGACAAGCTATTGGCGGGCGCTTCCTGGGAAGAAGCTTGGGGCGCATCGGGGCGTGCTGCGGTTCCGGCTCTTGGCCCGCCCAATGACGGCGAAGGCGAATAGGCCCGCGACGGATTCGCGACAAGTTCGGAGCCGGGGGGCCATCCATGCTTTGGGGGAGGTTCGCCCAATGCTTCACTGGGATAAACTCACTTCCCGACAATGGCCAAGATCTGTTCTTTCGTCAGTGGCTCAAGCGGCGTCACTGATTCACGAACCTCCCGGTACCGAGTAAGCATGGCTTCGTATCGGGCGATGGTCGGCCCATGGCTGTTGTTGTCCTCCTTTAACACCCCCTCGTACCTGCCGGCACGGCAGAGAAAGTTCGCGAACCCATGTTCGTCGGACTCATTATTGCCGTCGAAGCCCTCGAACTCGACACTTTCTGCCGAAAGGCCAGATTTGTCAGCTAGCTTGCCATACGAGGCCCTAAGCACGGTGAACATCCCCAAGATGTTGTGAACGCGCGAACTTGTCTCGGAATCTAGCGTTTCATCGTCGATTGGGCACCCGTAAAAGCTCTCATAGCCGTTGATCAAAGCCTCTTGCTGCACGGTCTGGCCGTGGTTCTTCTTCTCTTTCGAAGGCGAAAGAAGCTCGATGATCTGGAGCTGGTTAAAAATGATCCAACGTTCCGCGAGTGTGAGTTTGGGCATGCGGGCACCCTAACCTTCGAAGGCGTCGCAGGTCAAAGCGACGCAGGCGCACCTATTGCACTCCACACGACGAAAGAGCTTTTGTGTAAATGCCCAGAACCACATTCCCCTTCATTCGGTATTCGCGCGCCACCTGCTTCGTAATGGAGTCTTCATCGCGGTCTGGGTGTTCTCGCAGCAGGTCCAGCACGCGGACCGCAACGCCTGTCTCAAACGGCGAGCACTCACGAAAGCGATAGGAGCCATCGGCTGAGTAAAGGCCCTCATAATCTCGCGCACTAGTGCCCCGTTTCACTGCGGGCTCAGGCGGGGCTGCCGTTGCCGTTGGCGTTGGCGGTGGTGGCATCCGTGAGAAGGTTTCTTCTTCAGCAGCGGGCGCTTGCGGCGCTTCAGTCGGAGCGGCCAAAGGCTTCCGCGCCTCACACCCCGTCAGTAATGCGAGAGTCACAAAGGCGAAGGCGTGGCCGATTCGGATGGGCATCGGGCCATTGTCACCCGGTCCAAGGGATAAGCAAAAACACCCATCCCGGCTCTCAGCTCGGCATGACCACCATTTTCATTGCATAGCCAGGGCTGTTGTTTCGCTGGGTTGCACGGTTCCGGATACGGTTTCGCGCAAAAGCGGCTGATGGCAAAGGCTGTGGCTGACAAGCGCGGGCTGCAGAAGCTCAAAAAAGGGGGGCCAGGGCTAGGCCGCGCGGAGCATGTTTTCGCCAAGCGCAGCACGGCCTGAGTCTCGCCACGCCTGCATTTGTGCTCGTTGAGTTCTTGCTGTCTTGACCGCCGCCCGCACCTCCGTCGCCCAATTCATGACGGTCTTGCCACGAACAAATGCGAAGAAAACGAAGATTGGGTGCGCAAACTGATCGACGATGGTGCTTGCAATGTTGACGTATTCCGCGAGGTAGACCTTTGCCTGCGGCGACAGATCGCTGCGCTTAAGCTTGGGCGGGCCGCCACCGTCCGGATCCATTAAAGCAAGGCAGACGTGGTCACTAAAGATCCGATACATCTCGGGATACTTCAACGCAAACGTTGCGCCGCTGTACAGGAAGTCGAACGCTTTACGATCTGACTTCGGCATCTCGCCGCTACCGGCATACATGACGAGTTGGTGACGAAGGCTGCTCATCTCAAGACGTAGGGCCTCGGCGCGAATCAGATACCGTATTCGGGCGCGCCGCCGCCAGGTGCTCAAAGCAAGCACGAAGACTCCGACCACAAGTGGAAGCAATGCGATCATAGTTTCCCCCCCCCTCCTAGGCTTTTTCGCCATGGCAACCTTCTCGACTGGGCCGATTCGATCGTCTCCGTAGACCAAGCGACAAGCCTCTTCTTTAGTGAAAACTCCACCCGTGACGATTGACTGTATCCGTAGCTCGCGGTTCTGGTCGTTCAATTTCTGAATCATATCATCCTTCCCCGCCACCACCCGCAGCCAGTACTTGTCAGCCTGTCGGTACCAGCCCCAGAGGCCGCCCCCTACCACGACAACGACGAGAGCGCTAATTACAACGGTCCATCCGGTCCCAATAACCTTTTGCAGTTCAATAAGGGCATTGACCGCGTGTGCTAGTGCTTCGAGGAGTTCGGTCATGACCTGTTTAGGCCCGCATGATGAACCTGCAAGGCCCGCTCCGTCAATCCGTGACGAAGCAAATTACGGGGCGTGACTTTCATCCTAAGCGGTGCACTTGTCCCGAACCGCTTGTCGGTCCCGTTTAGCGAGGCTAACCACGTCGGGCTTGGCTGCTCGATACATGCGGCAGGTCGAAGCTAAATGGCGCATGAGGCCATGATTGTTACAAGTTACAAATTAATACTTGACTTTTTAGTTTGTATCCGATTGACACTCTGAGCCGCGCAAGGGTACCTTGTGGTCACGCTGCTGGATCAAGCGATACCCAGCCGTCCACGAGGAACGTTATCCACGATACGCGGGGGCCACCAGCGATATTGGCTCGATCCGTTGCCCGGAGTTTTCGATGTTCGAAGAACTTTTGCCTGGCGAGCGCGCGCACCTTGCGGCCCTCGTCGCCAAGTACACAGTCTCAGGCACCGCTCGTGTCTTGCGGCTGCCACGGATGACCACCGAGCGTGCCCATCGTGAGCGCCCGCTCCGTGTCGGTACTGTCATTCAAATCAAGAGGGCTCTCGCTGCTGAAGCCAAGGCCGCCGCCAAGAGAGCAAGTGCAGGCGGTGCACGATGAGCGCCCTCTCAGATGAGCTGCGCGCGGCTGTCGCCCCCGAGCTGGACGCTGTAGCTGCCGAACTCCGCCGTTTACAAGAAGCGCTGGCGGCCCTCCAGGCGTCCCTGCCGCCACGGCTGGCCTCTCGAAAAGAAGCATGGGAGATATGCGATGTCACCGAGGCGACCCTGGACCGCTGGATCCGTGACGGCGATGTGCGCGTAGTGCGTCGCGGGCGCCGCGTGCTTGTGGATTTGTCCAGCCTGAAGCCAGTCTCTGAAGACGATGTTGCAGCGGCTGCACGAGCTGCGCGTGGGGGGCGGTGATGGCCGCTCCCCCCCCTGGTTCAAGACCTGCGACCACAGTACGCGCTTCACGACAGTGACATTCCGCTTAAGGAAGAGCTTGGCTGCGCGCCCATCGGCAGCCGCGACCCCCACAAGCTTAATGCCGATGGTTTTGGGATCTTCACCGCCGTCAACGAGTTTCGGGGCCCTCGAAAAATACACAACCTCGTGAGGGTTTGCGCTTGGGCCGTCGAAATTGACGGTGACAAACCTATCGCCGCGCAGCGAATCAAACGCGCGCCACTGAAGCCCTCGCGGCTGATCGAATCGAAGAACGGCTATCACGTGTGGTGGCATGCGCTGGACGGGACGGCGGCGAACTATGGCGCCATTGTGGAGAGGCGTTTGTTGCCATTTTTTGGCGCAGATCCGGCTGCCAAAGACCTAGCTCGCGTGTTGCGAACACCCGGTTTCAATCACCTGAAAAATCCGGCCGAACCATTTTTGATTCGTGAGCTAGATCGCCGCCAGGTCGCCTACACCGAGCAACAGATGATGGAGGCGTTCCCAGACCTTGCCGCAGCACGGGCAAGGCTGCGGCCGAAGCCAAAACCACAGCCGCCTCGCCTTACGCTGGTGCCCCCAGGCGCCACGGGTGACTTCTGGCAGCGCGCCCAAGCACTCGACTGTGAGGCTGCGCTAACGCGGCTCTCTGGTCACTCTGCTGTCGGTGGCGAGCGCTACACGTTCGCGCCTGCATCTAGAGGCACGCTCACGATCATCGTGGACGGGAAACCAACGAGCTGTTGGATCGACCGCGACGGAAAGATCGGCTCAACCTCAAAAGGTGGGCCAGGCGTGGCGCAGTGGCTGCACTGGTTTGGGCATTCGTACAGCGAGATCAAGAAAACATTGCTCGACGTTTTTCCGGAATTGGAACAGGTACGATGATCGCCGCGAAGAAGAAAATCGAAGTCGGCTTGGTGGTTACAGATCCGGCGCCTATGCGCATGGCTGAGCTTTTCTTGGAGGCGCATTTTCGCCACCCGGAAGGCCTCACGCTGAGGTTCTGGAACGCGGAATGGTACCGCTTTCGCCCGGATCTCAACCGATCCGCCGTCGTCACCAATGACGAGATGGAGCGACTTGCGCGGCGGTTTCTTGACCTCGTTTCAATCGAGCGCCGAGACAAAGACGGCGAAAAATTCGAGGTGCCCCTGAACCCGCGACAACGCGACGTGAAGGAAATGCTGCTTGCGTTGCGGGCGCTTGAAGATGTGTATGTCACTGGGGAGGCGCCGCAGTACTTGGGCCTTGGGCCTGTCCGCGCTCGGGTGATCGCCCTGCGGAATGGGACACTCGATCTAGACACGGGCGAGCTGTTGCCGCCAACGCCAGCGTATTTCAACGTCACTTCACTGGGGACGCATTATGACCCGGCAGCAAAACTGCCTGAGCGCTGGTTTGATTTCCTGCGCACTATCTGGCCCGACGATGAAGAGTCGCAAGCCGCCCTCCAAGAGTGGATGGGCTACACGTTGGCTCCCGACACTTCATTGCAGAAGATGGCGTTTTTCGTGGGCGCCAAGCGAACGGGGAAAGGTACCCTGGGCCGCGTCCACACCGCCCTCCTAGGACCTGACAGCGTCTGCAGCCCAAGCTTGTCGAGTCTCGGAACGACCTTCGGGGGTTGGCAGCTCTTGAACAAGCAGCTAGCGATTGTGAGCGATGCGCGCTTGAGCGCGAAGGCCGACCACGGCGTGATAGCCGAACGGTTACTCTCTATCTCAGGCGAGGATGCCCAGACCATCGACCGCAAGCACTTGCCACCTGTGACCTGCAGGTTGCCCATCCGCTTTGCGATCATGAGCAATGAGATCCCACGGCTAGCTGACGCCAGCGGCGCCCTCGCAAGCAGGTTTTTGATCTTCAGATTCACGCGAAGTTTTTTGGCGAGGAAAACACCAACCTGACCGATGAGTTGCTGCCCGAGCTGCCCGGGATCTTGAATTGGGCACTTGAGGGCCGCCGGCGCTTGTTCCGGCGTGGGCGGTTCATCCAGCCATCTGCAGCCCTCGCGGATATCGAGATGATGGTGGGCCTCGCAAGCCCAGTCTCTGCTTTTTTGCAGGATCGCTGTGAGCTGCGGCCAGGTCTCGAAACGCCGGTAAGCGCCATGTACTTGGCCTGGCGAAACTGGTGTGGGGAACAGGGCCGAGATCACCCTGGAGACTCAGCGACACTCGGCCGCGACCTACGGGCGGCAGCTCCCGGCGTGGAACGCAGGCGGCTGCGCAGGGGTTCACGCGGATACATCTACAGCGGCGTGGGGCTCAGTTGAGCGCTATCGAATTATACGCACTGGGTTGTGACTTTCCTGGGGCCCTACTAGGGACGGCACTAGGGACACAGGGGGCCCGGCCACAAAAACAGGGGGCCTTTCGCGCTGATTCGGCATTTGGGGGACGACGCGATGCGCTCAAGTGTCCCTGGCGAGGTGGTTTTGTCCCTGGCTTGTCCCTAGTAAAAGACACCCATGGGGGGACAGAAAAACCAAGCTATTTCAATTGGTTATCTCTCTTGTCCCTAGTTGTCCCTAGAGAAGACAAACATATAAGAAACTATACGGGTAAACATACATGTAGGCGCCCCCTCGTGAATATAAGCGGGGGAAGAAGTTGGCAGTCTCTAGGGACAGCCAGGGACAGACCTTTTCGGCCTGCGCTGCAGATGCCCTCACCTGGTCTACTCGCGGCCTCGTTCCAGCTGAAGGGGGATTGGGCGGAAAGCCCCTTGGCACACGGCTGCCGCCCTTCGGCGCCCCTTGGCGGTGTGCGATGAGCCGGGTTGCTGACTGGGTCGCGAGCGGCGGCAACGTTGATGAGATCCCAATGCAGGAGGTGATCCGAAGCGAGCCGCCCACGGCCCCAACGGCTTCGAGGTCTCACCCGGCATGCAGCGCATGCGGCCGCGTGGTGGGCGCCGTGAGTTTTGTTTTTGAGAACGGCGCGCGTGAGTGCCGCGAATGTTTTCAAGCCACAGAGGCCACGACCACATCGAAAGGAAAGAAATGATCGACTTGAAACCACTTGCAGGTGCCCTCGTTAAAACGTTGGTAGCGAGCGATGAACACGACAACGGCAACGTTGCGGATGCGATGTTTGAGATCGCCCGGGCTGTGAGCTCTGGCTTTAAGTGGCTCGGCAACGGCGATGCGTCCACCCACTTCGGCGCGCTTGAGGGCGTTGGCATGGCGATCCTTGAGTCCAGCCAAAAGGTTTCGGCAGGGCTTGAAGGCATCGGGGACGCCCTCGGCCGCGTGGCCGATGCGCTGGAAAATTGCGCGCCCAAGGCCACCCCGTGAATCACGACCACCACCAACCACAGGAGAACACCGCCATGAGCCGCTTTGTCTTAGGCAAAGACCTCCCACCGCTAACCGCTTTCGACGTTGCCCGCCGATTCGCCCAAACCCGCGCCGACGCCCTTAAGGTCGATCTTGGCCCCTGTGAGCGCGCACGCGAATTACTCACGACAGCCGAGGAACAAGCGCGTATTACCGCTATGAAGGCGCTGATCGAGCCATCGTTTGATGCACGCTTCGATTTGGACCGTGCGCTTTTTCGCTGGTGGAACCTTGCAGCCGGCGTGCGGTTTTTCGCAAAGCTCGCCACCGCGCGCGACCGCCGTTGAAGCCTTGTTTTGCACCCACTGACCACGACCCCGAACGAAAGGATCTTTTATGAAAACCGACTCCGTCACGCTCGATCAATTCAGTCGCCATGAACTTGTAGAAATCATTGGCCTCGTTCTCAAGCGGCCGACCGTCGCAAACGTTGATGTTGCCCCAGTCCCTGGCCCACGGCCTGCCCCAAACGTTGACGAGCTCACCGCGAGGGTCACAAAGCAAACCGGCGCAAAACCGAAACGCGCCAAACCCAAGCGACAATCCAAATCCTCGCTAGAAGCTGAAAAGGCCGAAAAACAGGCGCAGAAAAACGCCCGCCTTCGAGAACGACGCGCGGCCAAACGGGCTGAAAAACAAGCTGTGACTGAAACGCCTGCTGTGGTTGAAACGCCTGTTGTGGTCGTGACTGCTCCTGTGGCAAAGCAGCCCGGGCCCGCCAGCCAGTTCACGAGCGGAGAAAAACGAGCACGCAAGCGCGAAATGCAACGCCAATGGCACGCGCGCAAGAAAGCCGCTGAACGAGCTGCAAAGGCTGCCAGCACTGAAACGGCAAACGTAGATGCACCCTTGGTCGCTACGCCGTCAACGCCACGTGAACCAGAAATGGAGCGTCTTCAAAGCGCATGATGGAACACTCACCACTGCAGCGTGCGCAGCGTTCTACCTCGCCGAAAAAGGCCTTAAGCCACACACCGTGACCACAGTTCGGAGCCGCCTTGGCCCCGTCCTGGCGATGTTCGGCGAACGAGACGTTGCGAGCTTGACCGCCATGGACGTGGAAGCCTTCATTGAGGCCCGTGTTGCGTCGGGAGTCAAACGCATCACGGCGGTTCTAAGCGCGAACACACTCGTGACAGCGATAAGTTTCGCCGTTGCCCGAGGTGTTCTTGCGGGCAGCGCGCTTGCCAATTCCAGAGGGGTGAAGCTTGCACAGACTGCGATGCGAACCCCACCAGGGGTAACGCTGCCCAAAGCTGAGACAGCACCAACACACACGGAGCCAGAGACAGAGCCGATCGAGTTCGAGGCCGTTAATATTCCCTACGTGCCCCACACTGGCCCGCGCATCAGGCCGCGAAAATTCATGCCTGGATCCAAGGCCGCACGTTGCGCATCTCTGCACCCCTTGGGACACCTCGAACGCGCGTTCAAGCCCGAAGCGCTGCGCATTCTCCAGCAACACGAGCACACACGCCCACGCACGCGAGGGGACTGTTTGCCGGGTGGAAAAAATGAAGCGCGCCCCTGTCCTTTCATCAGCTGTAAGTTCTCAACCGCGATCTCGATTACTGACAAAGGCAGCGTGCAAATTCGGTTTCCCGCTGAGGGCGAGGCGTGGAGCACGGACGTCATTGATTGGCAATCCATGCGCGACAGCTGCGCCTTGGATGTTGCAGACCGCGCCTCCCCCGAGGAGCCCACCCAGCTTGCTGAGATCGCCCAGCACCTAAACCTGGCAGTGGCACACATCGTCGAAACCGAAGGCCGGGCCCTCGGGCGCTTGCGCGCGAAGCTTAGGGCGCATGGCATCGATTCGGCCGACGGCGCGACCGAAGGCGGCGTTGATCCCCTGACGGGGTGGCCGACTTAAGGCCCGCCGAAATGAAAGACGTGTTCAAACCATAAAAAGAAGTTGACGACTTTAATATGACACCGCAATATCAAAGCAGACGAAAGAAGTTGGTTTCTTCCGTTAAAAGAAAAGGGAGCCTAAAATGCGCGAAAGTGCAGAACAGGCGACTAGGACGACCACGAAAGAATCCAGAGGGCAAAATGACCTTGCTGAGTGTCCGTGTACCTTCTGTCTTCGCCGATGAAATCGACAATGCCGCTAAGCGGCTCCAGGCCGAACGGCCGCCAGGTAGCGACGTTGTTACCCGGTCCGAAATCGTCAAGATCGCCTTGAATGACTGGCTAGCACGTCACAGCGACGGCAAGCCCAAGCGCTCCAAGTAGCGCCCCAAGCCCGGCGCAACACCACGCGCCCATAGCGTGAGCTGCGTCTGCTGCGAGCCCCGAGGCCCGGTTGCCCTGCGACAGCTGCGCCCGGACCTTGAAAAAAAAGTGCCCCCGCGACGGTAACAGCGTCCGGGAGCGAGGCCACCCAACCACGATATGGAGATCCGACCCGATGGCAAAGAAACTGTACAGTTCACCACGCAGCCGCCGCGCGAAACGCGGCTCCCAGCGCACACCCACGGCTAACGGCCTGACGGTTGCGCAAGCTTGGGCCCGATTTGCTCGCGCAGCAAACCGGGGGCTTCCGAGCGCCGCTAAATGGCGTGACCTCTATGTTGCAGCAGCGCTTCGCAGTGGGGCCAGACTATGAGCCCCCAGGAGTTGGAAGCCATCCATGCCTTCGCGGACCTGGCGGCGCGTTTCCGCTTGGATGCGGCGTTGAGACTGCGACGTGCAAGGGGGTTTGCTTGCGTCGTTGAGCCTGGAACCATCGTTGAAGTTGAAAACGGTGATTCGTGGCTCCGTGCCATCGTGGATGAATCGGGCCGAGCTGCGACAGTAAACGACCCTGCGAACGCAAGTTGTAACGGTTGGTCGTTTGGTCTGCGCTTTGATGACAGCGAAGCCGGCCATGCTTGGAGGCGCGCCCGATGAGCACGCCAGCCACAGAGCATTCACCCTTGGGGTTAATAACCGCTGGTGCAGATGCCGCCGCCCTTGTGGCTGCCGTGTTGGCCAACCCGCAAGCGCTCGCGGCGATGCAAGCGCTTGCGGCTGGTGGCGTGAACGTGCCAACGCCCGCCCCAGCAGTTGCAAGCTGCACCGTGAGCCAGGCAATTGATGCCTATTTTGCGGCGAAAACCGGCAAACTGAGACGTGGCTCCATAAACAGCCAAAGCAGCCGCTTGCGTGGGGTTGCGGCTGTGCTTGGTGGCAGGGAGCTAGGAAGCCTCACGCACAGCGATGCTGACAGCTTCATCGCTGAGCGCGTGGAACAAGGCGTTTCGCTGAGTTTCGCAAACCAGCAGATCATGGGCTTGATCACGGTTTGCCGCTTGGCCGTTCGCCGTCGCTTGATTCGTGAGAATCCGTTGCATGGTTTCGAGTTCACAGCGGCGCGAACCAGGCGGGACCGCGTTTACACGCCCGAAGAAATCGCGCGCATTCTTGATGCTTGCGTGCGCGCAGACCTTGATGCGCTTTTTGTTGTCGTGAGTGTGATGTCAGGCAGCGGCATTCGCCCGATTGAATTGCTTCGCACCCGAAGGGCTGATGTGGACTTCGAGGCCGGCACCATCTTCGTGCCTGCAGAGACGGCAAAAACAGGTGTTGCCCGCACGGTCGCATTGCAGCCCGAGGGGGCCAACGCCCTTCGAAGTTTCCTAAGCAACGAGAAACGCCCGTCGAAGTTCGTCTTCCGCAGCTCACGTGCAAGCGACGACAAGCACATGTCGTATTCGGCGATCAACCTCGCATGGCACAAGGCCGTGGACATCGCAGGCATCAAGCCAAACTCAAACGGAACGTGTGCCCAGATCTATTCCATTCGGCATAGCTTGGCTTCCCGTTTGGCGCTTGAGCTCGGCTTCCAACCCTTCGAGCTTGCCGCCGCAATGGGCTGGGGTTGCGTTGATGAAGCCGCAACATACGTAAAGGCCCAGAAGACACACCTGCTTGCAAGCGCCGCGAGGCTCACGCAAGCCAACGCAGCCGCTGCGCCCGTTGTCATGAAACGCGGCCGCGCTGTGAAGCCCAAGAAAACCAAGCCAGCCCGCAAACCGGCCACCGAAAGAACCAAGCCATGATCGAAACGCAAACTATCAGCAGCTCCACACCCATCGGGACCCCCGTTGTTGTGGTCCGGGACAACGGGAACGCCGCGTGGACACGCACACGCAGCGAACCATACGTGATTCACAATCGCGACCTTGTTGTCTTTGTGGAAGGCATCCCCGGCTATTACCTGGCTGAACGATGTTTCGTCGTGCCCTTGAGCTCCCAGTCGCTCAGCGACGACTCCACCCAACCAGGCGCGTTCCACGCGACAGGAGCCCCAAATGCCACGTAAACGCAAAGCCACAAGGCGCCCTTATGGCCTGGGCTCGATCACAAAGCGCGGCGACCACTACCAAGTTCGCTGGCGAGAGAACGGGCTACGCAGAACCGCATCGTTTCCAAGCCGGGAGCTTGCCGAAAAGGTCCTGGCTAAGATCGCCGGCGACATCGCCCTAGGGCGTGCTGGCATGCCAGCCGATCCAACGGATGCTGCGCCACTTGTAGAACTGGCCGGCCCGTGGCTCGCCCGTCGAGATGAAACCCACCGAGCAGCACGCGATGATCGGAATCGTTGGGACCTGCACCTTGAACCTTTCTTCGGCCGCTTCCGTCCCGATGAAATTACGCCCGCGCACATACGCGCATTTGCCGAATCGAAGGTGGGCAGGTTGTCCACTACCAGCGTAGGCCACTGCGTCCGGCTTCTGTCGGCCTTCTTCTCCGACCTTGTGGAGCGTGGCTTGGCTGCATTGAATCCGGTTAAGCAAGTTCCCCGGGCGACGCGCCGCTTGTTCAAAAACGCCCACGATCCTAAAGACACGCCGTTCCTTGAGCGCGCAGAAGACATCCGCCGTGTCTTCCTTCACATTCACGACAAATCCGAGGCCTCTGCTGTTGCCTTTGCGGTGGGCGCCCTCGCGGGCCTTCGTGTGTCTGAGATCCTTGGGCTCGATTGGGCCCACGTGGATCTCGAACGGCGACGCATCCACGTGCGCCAGCAGGCACGTCACGGCAAACTCGGCAGTCTCAAGGACGGGGAAAGCCGCATCGTCCCTATCCTCGACTCCCTCTTGCCCATCCTGCGCAACTGGAAGGTCGCCACGGGGGGCGTGGGGCTCATGTTCCGGCCAGCGTGTGCCGCACGTGGGGGACGCCCGGGGAGGCCTCCGGCTTTCATGCGGGCCCAAACGGTCAACGCCCATTTGCAGCGCGCGCTGGCGTCCTGCGGCCTGGTTGATAAGGGGCTGAACCTGTACCGCGCCACCCGCCACACCTTTGCCAGCCACTGGGTGATGGCAGGCCGGCCCATACACACGCTTCAGGCCATCCTCGGCCATGAATCCGTCACCACGACCGAGCGCTACGCCCACCTGCGGGCTGACACCTTCTCAGCCGCAGATCTGGCCGCCGTTTCTGTTGACCTAACGCTGCAGCCGAGTAAAGTGCTTGCCCTGTCCTCGGGTGCACTTGGGAGCACTTTGGGAGCAGAGAAATCTGCAGGGGGAGGGGGAAGGGCGTAAGTACTTGAAATTTATACACTTGCCGGTGTAGCTCAGTGGTAGAGCAACGGTTTCGTAAACCGTAGGTCGACAGTTCAATCCTGTCCACCGGCTCAAGTCGTCTGTGGCGGGCCTTCAACGCAAAACTGGTGGCAGGCCTTTGTGCGGACCACGGCGTTTTCGCCTGCGTCTTCCGGCAGCCGAAGGTCGGTCCGGTCAATCCGCGACAGCCACGCCCGGTCAAGCGGCGCTTCCAGGTCTTGCAGACGAACGGCCGCAACTGTCGTGGTAGCCTTTTGCCCCGTGGGAATGCCCACGCCCACATGCCATCCGGCCAGCAGCAGTGCCATGCGCACGGTGGTCGAGGCGCTGTAGGTGAACAACGTGGCTTCCGGGCCCGCAGCCGCCCGCATGGCCGTGAACGCGCCCACGGTCCACAGATTGGGATTCACCTTGGGTGAGAACGGATCCCAAAACACAACGTCGGCCCTAGCGGTTTCTTGGGCCAGTCGTTCAAGCACATCGCCATGCTGCAAGCGCCACAAGGTGCGCTCGTCTTCGTGACTGCCGCGGTCCAAGAGAGCGTGTGCGGCGATCAAAGCGGCGCCCTCGAAGCCAAAGCGTTCATGATTTTTCAGTGCCAGTTGCAAAGCTTCCAAACTCTTCTCGAAGCTCACAATTTCTAGTGACGCTGCGGATGCGGGCGTTTGGTGGGCCACAAGCCACGCGGCCAAAGCGTTGGATCCCGCGCCCAGTCCCACATCGAAAACCACCAAGCGTCGGCGTTGCGTGTTTTGCAGCCGATGCGCGAGCTGCGATTGCTGAACGTACAGCGTTTCGGCTTCGATCAACGGCCCCACTCCGGGGTGCATCACTTCACCTGCGTCGTGGTCGCGCATGGCCCATGAACCCCAGCGGGTTTTTACCACCTCGCAGCTCATGCGGCTGGCCTAGACAAACGCGTTTTGGGGGCTGGGTTGATTCTCGCTATATAGACATCCAAGCCCGATCCATCAACCCTGGCGACTCTTAACGAGGCGGGGTGACAAAGAACGCAATGTGTGCGGCGGCGACTGTGATTCATCACGCTGAGCTTCTTGCCCGCCCCCAACCATGAATAGGGGCGCCAGGGGCGGCGTCTCTGCATGGGACATTTGAACATGGAGAGTTTGATGTTGAGCCAATTTAGGCGGTGTGTGATTCTGCTCTTGTTGACCGGAGGGAGCGCTTGCGCCACCGCGGAGCCTGTGGTGCGGTTGACCCCGCGCGAGCCGGTGCACAAGTGGCAAAACGGCCGCGAGGTGCTGCTTAAAGAGCGAAATGGGCTGCAAGTCGCGTTGGCTTATGACCGCAACTATGAGGGTTTCGTCGCGTTTCGGCTCGAGGTCGCAAACAAATCCACGAAGGCGGTGACGTTCGATCCAGCCCAGTCGTATTGCGCCTACTGCGTGCCAGGCACCGTGGCCAACTGGGCGATACAATGCCAAGAGAGCTCATGGTTGGCCGATCCCGAAGAAATGACGGCTGCTTTAGAGGTACAAGAAGCTTCGCAGGCGGCTCAACACGCCAA
>JBBSJE010000112.1:0-18674 GCA_038257535.1 Polyangia bacterium
ATCAGCATCTCCCCGTGGGCCAGGTTGATCACGCCCATCAAGCCAAAGGTGATGGCCAACCCCAGGGAGGCCAGCAACAGCACACTCGCGAGGCTCACGCCGTGGATCAGGTGGCCTCCTAGCCGCATCAACTCTTGCCTTCGTTCGATGGCGCTCAAAGCAGAGATCGCCGCGGCTTGTACCTGGGGGTTCGGATCGCCGCCGCTTTCGGGCTTGCGTGCCAAAGCGGCCACATCGGCGCGGCTGCCGGGGTCACCGTGTTTCAGCAGATAGCGTAGGGCGGCAAGCCTCAGTTGCGGGTCGGCCGCGCCCAGATCAGCTTTGGCAATGGCCATCTGGAGGGCCTGCTTTATGGCTACGTCGGTCTCTTTCACGAGCCGCGCTTTGAGCAAGGGCGCGACTTCGCTGGCGCCACGATTGATCAGCTCTTCTACGGCGGCGCGCCGCACGCTCGCTTGCGGCGCATCCAGTTGAAGCTGCGCCAGCAGGGGCAACAGCGCGCGACGCAGCTGGTTTGTCATGCGCACCGGCGACAGATCCGTAGCCCCTGAGATCGCCGCTTGAGTGACGGGATCGCGAACGATGCCGTCTTCGCGCTTGATCACCACCTGGCCCTGCTTGTCACGATACAGCTGCTCTGCTTGCAGCGCCTGCAACGAGGGCAGCAGCGTTGCATCGGCCAACCGGCTTAACGTGCTTGTGGCTTCATCAACTTTGTCGGAGTCTTCGTCACTCATCGCCGCCAGGGCGGCGCGCAGCGCATTCGGATCTGCGGATGCCTGCGCCTGCCCCGCAAGGGCCCACACCGCCAAAGCGAGGCTGCACGTGGAGAACCACCGCGGGCTTTGTCGCGTATCGCTTTGGATCATGGTGTGGGTTTCCTTGGCTACTGAACCATCGCTGCAAACTTGGGCGCTTCGCAGTTGCCGCAGACCCAGGGGTAGGTCCAGTCGGCCACCTTCTTGGCGCTTTCGGGAATGAAGGGGCTCCAAGCTTGCGCTCTGATGGGTCCATCAGTTTTCCACACAACGTTGAACTGGCCGTCGGCGCGAATTTCGCCAATCAGCACGGGTTTGTGCAGATGGTGATTCTTGGCGTCCATGGCAATCTCGAACCCCGAAGGGGCTTTGACCTTCTGATAACCGATGGCTTGGCGAACGGCATCCACATCCGTGCTCTGCGCTTGCTCCACCGCGCCCGCCCACATCTTGATGCCAATGTATGTGGCTTCCATGGGATCGTTGGTGACCCGCTTGTCGCCTCCGGGAAGGTTGTTCTTTTTGACATAGGCAAGCCACTTGGCGATGAATTCCTTGTTTTCAGGTGTATCCACCGACATGAAATAGTTCCAAGCGGCCAAATGGCCCACCAAGGGTTTGGTGTCCACCCCACGCAGCTCTTCTTCGCCCACCGAGAAAGCCACCACAGGAATGTCTTGAGCCTTCAAACCTTGATTGCCAAGCTCCTTATAGAAAGGAACGTTGGAGTCGCCGTTGATGGTGGAAACCACAGCGGTTCGCTTGGCCGAAGCAAATTTTTTGATGTCGGCCACAATCGTTTGATAGTCGCTGTGTCCAAACGGTGTGTAAGTCTCCATGATGTCTTCGTCAGCAATGCCTTTGTCGTGCAAGAAGTATCGTAAAATCTTGTTGGTGGTGCGCGGGTATACGTAGTCGGTTCCCAGCAGCACAAAGCGTTTGGCGCCACCGCCTTGCTTGCTCATCAGATACTCAACCGCGGGAATGGCCTGTTGGTTGGGCGCCGCGCCGGTGTAAAACACGTTGAACGATGATTCTTCGCCTTCGTATTGCACCGGGTAGAACAAAAGCCCGTTGAGCTCCTCGAACACAGGCAGCACAGACTTGCGGGACACAGACGTCCAGCACCCGAAAGTGACCGCGACTTTCTCCTTTTGAATCAGTTCACGGGCCTTCTCGGCGAACAGCGGCCAATTGGACGCGGGATCCACGACCACAGGTTCGACTTTCCGCCCCAGCAAGCCACCAGCGGCGTTGATTTCGTCGATCGCCATCAGCGCAACATCCTTCAAAGACGTTTCGCTGATCGCCATCGTGCCCGACAGGGAGTGAAGTATGCCCACTTTGATGGGGGCGCTTTTGTCCTCTGCCGCAGGCGTGGGTTGTGAAGGCGACTCGGCCATGGTCACCGTTTCGGTGGGCCTCTCTTTCTGGCAGGCGAAGAGGCTGGTGAGGGCCAGCGCGCAGGCCGTGGTGGTGAGCCTGGTACGTGTGCGGCTTGCGCCTGCCGTGGTTTCAACAATGTGGGTCATGTGTTTGTTTGTTCCTTCCCCTGGTCGAAAAATCGTGGTGAGTGCGACCTTCAATCCTCAATCGGCCTAGGCAGCATGCGCACCTTACCGAGCTTAGGTAACCGGCGGATGGCGCAGTCATGAAACATTCGTAAACACCAAGGTGAAAACTCAGCGGACTCGAGGAATGTCGTCGCCTAGGTTTGCGCAAGGTACGCGCGCCAACTTCCCAATGCGGTGATGTCCTGACTTTCGCTTACGGCATATGCTTCAGCCACAAAGCCGCATAGCTGTCTGCCATCATCTAATTGCACCTTGCTCAAGCCCAAAGGTGAAGGTACCTCGTTGAGGAAACCGCCCAGTGCCTCTGTGGGCATGGCCCACAACTCCGCCGCGATGGACGCACCTCCTTGCAGCACGCGGACAATCCCAGGCCGTGAAGGCCCAGGCCCCGGCAACGCCATTAGCCGATAGATAGGCGCGGTCTTTACCTGCGATACGAACACCGCTTGTCGTTGGGTTAGCTGCCAATTGAGAGCCAAGCCACGCATGTGGGCTCCGGCAACCACCAAGGGGCTCCAGCCCGCTTGCGGTGCATCGAACACAATCTCGGCGGGCGCTGGGATCGACGCGGCGACGTTCAAGCCCAAGCCTGCGCCTGCTTTCTCGTGCAAGGCCTGGCCGATGGCAGACAGAAGCGAGTCGCGTCCGGCGTTCGCTATCAGCGTGACGCCGCTGGGCAAGCCATCGCTGCGAAAGCCAGCGGGCACGGCCAGCGCGCAAAGATCCAATAGGTTGACGAAATTTGTGTAGCGTCCCAGGGTTTGGTTGGTGCCAATGGGATCGTTTGCCACTTGGGCCTGGGTGAAGATCGTGGGCGAGGTGGGGACCAACAAGGCATCCACTTGGCGCAGGATGGGGGCCGCCTTTTGTCGCAGCGCTTGTAGCTGCCTATCGGCTGCAAAGGCTGCCAAAGCGTCGTGGCATTGTGCCGCCTCCAAAATGCCCCGGACGATGGGATCAAGCGCGTTGGGGTCTTGCCGCAACACGGGCCCCGCCGCTTGCAGCCGTTGCGCCACCCACGCGCCTGAATAAAGCGCCTGCGCCGCCTCGAACAGAGGTGAAAAGTCCAATGGCACAACTTCCGCGCCTATTTGCGCGGCAACGTCACAAGCCCTCGCGAAGTGTTGCTTCGCTTGCGCATCGCCAGCGAAGTCTTGCTGCTCGGGCTGGGGAATGCCCAAACGGGCGCTTCCTGGGCGAAAACCAGGCGTGGCAGACCAAGTGAGGGCGGCGCTGCGGCTCATAGGATCTTCTTCGTCGAAGCCCGCCATCACATTGGCCACCAAACTCGCATCTTGCACCGTGAGGGCAAAGACGGAAACGCAATCTAGATGGGCACAGGCCGGCACGATGCCACGGTTGCTCAACATCCCCCGCGAAGGCTTGAGCCCCACGATGTTGTTGAAGCCTGCTGGCACGCGGCCCGATCCCGCGGTGTCGGTGCCCAACGCGAACGTCGCATAACCCCGCGCCACCGCCACCGCCGAGCCGCTGCTCGACCCACCGCTGATGTACTTGTCGTTAAACGGATTGTTCGGGATGCCATAAGGCGACCGCGTGCCCACAAGCCCGGTTGCAAACTGGTCAAGATTGGCTTTCCCCAGCACGATGGCGCCCGCGGCGATCAATTTTTGCACCACATGTGCGCTGCGTGTGGGGTGGTACGTTGCGCGCGAACATGCGGCCGTGGTGGCGAAGCCCGCTACATCAATGTTGTCTTTCACCACACAAGGCACCCCCCAAAGCGGGCGCTGTGGGTTGAACCGGGGGCCCAGGCTGCGGGCCGCCGCCAAGGCTTGTTCGGTTGTTGCCAAGGCAATAAACACGCCTTGAGCGGCCTCGTTGCGGATGCGGTCCAAGAGGGCGTTCACAACAAATTCAACAGTGGTTTCGCCGTTGGCGTATTGCCGGTGCAAATGCGAGATCGTCAGCGCCTGAGGCAGCAGCACACGCAGACAGTGCGCAAGGAAAGCCTACGAGCTCAAGCGCTTCTCGATCCGGAATATGACATTTAACGCGTGCGATCCTGACCGGCAACCCATCGGAAACACGGGCTGGCCTATAAGCAAGGCGTGAGCACTTACGTCGCGGCCGATCCTTACCGCTGGCCCTGGAACGGAGACCTGGCGCCTTCAAACACGGCCCTTGTTGTCATCGACATGCAAACGGACTTCTGCGGTCCGGGTGGGTACATCGCGCAGTTGGGATACAACGTGGCGCAAACCCGCGAGCCCATTCCGTTTATCCAACGTGTTTTGGAGCGAATGCGCCAAAAAAACTTTCACATCATTCATACCCGCGAGGGCCACAGACCCGATCTGTCAGATCTTCCTGCCAACAAACGTTGGCGTTCACGACAAACCAACAAAGGTAGCTCCGGCATCGGCATTGGCGACCCAGGGCCCTGCGGCAGGGTATTGGTGCGGGGTGAGCCTGGCTGGCAGATCATCCCCGAATTGGCGCCGCTGCCAGGTGAGGTTGTGATCGACAAGCCTGGCAAAGGTTCGTTTTACGCCACAGATCTCGACATGATTTTGCGCCAACGTGGCGTATCGAACATCGTGCTCACGGGCATCACCACCGACGTGTGCGTGCACACAACCATGCGCGACGCCAACGACCGCGGTTACGAATGCCTGCTGCTGGGCGATTGTTGCGCCGCCACGGACGCAGGCAACCATGCGGCCGCGCTGAAGATGGTTACGATGCAAAATGGTGTGTTTGGTGCCGTGTCCACATCCGCGGCGCTGCTTGAGGCGTTGTCGTGAATGTGCTCACGTTTTCCAACTTGCTGGAACTGGCAGAAGCGCCCGAGCTGCGCACCTGGGAGCCGTTTCGTGAGGGGGTCAGCGTGTCTCGGCTTCAGGGCGATCCTAGTACGGCCCCTGCGGCCGCGTTGTTGCGTTATCAACCGGGCGCCAGCGTGCCCGAGCACAAGCACATGGGGTGGGAGTACATCTTCGTGATCGCCGGCTCACAACAAGATCACCACGGCCGCTACGCCCGTGGCACGCTCAGGATCAATCCGCCCGGCAGCCGTCACAGCGTGCAAAGCCCTGAAGGCTGCCTGGTGTTGGCGATTTGGGAGCGATCGGTTGCGTTCGTTGCCCCGGATGCCCCAAACCAGGAACCAATTTGACTGTGGCTGGCATACAAGAGGCTGCTTCGCGTTGGCCAAACGCCGCTGGGCCTTCAGGCTGGAGCGCGCGGCTTGAGTTGGGGTTCGCTTGGCAACACGGAGGTACGGCTTTGCGGCATCGCGTTCACGTAGGCCCCCTGCGCGTTCAAAAGCCATTTTATCCGGAAGGTCGCGAGGTGTGCCACGTGTATTTGCTTCACCCACCGGGCGGCTTGGTGGGCGGCGACACCTTGGACATCGCGATTCGGCTTGAGCCCGGCGCGCGCGCTCTTATCACCACCCCGGCGGCGGGCAAGGTGTACCGAAGCCTTGCAGCGGTGTCACGGCAAACGGTGCAGGCCACGGTGCTCGCAAACGCGCAGCTGGAATGGCTACCGCAAGAAACAATCGTGTATCAAGGGGCCAAAGCGCGGCTTTGCACACGCATTGATCTGCATCAGGGCGCGTGCGTGGCCGCTTGGGACATCAGCTGCTTGGGACGGCCCGCTGGGGACGCTGGTTTTGCGCAAGGCAGCTGCCGTCTGAACCTGGAACTTTATCAGCAAGGCAGGCCGCTCGTGATCGACAGGGCCTGTTATGAAGGTGGTTCGGCGCGATTGAGCGCGGCGTGGGGGCTTGCCAACCGCGCGGCCTGTGGAACTTTCCTGGCGCATCCCGCTGGTGAAGACGCTTTGCAAACCGCGCGGCAGCACTGCCATGAATCAGGTGCGCACACGCTTGCGAGCGCGAGTCTGGTGAACGGCACCTTGATCTGTCGAGCGATTGACGTGGACGCCACCTTGGTGCGCGAGCGGTTGGCTGCCACCTGGCAGGCGGTGCGACCCCTGACATTGGGTCGCGCAGCCACACCCCCTCGCATTTGGGCAACATGAACAGGCATTTGCGGAGGCCGTGGTTTGGAACTAACGCCTAGAGAAAAGGACAAGCTGCTCGTCTTCACTGCGGCTTTGCTTGCTGAACGTCGCAAAGCGCGCGGCTTGCGGCTGAACTACCCTGAAGCGGTGGCGTACATCTCAGCCGCGATCCTGGAAGGTGCCCGTGATGGCAAAACGGTGGCGGAGCTGATGCACATGGGCACATTGCTGTTGGGCCCCGAAGACGTCATGGAGGGCGTGGCCTCATTGATCCCTGAAGTTCAAGTTGAGGCCACGTTTCCTGACGGCACCAAACTTGTGACCGTGCACAACCCCATCGCCGACTCCGGTGCGCGCTGTCCGGGTGAGGTCATTCTCAATGACGAATTCGCCATCGTGGAACTGAACGTGGGCCGCGCTGCCATTGCGCTAAGCGTGGCCAACACTGGCGATCGTCCCGTGCAGGTGGGGTCGCATTATCACTTTGGCGAAACCAACCCGGCGTTGCGGTTTGATCGCCAGGCCGCCCGTGGCATGCGCTTGGACATCGCCGCTGGCACCGCGGTGAGGTTCGAGCCAGGCCAAACGCGGCAGGTCGCGCTGGTGCCGTTTGCAGGGGCGCGCGAAGTGTGGGGCTTTCGCGGCGAAGTTATGGGACCACTTGATGGATCACCAAAGGCCACGCCATGAGCCAGATCAGCCGGCGCGCGTATGTGGAGATGTATGGCCCCACCACAGGGGACAAAGTTCGCTTGGGCGACACAGACCTCATGATCGAGGTCGAACGCGACCACACCCTTGCGGGAGAAGAGGTGAAGTTTGGTGGTGGCAAAGTCATTCGCGATGGCATGGGCCAAAGCCAACGTACGGGGCCTGATATACCCGATCTGGTGTTAACCAACGCCCTCATCTTGGACCACTGGGGCATTGTGAAGGCCGACATTGGCATCAAAAACGGCCGCATCGCCCGCGTGGGGAAGGCTGGAAATCCCGATGTTCAACCGGGTGTGGACATTGTGATCGGACCGGGCACCGAAATCGTGGCGGCCGAGGGTTGCATCGTGACGCCGGGGGGCATCGACGCCCACATCCACTTCATTTGCCCGCAGCAGATTGAAGAGGCGCTGATGTCAGGCGTGACCACAATGTTGGGGGGCGGCACGGGACCCGCCGCGGGCACCAACGCCACCACGTGCACGCCCGGCGCTTGGAACGTTGCACGTATGCTGCAAGCCGCCGATGCCTTTCCCATGAATCTGGGCTTCTTCGGCAAGGGCAACGCCAGTCGCCCCGAGGCGCTGGTGGAGCAGATTCACGCCGGCTGTATGGGATTAAAGTTGCACGAGGACTGGGGCACCACGCCGGCCTCTATCGATTGCTGCCTGACGGTGGCCGAGCTTGAGGACATTCAGGTGGCCATTCATACAGACACGCTGAACGAATCGGGTTTTGTAGAAGATACGCTTGCGGCTTTCAAAGACCGCACGATTCACACATTTCATACCGAAGGCGCGGGCGGCGGGCATGCACCCGACATCATTAAGGCTTGCGGTGTGGCGCATGTGTTGCCGTCGTCAACCAACCCAACCCGCCCGTACACCATCAACACGGTGGATGAACACTTGGATATGTTGATGGTGTGCCACCATCTAGATTCGTCCATTCCAGAGGACGTGGCGTTCGCGGAATCGCGCATTCGCAAAGAAACCATCGCTGCCGAAGACATCCTTCACGATCTGGGCGCCTTTAGCATGATGTCCTCTGACTCGCAGGCCATGGGACGAGTGGGGGAAGTGGTGACGCGCACTTGGCAAACCGCTCACAAAATGCGCATGCAACGTGGGCCTTTGCCCCAGGACAAAGCGGGAAATGACAACTTTCGCGCCAAACGCTACATCGCCAAATACACCATCAACCCCGCGCTCACCCATGGCATTGCCCATGAAGTGGGATCAATTGAAGCAGGGAAGCTTGCCGATCTGGTGCTGTGGAAACCCGCGTTCTTTGGTGTTAAGCCGGCCTTGGTGATCAAAGGTGGCTTCATTGCCGCCGCGCCCATGGGGGACCCCAACGCTTCCATTCCCACGCCACAGCCTGTTCACTACCGACTTATGTTCGGGGCGTATGCGGGCGCCCGCACCAGCACCAGCGTGACCTTCGTTTCGGGCAGCGCCCTTGCCACCGACTTGGCAACCCGGTTGCGCTTAAACAAAACCCTGGTGGCCGCCCGCAACACCCGACGCATCAAGAAGTCGGATCTGATCCACAACGGCCTGCTTCCTGTGATGGAAGTGGATTCTCAAACCTACGAAGTGCGCGCCGACGGTGTGCTTTTGACTTGTGAGCCCGCGCGCGAGCTTCCCTTGGCCCAGAAGTATTTTCTGTTTTAGCGAGGAACGCCATGAACGCTTTGCCCCCCGATGACCTGCCCAAGCTTGAGACCTTTGACGACGGCGAGCAGGCGCCCGCCACGTCTTTGACGCTTGCTTACGATGCGCGCAAACGCAGCCGCCAACGGGTGACGCTTGACGATGGCAGGCCCGCGGCTTTGTTGCTGCCACGGGGAACCCTGTTGCGCCATGCGGACAGATTGCGGCTTTCGTCGGGCGAAGTGGTGTTGGTGAAGGCGGCGCCGGAATCGGTTTCAACTGTGAGCGCCGAGCATCCCGTGCTGTTGGCACGCGTCGCCTACCACTTGGGCAATCGCCACGTGCCGCTTCAAGTGGGGCCGGGCTGGCTGCGCTATCAACACGACCACGTGTTGGACGCCATGGTCAGGGGTTTGGGCGCGCACGTGACATCAGAATCCGCACCCTTAGAGCCGGAAGCCGGCGCTCACGCCGTGTCCGATCGGGAAGGCGCCGCGGAATCGGGCCATCATCATCATGGCCATCACCACTGAAGCCATGTCCGCCGACATCGGCCTGCTGCGCTTGCTGCAATTGGTGAGTCCCGCGCTGCCGATTGGTGCGTTTGCCTATTCGCAAGGGCTAGAGACCGCCGTTGAACTTAAGTGGCTAGGCAACCGGCATGAGGTTTTGTCGTGGTTAAGAGGCCTCGTTGTCGATTGTCTTGCCGAACTTGATGTGCCCGTGTTCTTTCGTTTGTACCAAGCCTGGCACGACCGCAACGGCAAGCAGCTGGAGTTCTGGAACGCGTTTGTGTTGGCGTCCCGGGCCGCATCGGAGACGCACGCGGAAGACGCGCGTTTGGGAAAGGCCTTGCTGCGCATCCTTGCCACCTTGGGGGTGGCGCCAGACACCCAGTTGCAACCGCAGGGGCCGGTGGCCTACATGACCGCCTTTTCTTTGGCCTGCGTGCAGTGGCAGATCCACATGACCACAGCGGCGTCTGCTTACCTATTTGCCTGGTCCGAAAGCCAAGTCAGCGCCGCTGTTCGGCTGGTGCCGCTGGGGCAGTCAGATGGGCAATCGATTCTTGCAGAGCTTGCGTCCGCTGTGCCCGAGGCCGTTGCCCGCGCGGCCAGCGTTGCCGACGAAGACATCGGCGCCGGGGCGCCCGCACACGGCATTGCCTGCGCTTTGCATGAAACACAGTACAGCCGCCTGTTTCGCTCGTGAACAAAGGAGAACGTTATGAAAACCAAGTCAGCGTTGCGCGTAGGGGTGGCGGGGCCTGTGGGATCAGGCAAAACCGCATTGATGGACGCGCTTTGCAAGCGCCTGCGCGATAGATACGAAGTGGCCGCCGTCACCAACGACATCTACACCAAGGAAGACGCAGAGTTTCTTCTGCGCAGTGGTGCGCTGGCGGCCGAACGAATCGTGGGCGTAGAAACCGGTGGTTGTCCCCATACCGCCATTCGTGAGGACGCTTCAGCAAACCTGGCGGCGATCGACGATCTGCTGGCTCAGTTTCCCCAGCTTGAGCTGGTGTTGGTTGAAAGCGGGGGCGACAACTTGGCGGCAACGTTTAGCCCTGAGTTGGCCGACCTTACAATCTACGTCATTGATGTGGCCGCGGGCGACAAGATCCCGCGCAAAGGTGGTCCTGGCATTACCAAAAGCGATCTGTTGGTGATCAACAAAACCGACCTGGCTGCTGCCGTGGGAGCGTCCTTGGACGTGATGGACAGGGACGCCCGCAGGATGCGTGGAGAACGACCTTTTGTCTTCACGAACCTGAAGCAAGGTGACGGTTTAGAGGCGATCGCCGCCTTTATCGTACACCAGGGATTGCTGCCCGATCGGCTAAACACCTGAACGCAAAAGGCGGGGTTTGGAGTGCTGCCACACCAAACCCCGCTTAGTTCGACCCGAGGTTGCTACATCATGAACTGCGCCCCGACCTGCACAATGTCCTGATCCACGGCGCCATTGACCCTGCGGTAGTTGAGGTGCCAACGGTTGTTGAAGCCATCTATGATGTACCCCATTCCCACGTCAATGACATGCTCTGTGGGGGGGCCTTCGTAGTTGGCGGTTTGCCATCGCACGTTGGGCTGCAGGTGTCCTATGCCGGTTTTGTTGGGCGCCAGCCAGCTTGCGGCCGCAAAGAAGCTGGTGACAGGGTAAGGCGTGGTCACGCCCGTGCCAATGTCGCGGGTGCCTTGGTTGGCCACGTATCCTGGATCAACATTGGAGAAGTTCCAGTAGCCAGCCTCCAGCGTGATGGTGCCCGGATTGCCCAAATTCTTTTCGAAGAAGGCGTCGAACGAGTAGCCCATAAAATCGTTCTCAAGGGCCGGCATGCCGACAACGTCAACGCCCTTTTGGTAGTTCACAACGGCGCCTAGCGCGAGGACATCTTTCTTTCCGAAATACGTGCCCGAGTTGTAATAAAAGTCTTCAGGTTCCAGCAGATGCACGGTGACCCGGCCGCCGTAGCGCGCGTTTTCCAGTGTCTGACCAGGTTGCAGATCGAGGACGCTGGCGTGGTACTTCACACGTCCTTCCGCGATAAGGCCCCAAACCGTGATGCCACGGTCACGGGCGCCCACATCGAAGGGATAGCTGGGTACCCCAATGGCGAAGTTCCAGCCGTTTCCGAAAAAGGGACCGTTCATGTTGTTGCGGTCATTGGCGCCAATGTGTTGGCCAATCCATATCTGCAGCTCCTTCTTCACCTTGACCTGAAGGATGGCGTCTAGGATGTCGAAGCCCAGCGTCTTCCGGGTGCCCAACTCGAAGGAGGCAAAGAAGCTGAGCCCTTCGGTCATTTGCGCCGTCATGTAGGGACGCATGTTGGCTTGGTCTACAAGGCCATCATTGAGCGCCAGTTCGATCTGATCCGATCCTGAGCCATTGAGAATCATGGCCAAACCGGTTCGCAGACCCACGCCTATCTTCAACACGGGCGTCTCGGCTTTGGTTTCTGGTTCCGGGTCCGGCAGCTTGCGTCCTTTGGTCACCCCGGGCTCTACGGCTGGCATCGTGGTTTCGGGAACCGTTGGCTCTTTGCCGCTGACCGTGGGCACGGGCATAGGCTCTGCCGCTTCCTCTTCCTGAGCGTGCGTGGTGCTTGGCACCGCAATCAGGGCGCACAGCAGTGATGAGCCGAACGTGAGGTGTTTGATGAACCGTCTGCAGGGCTCTGTTGTTTTCGATCGCGCCAGCGAAGCATCGAATGGCTGACCTTCATAGCCATGTGCGGTGCCAGGTTGCTCTCGAGGGTGGGGCTTCGCCATTGTCCAAGACTCCTTTTAAAGAGAGGCTTTTTAAGCCTCCGGCATAGGGGGCATCCTTTGTTTTCACGAGGGAGATCGCGATGGCAAAGGGCTGTCTCCAGGTTGGGTTTACGGAGGCGAACGTACATCGCGCGATGTTTCCAGGGCGTCTCCGCAATATTAAAATTGCAACACTTCTGATCTGGCTGTGTCGTCTGCGTTTGCGTGCTTCACCGAGAAAGCTACGCAAGTCACGTTATTTAACGGCCGGGAGATGATGCCGAAACACGACGCCTCGTAGCGTGCAAAGCAACGAGGAAACGGATGAAACGCATAATGATCGAAGCTGATCCTGAACCTGTTGCGGTGAACGTGTCGCAAACGGCTCTCGTTATCATTGATATGCAAAGAGACTTTTTAGAGCCTGGTGGCTTTGGCGAAAGCTTGGGCAACGACGTGCAGATGCTTCGCGTGGCCATCGCCCCTTGCGCGCGTCTGCTCTCGGCTGCACGCGAAGCTGGCATGTTGGTGATTCATACCCGGGAGGGTCACCGTCCAGATCTGAGCGATGCGCCGCGGGCCAAAGTTGAACGAGGCGCGCCAAGCCTTCGCATTGGCTCTGTGGGGCCTATGGGTCGAATTCTCATTCGTGGTGAAGCGGGCCACGACATCATCCCACAACTTTATCCAGTGCCCGGTGAGCCCGTCATCGATAAGCCAGGAAAAGGCGCATTTTTCGCAACTGACCTGCATGCGATCTTGCAGGCGCGTGAGATCAAAGACCTCATTGTTTGCGGTGTTACCACTGAGGTTTGTGTGCACACAACCGTGCGAGAAGCCAACGACCGCGGGTTTCGATGCTTGGTGCCAAGTGACTGTTGCGCTTCGTACTTCGCCGAATTTCACGAGGTGGGTTTGCGCATGATTCGCGCGCAGGGAGGCATCTTCGGCTGGACCACCAACTCATCAAGCGTGCTCAATGCGCTTGCTACCGCTTAACAGACGCTTTGAAACACAAACTTGGAGACAAGAGAAGCCATGACTGAAAAAAAGCCCGCGCTGTGGACACCTGGAGATTGGAATGCATATTTTGGGTTCGGCACCAACATTTTGGTCAACCTGTTGGTGTTAACTGGCCTGTTGCGGTTCGTGCTGAAGATGCCCGACGAGATTGTGTTCGGACGCATCCTGCCCGCCACGGGCTTAATGATGTGCCTGAGCACCGTGTACTACGCGTGGCTCGCCTACAAGCTTGCCAAACAAACCGGCCGCTCCGATGTGTGCGCGTTGCCTTCGGGCATCAGCGTGCCACATATGTTTGTTGTGGTGTTCGTGATCATGCTGCCGATTGCATCGGGCACGGGCGATCCCATCAAAGGCTGGGAGGCGGGCTTAACCTGGGTGTTTATCCAAAGCTTCGTGTTGATGGCGGGCGGATTTGTGGCGCCCATCATCCGCAAGATCACGCCGCGGGCGGCTTTGTTGGGCACCCTTGCCGGCGTATCCATTGCGTTTATTTCGATGCGGCCCGCGCTTGAGATGTTTATGACCCCGGTGATTGGCGTTGTTTGCTTCTCCATCATTGTTGTCAGCTGGTTTGGCGGGGTCCGCTACTTCCGCGGCGTGCCCGCGGGCCTTGTGGCCATTGGGGTGGGCACGGGCATCGCCTGGGGATCAACGGCATTGGGTCTTGATTTCGGGGGCATGAGCGTGTCCAAGCTGAGCGATTCTTTCGCCAATTTTGGATTTTCGGTTCCCATGCCCGTATTTGGA
The DNA here is from genome assembly GCA_038257535.1 of Polyangia bacterium. GTDB lineage: Bacteria > Myxococcota_A > Polyangia > Fen-1088 > Fen-1088 > JAGTJU01. The sequence continues at coordinate 13,725 of JBBSJE010000112.1, forward strand.
CACGTGTTTTCTGGCTTCGAGTTCTTGGGCGTGATTTTGGTGACCGCAATCCCGTTCGGCATCTACGACTTGGTCGAAGCGCTCGACAACGTGGAAAGCGCCGCGGTGGCGGGCGACGCCTACCCAACCACGCGCGTGTTAACCGCCGACGGCGTGGTGAGCCTGGTGGGGTGCCTGATGGGCAACCCCTTCATCAACGCCGTGTACATCGGGCACCCAGGCTGGAAGGCCATGGGCGGTCGCATCGGCTATTCGGCTGCCACGGGGATTACGGTGATTCTTCTGTCTTGGTGCGGTGTTATCTCCGTGATGATGGCGCTGATTCCGGTGGTGGCCATTTCGCCCATCCTGCTTTACATCGGCATGCTGATCGGTGCGCAAGCCTTTCAGGAAACCCCGCGCAGCCATGCCCCTGCGATTGTCTTGGCGCTCACGCCGCATCTGGCCGCATGGGGCAAGCTGCAGATCGACAACTCGTTGGCTGCCGCAGGCACCAGCGCTGCGGCGGTGGGCATCGACAAGCTGGGCCAAGTGGGCGTGCTTTACGAGGGGCTGGCCGTGTTGGGCGGGGGAGCCATCTTGGGTGGGTTGGTGTTAGGGGCCATAGGTGCGTTTGTGATCGACCGCCAGTTTCTCAAAGCCTCCGCATTTGCTTTGGCGGGCGCGTTGCTAACGTTCGTGGGCTTCATGCATGGGGAAGCCATTGGCTTTGCCCAAACGCCCTGGGTGGCCGCCAGCTATATGGGCGTTGCGGGAGTTCTTTACGGATGCGCGCGGTTCTCTGTGGCGCAAGCGCCCGTTGTGCATGCAGGGCAGGAGGAGTTGCCAGAGTTGGCGCCCGTGGCCTAGGTGCCAACGAATGAGCGGTAGAAGGTTGCGATCTCGTAATCGTCATTAAGTGCACTGGCTCGGTGATCGTTTGAACAAACTGGCGCCCGAAAGGCGCCAAGGTCATGACAGTCGGCAGCGCAAGGCCCGCCGGAATCCCGATGCGGTCGGATCTCGACTTTGCATGCCCATTGGTGACAGAATCCGCGCCCATGTCTGAAAACATCACTCACGCCGCTGTCTTTGATGATGCGGCAACGCTTCTCTTGAACGATGAGAAAACCTGTGCGCCTTTCCGCGAGGTGATTCGCAAATTCCCGGCGGCTGGCCGCCTGGGGGCCCTGACGCGTCGGGGGGATGATTTCTCGGTAAACCTGCCCGAATTGGAAGAGTTGCGACGGGTTGTGCGTGAACCTAATTTCTATGATGCAAACGACGCTCTTTTGCGCCTGACGCGTGAAGGACGCAAACATCGACGAAGCCGAATTTCGACGACGTGGGCTCATTGGGCAGCCGCATGTTCCCGCTGCTGTATATGGGAAAATTGAAGCAGAAAAGCGAAAGCTTTGTGCCCCGGAGGCAAACCGATGAAACGCTCAAAACTAGGTCGTCGATTGTTCTTGCAGGCACCTGTCATGCTTATGGGCGGTTTGGCGGGAGGACTTGCCAACGAACTTCGTGCCGTGGCCAATTTGGTGCCCGGAGGTGGTGCCGCAGATGTCCCCCTGGCTGCGAATCTTGTGCCTATGGCGTTGGCCGAGGACGGCGTGGGAATCATTTCGGCGTCGTCGGGGTGGCATGCGCAAGTGGTGGCGGCGGGGCTGCCGAAGCTTCGCGATCTGGCTGCATCCGCGGGCGTGTTGCGAGTGGGGCCAGATGGCATCTTTGAAGCTTTGTCACGTGCGCGGACTGAATTGACAAAACCGTCGGAATCCAGCGGCCAGCGGCTTGCTGTGATCTTTGGTTGGTTCTTCCATCGTGCAGCCCGCGAACTCATATATCCCGAGGGGCAGCCCGAGGCGCGGCTGTCGGACAAGCAGATTTACCAGGATGTGGCTTTGCTGAAGGCCATTTACGTGCAACAGGGCGTGTGGGGCGCCCGTTCGAAGACGGCAAACGCGCCGCGGGTTTCTGATGCCCAAGCGCTTTTCGCAGCTGCGGTTCAACGCTCATTCATTCGACTTCATACCCTCGAGCCCGATGGGGACGACGTGCGCGCATGGATTGGGCGCGTGCTTCTGTGGCGCCGAGAAGTTGATCTTCTGGCCGAGCGCTATGGCAAAGTTTATGCTTCGCCATCACCCTCTGTGTGGCGAAAATTTGTTACGGCCCCGGCTTTTATTGATACCAAAGACGTGCCTGTGGAAGCGGCCTTGGCGGCGCGCTTGGGTCGAGCGGCGCCGTTGCGTGAACCCCGAGATTTTCTGTCGATTGAGGTCAAGTCCCTTTACGGCCAAGCCCTGCAAAGGGGCCTTACGTGGGCATGGGAAGCCAATGCATTCCTTGTGGGGAAAAACAACGGGGCAAACCTACAAACTCTTTTGGGCGCGGCGTGAACGCAAAAGCCTGATCGGGGGCGAACCGGTCGCTTGGCCATGAATGTCGTCTCAACGACAGGGGTGCCCGTTCCTGGCCCTGCGCGTTAGCCTCCGCGGCCATTGCTGGTATTTAGTCCAAGCATCTGGCGTATCTGGCGTGCATGCTAGGCAGGTGATGAGCGCGCAGCGTTGTGGAGGGGATGGATGGGTGAGATTATTCAAACAGGTGTCGGAAGACGTCGGTCCCGCGACAGCTCGCTGGCTGATCAACTGAGCGGTATCTTCATCGTTTTTGGCGCGATTGTTGGTGGGGCGGCCGTGGTCACTGCCGCATCGTACGCTGCCGGCTGGGCGTGGTTTACCCCTGCCGTTGAGCACAGCCAACGGGCCATGCAGGATGAAGAAAGTTCGTATTCGAGCATGCTCAGCCAGGAGAACAGTCTTCGCGGCTACCTGCTGACGCATGATGTCCGCTTCTTGGAGCCCTACACCCGGGCCGCATCGTCAGTGGCTCGATCCCACAAAAGCCCATCCTCATTCGTGGGCCCGGTTGAATCGGCTGAGCTTGCCAGCTTGATGGTGCGCGCGCGCCTTGCTGAGGAACGCTGGCACGAACAGTGGGCAAAGGCCGCCGCGAACACCAGTCCAGGTGCGAAGGCTCCTTCGGTGACGCAGGGAAGGGATCTGTTCAGCGCGTACCAAACCGCCCACGCGGCGTTCGCAGAAGCCCTTGCCAAGCGCCGCGACCACTTGGCAGCGCGCGAGCAATACATCATACAAGGTCGCGTTTTTATCGAACTGGTGGTCTTCATGGTCGTGTTCTTCCTCGCCATGCGCCAGCACCACACGCTACGTTCAGCCGTGGTCGAGCCGGTCGCGGCTTTGCTGCGTCACATTCGGCGCATTCGGGACGGGCATCTGCAAGCAACCGCCGATCCCGTAGGCCCGCGCGAACTCGCCGAGCTGGCAGAGGGTCTCAACGAGGTTGTGCGTTCCCTTATCGTGGCGCGGGAATTGGCCGCGTCACGCGATCGCGAGCTCAGCGACCATTCTTTGCGCTTACATCAGATTCTAGACGCTAGCCGCGAATTTGCCGAAAGCCTTAACCTACGGTACGTGGTGGGCTCCGTGCGGCAAAGCACCGCGATGATCGGCGGCTATGAGCACGTGGTGGTATGGCTGATGAGCGAGCAAAAGCTGCTGATTGACAGCGAAGACGGCAAGGCCGCCACAGCTAACGATTCGCTTGAGTTGCACAAAAGTCTCGCGGGGCGCGCCGCCAAATCAGGCCGCATCACATTCGAGGGGCCCGCTGGTCAAGTTCGGTTCAGTGATAGCAGCATGATGCCCGTACGTGCCATTGCGATCCCCCTGGTCGTTGGCGCACGCGTCGTGGGCGTCCTTGAAGCTCGTCATTCAAAGGCACAGGTCACAACCCCCGATGCGATCGAGGTTCTCGAGATGTTGGCTATGCATGCAGCTACTGCGATTGAATCAGCGCATTTGCATGAACTTATTGAAACTAGAAGCCACGTCGACGCGCTCACGCGGCTGCTGAACCGGCGACGTCTCGACGAAGATTTAGAAACCGAATGCCAAAGATGTTCGCGGTACAGCCGCCCGTTGGCCTTTGTCATGCTTGATGTGGACCACTTCAAGGAATTTAACGACACACATGGTCACCCCCAGGCGGACACCGCTCTGCAAGCGGTGGCTGACGTGCTTGCCGGCTGCGTTCGCGCAACCGACACAGCCTACCGCTACGGTGGGGAAGAATTTTGCATTATGCTGCGAGAAACCAGTGCAAAGGACGCAATGGTTTTTGCCGAGCGTGTGCGTATGCGGATTGAACAAAGGTTTATTTCTGGTGAAATCCTAGGCATTACCGCATCCTTCGGCGTCGCTGAGCTTTCCGTAGATGCTGCCACCCCACGTGCCCTCATTGAGGCCGCAGACGCTGCCATGTACGAATCGAAGCACGGGGGCAGAAATCGAGTGGCACTCAGCGTCCGCCCGCCGCCTCCGGTCCAGGCGTGATTCGCCCGAAGCACCGCCAACAAATGGGGCGCACGCTTTAGTCTGCCTGAGGGAGCCCCGGTTCTCACCTGGAGCCGGGGGCTTCCCCTCATCACGTTCCAACTTCCTAATGGGCCTCCTTTACAGGCCCTCCGGGCTTCCTCCAAACCATCGCGAGCCAGGGCTGCTCGGACGGTGGCTTCCCGGCTGGCCGGAGGTAATGCCGCTCGAGGGCAAAGCCCGCCGCGGTGTAAAGCTTCGTCCATCCCTCGATGGTCAGAAAACTTCCATAACGCTGGCCGCTCCATCCCTCCGTATCCGTATCGAACGAGCGGGGGTTGGAAGCGAAGAGAACGCCCCCAGGGACGAGTGCGTCATAAAGCCTACCGAGCACCCGAGGCAGTATGGCGCCGGGTACGTGAAAGAGAGACGCATTCGCGAAGACGCCGTCGAAGGTCCACCCTGTGAGGTCGAGCTCGAAGAAGTTCTGGTGAAGCACTTCACATCCGGAGTGCGCCTTGGCCATCTCGACAAAGGACGGGGAACCGTCGAGACCCACCGGCGTATG